>JABDKA010000044.1 GCA_013002405.1 Sulfitobacter sp. | reverse complement strand
GGATCGAACCTACGACCAATTGATTAACAGCGAATTAGTGGGAATTTCGGTGCCGCTGAAGGCAGTTGGAACTACACAAAGCCCGGTGTCCGCTTCGATGTATCACCGTGATGCTTATCCTGCTGGGCTCAGTTGGTCCCGCAGCAGCGCTTGTACTTGCGACCAGAGCCGCAAGGGCAGGGGGCGTTCCGCCCGACTTTTGATCCCTGATAGGGGGCCTGGTACTTGTTTGCCGCAGCCCAAGCCGGGAAGGGGGCAGATGTCCGGTCAGACTTGGTCCAATCGTTGATCGCCAGAACCAGGTTCGGGATGACGTCCGGGGCCTCATCGGTCAAGGTTCTGACCGAGGCTTTGGGCAGATCGCTCTGACCTTCGGCGATGTTGTAGAGTGCCAGCATCATGTTGACTGAGGCTGCCGCTTCTTCGTCGCCGCTTGCCACAATGCGCTCCCAGGTATCTGGACGCAGCCGCATCGCGCGTTCAAAGCCGCAACACCAGGTTTCCCAGAGGATTTCACCGGTATTGGTATCTTCGTCATAGAGGGGAGCGTATCCCGTTGCAGGTGGGGTCAGGGAACGCGCCACGTCGTTGTAGTGGCGCATGATGAAGCCCATCGCGGCCTCGACGTCCTCAAGGCTCTCAAGGTGCTCAGGGCTGTTCCCCCACACACAGGGCAACCATTCCCCCGGCATGACCATCTCGGGGCACACGATCAGGCCCGCACAAAAGCCATCAAACTCGCTGAGAAGCATGCCGTCTGCTTCCATCGGAAAGGACAACAGCAATGCGTCGAGTTCGTCCAGTTCATCGTCAGTCAGCATATGCAATGCCCGCTCTGCAAAAGCCCTCTAGAACCGCTCGACCCAGGGCCGTACGGCAACTTCGTTGGTCCAGGCACTTCGGTCCTGCTCGATCAGGTGCCGGTAGGTCCGTGCAATGGCCTCCGGCCGGAGCATTGATCCGGGCCTGTCGTCCGGTTCCGCCCGGCCGGGATTGAGGATGCCGCCATCGATGTTGATCCAGGCAACGTGAACGCCTTGGGGATGCAGTTCCCGCGCCATGCTCTCGGCCAGGCCGCGTTGTGCGAACTTGCCCATGGCGAACGGAGCGGAGTGCGGGAAGCCTTTGACCCCGGCAGATGCGCCTGTGAAGAGAATGGTACCGCGTGTCCCGTCGATCGGTTCTGCCTGAAGCATGTGTTTGGCAGCATGTTTACCTGTCAGGAACGCCCCAATCGCTGTCACCTCGACCGCGTTGCGCACATCATCTGCGGACAGTTCCGAAATCGGTCCGCGCACCCGTGCTGAGGGATTGTAGATCACGATCCGTGGCACAGCGGTAAGCCTGTCAAAAAGCGCCGCTACAGCGTCTTCGTCCGTGGCATCCAGCTGTACCATGCGGGCGGCGGTTTCGTCAGCCAATAGTTTCAACTTGTCCGTGCCGCGTGCCGCCAGTGTCAAAGAGTAGTCTACTGCAAGGTTTCGTGCTAAAGCTGCTGAAAGGCCATTGCCGACCCCGATGATTACAGCGTGTGGTTTGGCCATCGAAATTCCTTCCTCAATATCCAGCAGATACTTGACCAATGAATGCGCATGAAATAGGTCGTATCACGCTGAGCGGGCGTTGTGTAATGGTAAGACCTCAGATTTCCAATCTGATGATAGGGGTTCGATTCCCCTCGCCCGCTCCAGAAAATCTTTTCCGACAGTTAACCTACAAAGATCCAGATCATATATCTTTACTGTATTGTTATAAAAAGATAATTATCGATAAGCGCGGTAGCCTTCCAAGCTGATGATACGGGTTCGATTCCCGTCGCCCGCTCCATCCACGAACCCGGAAAATCAGCAGTCTGCCTTCGTGCGAACGATGCCCGTTGAGCACAACGGGATGAGCTGCGACAAGCCAAGCGCTTGACCCCGCTGGCCAGTCGCGCCATGACCGCGGGAAGACGGAGAAGGACGACCCATGGCCCCTGCGCCCGCACCTGCACCAACCGCTTCCGAGGAACGCGAAAAATCGCGCCAGATCGGCGCTTTGCGCGCGCTTTCGCCTTTCATGTGGCCCTACCGGGGACTGGTGGCGGCGGCGATCTGTGCGCTGGTGCTGACGGCCATCGTGTCCCTGACCCTGCCGCTTGCCGTGCGCCGTGTGATCGACAATTTCGAGACCGAAGACGCGGCTCTGCTTGACCAGTACTTTCTGGCCGCGCTCGGCATTGCGGCCCTCCTGGCCATCGGGACGGGTCTGCGCTACGCGTTGGTCACCCGCCTGGGCGAAAGGGTTGTCGCGGACATTCGCAAGGCCGTATTCGACCGCGTCATCGGGATGAGCCCGAGCTTTTATGAACGCATCATGACCGGCGAGGTGTTAAGCAGGATCACGACCGACACCACGCTGATCCTCTCGGTGATCGGTTCATCGGTCTCTATCGCGCTGCGCAACCTGCTGATCTTTATAGGGGGATTGGCGCTGATGCTTCTGACCTCGGCCAAACTCACCGGGCTGGTGCTGCTGATTGTGCCTGCGGTGATCGTGCCGATCCTGACGCTGGGTCGTCGGTTGCGGGCAATCAGCCGGGAGAACCAGGACTGGATCGCGGCCTCCTCCGGCAATGCCTCCGAAAGCCTTTCGGCCGTGCAGACCGTTCAGGCCTTTACCCATGAGGCAGCGAGCCGGGGACAGTTCGCACAGATGACCGAAGCCTCTTTCGATGCCGCGCGCCGCCGGATACGCACCCGCGCAGCCATGACCGTCATCGTCATCTTCCTGGTCTTCACGGGCATCGTCGGTGTCCTCTGGATCGGGGCGCGGGACGTCCGCGCAGGGGACATGTCCACCGGGGCGCTGGTTCAGTTCGTCATCTACGCGGTGATGGTGGCAGGCGCCGTCGCGGCCCTGTCCGAGATCTGGGGAGAGCTTCAGCGCGCGGCGGGCGCGACCGAGCGGCTTGTGGAGCTTCTGAAGTCAGAGGATGCGGTGCAGGACCCGCCCGAGGCACGGGCGGTGCCGCAACCGGTTCAGGGTCGGATCACCTTCGAAAATGTGGCTTTTTCCTATCCTGCGCGGCCGGGGATTGCCGCCCTCGACGGGGTGGACCTGGACATCCAGCCGGGGGAAACGGTGGCCTTCGTTGGCCCTTCCGGTGCGGGCAAGACCACGATCATACAGCTGATACTGCGGTTTTACGATCCCGATCAGGGGCGCATCTGCCTTGACGGTGTAGATCTGCGCGACTTGGCCCGCGACGCCTTCCGGCGCACCATCGCGCTGGTTCCGCAAGACCCGGTGATCTTTGCCGCCTCTGCCTTTGAGAACATCCGGTTTGGCAGGCCCGACGCCAGTGATGAGGAGGTCTTTGCCGCCGCCCGCGCCGCAGCGGCACATGGCTTTATCGATGCCTTGCCCGACGGTTACGATAGCTATCTGGGAGAGCGGGGCGTGATGCTCTCGGGCGGACAGAAGCAGCGTATCGCCATTGCCCGCGCTATCTTGCGCGACGCGCCCGTGCTTCTGCTGGATGAGGCGACAAGCGCGCTTGATGCGGAAAGCGAGCGGGCCGTGCAGCATGCGGTGGATCAATTGAGCAAGGACCGCACGACCCTGATCGTGGCGCACCGGCTCGCCACAGTGAAGAAGGCAGACCGCATCGTGGTGCTTGAATCGGGCCGGATCGTGGCCCAGGGCACTCACGATGAGTTGGTCGCGCGCGGTGGGCTCTACGCCCGTCTTGCCCGGCTGCAGTTCACCGATGGGGCTGCTGCCGCCTAGTTGCGCCCTGCCATTGGGCCTTGATAGCGGCAATCACCGCTCACCATGCCAGATTGGCGCGAAAAGGTCCTTTTTGCGCACCATTTGTCGTTACGTAAGGCGATTTCAGGCGTTCTGGAAAACCGCCTCCGCTTGCGGAATCCCCCAAAGCACACCATTCTATCGCGTAGGGAATTGAACGCCGAACTAACGGCGACAAGGGGAGAATCCATATGAGCTATCAAGGACTAGAAGACCGCGCAAAGATCGAAGCCGTGGGGCCCTGGGCCGAACGCGATCTGCCCAAGACACTATTCGGGATGTTGAGCGGAACCGCGGACAAGTTTCCGAACCACAATGCGGTCAGTTTTCAGTTGCTCTCGGGACCGACCGACAAGGCCGAGACCCTGAACTGGACGCAATTGCGCGACAAAGTCAGCCAGGCGGCCAACCTCTTCCGCTCTCTCGGTGTTGGGCCCAGTGACGTTGTGGCCTATGTCCTGCCCAACTGTAATGAGACAGTGCTGACCCTGCTGGGCGGCGGCGTGGCGGGTATCGCCAACCCGATCAACCCGCTTCTGGAGGCCGAACAGATCGGCTCGATCCTGCGTGAGACCAACGCAAAGGTCGTGGTCACGCTCAAGCCCTTCCCCAAGACCGATGTGGCCGAGAAGACCTCCAAGGCCGTGAAACTGGCGCCGAATGTCAAAACCGTGCTGGAAGTGGATCTTGTACGCTATCTGACGCCGCCGAAATCCTGGATCGTGCCCTTCATCCGCCCCAAGGGAAAGGTCGAAAACCAGGCCAAGTACATGGATTTCAATGCGGAAATGAACAAGCAACCCAAGAAGCTCAGCTTTGAGGACGTTCAGGAAGACCGGGTGGCCTTCTACTTCCACACGGGTGGCACAACGGGCATGCCCAAGGTGGCACAGCACCTCTATTCCGGCACCATCTACAATGGCTGGGTCGGTTCGGAACTGCTGTTGGACGAAAACGACGTGATGCTCTGTCCGCTTCCGCTCTTCCATGTGATGGCTTGCCAGGTGATGCTGATGGGGGCCCTCGCCTCTGGTGCGCACGTGGTCTTCCCGACGCCGCAGGGCTACCGGGGTGAGGGGGTCTTTGACAATATCTGGAAGCTGGTCGAGCGCTGGAAGGTGACCTTTGTCGTCTCCGTCCCCACCGCTCTCGCCGCGACCATGCAGGTGCCCGTCAACGCGGATATCTCCACGGTCAAGACTGCCTTCTCCGGCTCCGCCCCGCTGCCGCTGGAACTCTTCAAGCGCTTCGAAGAAACGACCGGCATGACCATCGTCGAAGGCTACGGCATGACCGAAGCCACCTGCCTTGTCTCCGGCAACCCGGTGGACGGCCTTAAAAAGGTCGGCTCCATCGGCATTCCGTTCCCCTACACGGATGTGAAGATCATCAAGGGCTCGGCGAAGGGCGAGGTTGAAGCGGGCGTTGACGAGATCGGTGAGATCGTCGTGCACAACCCCGGCGTCTATGTCGGCAATACCTATACCGAGGCCGACAAGAACAAGGGCCTTTACTACAAAGACAAATATCTGAAGACCGGTGACCTGGGCCGTTTTGACGCGGATGGGTACCTCTGGATCACGGGCCGCTCCAAGGATCTGATCATCCGGGGCGGTCACAACATCGACCCGGCAGAGATCGAGGAAGCGCTGCTGGGTCATCCGGCGGTCAGCTTTGCCGGTGCCGTGGGCCAGCCCGACAGCCACGCGGGAGAGATCCCATGCGTCTACGTCGAACTGGTTGAAGGGGCGAATGTGACGGAAGAGGAGCTTCTCAACTTCTGTCGCGAGAAGGTGCAGGAGCGCGCCGCGCATCCCAAGCATCTGTCGATCATGGGTGAACTGCCCAAGACCGCCGTCGGCAAGATCTTCAAACCCGATCTACGCAAAGAGGCGATCACCCGCGTCTTCGACAAGTCACTGGCCGATGCGGGGACCGCCGCGCGCGTCACCAATGTGATCGATGATAAGAAGCGCGGCCTTGTGGCGCAGATCGACATGAACGGCGCCTCCGAAGAGGATGTGCAAAAGGCTCTTGGCGGCTTCACTCAGCAATGGGACAAGGCTGCTTGAGCAAGAAGACCGACTACAACCGCCTGATCGACGCCGAAATGTGGGCCTACATCAGGCGGTTGGACGCCACCTATCCCCCCAATGCCGTCTCGCTTGACGTCGCAGGGCAAAGACGGCTCTACGATGAAATGTGCGCCATCTTCCGCCAGCCGCGCCCCGAAGGGGTGGAGGTGGAGGAAGTGGCCTTTGGCGGGGTCCCTTGCCGGTCCTACGTCAGCGGCGATAGCAACGTCACCGTCATCTATTACCACGGGGGCGGATTTATCGTTGGCGGGCTCGACAGCCACGATGACGTCTGTGCCGAGATCTGCGACAGGACCGGATATCGCGTGATTTCGGTGGATTACAGTCTGGCGCCTGAAACGGTCTTTCCCGGCTGTTTCAACGATGCCTGGTCCGCTTTCGGGGCCATCTGCGAGGAGTGCCCCGATGATATCGTGCTCTGCGGCGACAGTGCGGGCGGAAAACTTGCTGCCTCTGTCGCCCATCATGCGCGCGGGCGTATCGATGGACGGGTGATTGGTCAGGTTCTGATCTATCCGGGATTCGGCGGCGACATCACAAAAGGCTCCTATGTCACCCATGCGGAAGCCCCGCACCTGACCCTTGCCGACATCGCCTTCTACCGGGATATCCGCCTTGGTGGGGCAGAGCGGCCGACAGATGATCCGCGCTACTCGGCGCTGCTGGATACCGATTTCACTGGCGTGCCGCCGACGGTGATCGTAACGGCGGAGTGCGATCCCGTTTCCAGCGACGGGGAGACCTACCGCGACCTTCTGCGCGACGCGGGCGTGCCCGCCCATTGGAGCGAGGTGAAGGGGATGGTCCACGCCTGCCTGCGCGCGCGGAATATGTCCCAAAAGGCGGCGGGTTTCTTCGATGAAGTAGTTGAGGCGGTTGCCGCACTGGGCAAGGGGGAATGGCCCTATGCGCCATCGCAGCCCCGGACCTGATCCGGGACCTCTACCAAGCCAGGAAGCCCCGGATCGGGTCCGGGACTAGGCTCAGAAAGACCGCTGACCTACCGTAAAAAGCTCTCCGCCTTCATCGTCTCCGCCACCGGTGCCCCAAGCCGTCCCAGGATCGCCGGGGCCAGCTGTAGCTGGTCGATGACGGCATCCTCTGACGGACCCTCCGCCTCTCCGAAGTAGTAAAGCGCCGTCTCCTGCTGCAGGGACCCGCGCCCGCCGTGGTGTCCGCGTTCGTCCTGCCCGTGGTCGGCTGTCACAATCACCTCATAGCCAGCGCTTAGCCACTGCGGGATGAAGGGGGCCAGCATCTCGTCCATCACGGCGCAGGCATGGTCCATCTCCTGGCAGTCGTGGAAAAAGCGGTGGCCCATGCTGTCCAGCGTGCAGGTGTGCAGCATGCCGTAGTTCAGCCCGTGGCGCAGGCAGAGGTTGGTCAGGGTGGCAAAAAGGTCCACGTCCGAGGGGGTCATCTGATTGGCGTGGCCGTAGCCGGTCATGCTGTGAAAACGCCCGTGGTTGATCGTGTCGCTCTCCGGCTCGTCGTACTCGATATCGCGGACGTAGTCGAAGGGATGACGGTTGAAGAACTCCGACCAGAAAGAATGTGCCACGGCACCCGTTACACCGCCCGCCTCCCGTACCTGGGAAAAGACATCCCGGTGCTTGAGGCGGAAGACATTGCCGTTGCCGGTGCTGCCGTGTTCAGCGGGGGCAACGCCTGTGTGGATCGAGGCGTAGCAGGAGGCGGAAATGGAGGGCAGGACCGCGCGATGCTTCCAGACCCGTGCCGCCCCGCTGTCGACCCAGCCTTCGAGGTTGCCGAAGAGGCGGCGGAAGTTTCGGTAGGGCACACCGTCGAGGATGATGAGCAGCAGTTTCTTGTCCATGGGGCCTCCTGAGTTGACTGGCATATGGGCAGATTGACCGTGTCCGCGCAACGCTTTCCGTTGCGGTCGGGCGGGTCAGAAAACAGCGTGATCGCCGCGATCAAGGACGACGCGCCCCGCGGCAAGGTCACGGTAGAAGTCGAAGAGGGTCTCAGTGCCGTACTCTGGCGTTGCGTCGGCATCGTAGCACTGTCGCGCCGCATCCCAGACCAGCATGGACTCGGTCGCGTAGTAGTGTCCGATCCGCGCGAGTTCCGCCTTGGTGGCAAGGCCCTTGTGGAAAAGCCCGGCAACCTTGAGGCCCCCCGCGATGGTGCCGATCACACGGGGTGATACCGGGCGGTAGCGAGGCGGCAGGCCGAGAGCGTCAAAAAGCGCGGCACCCATCTCCGCCGGGGTGATTGCGGGGCCGGGCCCGCCGATGGGCAGGATGGCGTTCTGGCGCGCAGGGTTCCGCAGGCAGTGCGCGATGTAGCGGCCCAGATCGCCGTCGCTAATGGGCTTGCAGGCGGTCAACTGGCCGTCGCCGAACATCAGGTAGAGTTTGCCCGCCCGCAGCCGGTCGATCTGACCGGAGAGTGATTTGAAATAGGCCGTCGGGCGGACGATCGACCATGTCAGACCCGAGGCTTGCAGGGCAGCCTCGAAGGCCAGCTTGGCGTGCTGGAAGGCCAGGCGCGGCTTTTGCACGCAGATGGCGGAGAGCAGGACGAAGTGCGCGACATCCCCCCTTTGCGCCGCTTCAAGTAGGGCGAGGTTGGCCGCGTGGTCCAGCGCCCAGGCGTCCGCAGGCGCACCCGTGCGGGAGGCAAGGCAGGAGATTACAGCGCTGGGGCGATGGATCGCAATGGTGGCGCTGAGAACAGCAGGCTTCGTGACATCTCCAAGAACGGGTGTAATGCCCGTGATGCCCGGATCGCGCCTGCCAAGAGCAATGACGTGGTGACCCGCATCGCGGAGCGCCAATGCCGTCGCACGGCCCGCTGTGCCGGTCGCGCCGGTGATCAGAACCGTCTGAGGAGCGGCGGAGGACATGGTGCCGACCTAGTTCCCCGCACTCTCCATCTTGCGGTGCTCGATCACATCTTCGAGCCAGCCCAGCTTCATCTCGGGGACCGAAGAAAGCAGAAGGTCTGTATAGTCATCGAAGGGGGGCGAGAGCACCTGGCTCTTCGGCCCGTAACGTACCACTTCGCCCTGGTACATAACCGCGATACTGTCCGCGATCGCCCGGACTGTCGCCAGATCGTGGGTGATAAAGAGGTAGGAGACATCCTCGATCTTCTGCAATTTCAGCAGCAATTTCAGGATCCCGTCCGCCACCAGCGGGTCGAGGGCCGAAGTGACCTCATCGCAGATGATCATCTTGGGTTTGGCTGCCAGAGCCCGGGCGATGCAGACCCGCTGTTTCTGACCGCCCGAAAGCTCCGCCGGATAGCGGTCCTGGAAGCCTTCGCCCAATTCGATTTCATCCAGCAATTCCTGGATGCGCGCCTGCTTGGCCTTGCCACGGAGATTGAAGTAGAACTCGAGCGGTCGACCGATGATTGTGCCCACGGTCTGGCGTGGGTTCATCGCCGTGTCGGCCATCTGGTAGATCATTTGCAGTTCGCGCAGGTCCTCAATGCCGCGGGTGCGCAGATCTGGGCTCAGGGTGCGTCCGTCAAAATGGATCTGGCCATCGCTGGGTGGCAGGAGGCCCGTGATGACCCGCGCGAGGGTCGACTTGCCCGAGCCGGATTCACCCACGATGGCGAGGGTCTGACCATTGTGCAGTTCCACGCTCACGTTCTTGAGCACATCGAATTTGGTGCCACGATAGCGCGCCGTGATGTTCTCCACCCGCAAAAGCGGATTGTCGGTCGGCTCTTTTTCCTCGTGCCGGATGGAGCGGACGGAGACCAGTGCCTGAGTGTACTCTTCCTGCGGGTTGTTGATGATCTGATCGGTAGTGCCGTACTCCACCATCTCACCCATCTTCAGCACCATGATATTGTCACTGACCTGGGCTACCACGGCCAGGTCGTGGGTGATATAAAGCGCGGCCACGCCGGTGTCCCGGATGGCCTCCTTGATGGCGGCGAGCACGTCAATCTGGGTGGTCACGTCGAGCGCGGTAGTGGGTTCGTCAAAGACCACCAGATCGGGTTCCGGGCAGAGGGCAAGGGCGGTCATGCAGCGCTGCAACTGACCGCCCGAAACCTGGTGCGGATACCGCTCACCGATACTTTCGGGATCAGGCAGGCCGAGCTTGCGGAAAAGCTCCACGGCGCGAGCCTCTGCATCGCGTTTGGAGAACTTCTTTTGCAGGATGGCCGCTTCGGTCACCTGCTCCATGATCTTTTTGGCCGGGTTGAAGGAGGCGGCGGCGGATTGAGACACATAGGTGACCTCCCCACCTCTCAGACGGCGTACGTCCCGCAGGCCGGTCTGAAGGATGTCGCGCCCGTTGACCCAGACCTCACCCCCCGTCAGCTCAACGCCGCCGCGCCCGTAGGCCATGGTGGCAAGCCCGATGGTCGATTTTCCAGCTCCGGATTCACCGATCAGGCCCAGCACCTTGCCGCCTTCGAGATCAAAATCGACACCGTGAACAATCTCGATTTCCTTCGGCTTTTCGCCGGGCGGATAGACGGTTGCCCCGATCTTGAGGCCGCGGACCTTGAGAAGTATATCGCTCATCCCCGGCCTCCTTTCAGCGAAGTGGTGCGCGCAAGCACCCAGTCGGCCACCAGGTTCACCGAAATTGCCAGCAGTGCAATCGTGATGGCGGGATAGAGGGCAGCACCAATGCCGTAGGTTAGACCTTCGGCGTTCTCACGCACGATGCCACCCAGATCTGCCTGGGGTGGCTGGATGCCGAGGCCGAGGAAGGAGAGGGTCGAGATGAAGAGGATCATGAAGATGAAGCGCAAGCCCATCTCCGCCACGAGGGGAGAGAGCGCGTTGGGCAGGATCTCACGGAAGATGATCCAGACGAATTTCTCACCCCGCAACTTGGCCGCCTCCACATAGTCCATCACCGTAATGTCGACCGCCACCGCACGGGCAAGGCGGAAGACCCGCGTGGAATCGAGCAGGCCCATCACCAGGATCAGCACCCCGATGGTGATGGGTGTGATCGACAGGATCACCAGCGCGAAAATGAGCGAGGGGATCGACATGATCAGATCGACAAAGCGCGACAGCGCCTGATCAACCCAGCCGCCCGTGACCGCCGCCAGAAAACCAAGGATCGACCCTGTGGTGAAGCTGAGGAGCGTCGCCAGCGTCCCGATCCAGATGGTCGTACGCAGGCCGTAAATGATCCGGCTCAGCAGATCGCGCCCGATCCCGTCAGTCCCCAGCAAGTATTCGGAAGAGGCCTCATCCCAGAAGCCATTTGAGACCACCTCATCATAGCCGTAGGGCGCGATGAGGGGGGCAAAGATGGCAACCAGGAAAAAGAGGCCGGTGAGAAACAGGCCGATCATGGCCGCGAAGGGGATGCGTAGGTTCATTGCTTATCCCTCACTTCGGGTGCCGCAAACGCGGATTGGTGAGGATGGAGACGACATCAGCAACGAGGTTCAGCCCGATGTAGATGGCGGCAAAGATGATGCCGCAGGCCTGCACAACCGGCAGGTCGCGCTTGGTCACATGGTCGACAAGGTACTGACCCATGCCCGGATAGACGAAGACCACCTCAACCACGACAACGCCCACCACCAGATAGGCAAGGTTCAGCATCACCACGTTCACAACGGGTGAAATGGCATTGGGGAAGGCGTGCTTGCGAATGACCGAGAAGGTGCTCATGCCCTTCAGCTCTGCCGTCTCAATGTAGGCGGACTGCATCACGTTGAGGATGGCTGCCCGGGTCATGCGCATCATGTGCGCCAGCACCACAAGGGTCAGAACCATGACGGGCAGGGCGATGGATTCAAGCCGGGTAAAGAAATCGGCGTCCGGACGGTAGCCCACGGCGGTGGGTGAGAACCAGCGCAGCTGAACACCGAAGATGAACATCATGATATAGCCAATCACGAATTCCGGCATGGAGATGGTCGTGAGCGTGGTGGCAGAGATGGTCTTGTCCGGCCAGCGTTCCTGGTAGCGAACGGCCAGCAGGCCAAGGAAGATTGCGAGTGGTACGGCGATGACGGCGGCACAGATGGCCAGGAAAAGCGTGTTGGACAGACGGCGTCCGATGGCCTCATTGATCGATTGTCCGGAGGTGAGCGCAGTGCCGAGGTCCCCCGTCAGAAGGCCACCCAACCAATTGAGGTAGCGCGTGACCGGCGGGTCGTTCACACCCAGTTCTTCGCGCAGGTTGGCTAGCGCCTCAGGGGTGGCCGATTGGCCCAGGATCTGCTGCGCCACGTCGCCCGGCAAGATCGAGGTGCCGGCGAAGATGACGATGGAAACCAGCAGAAGCAGCAGCAGGCCCAGCGAAATTCGCTGGGCCAGTAGTTTTGTAATGGGACCCACGGATCAGGCTTTCACCCACATGCGCAGAGGCGCGTAGGAGTTCATCAACGCAAACCCGTTGACCCCCTCGACCCAGCCGTCGACACGGTCGCCGTGGGCGTCGATGAAGTCGTTGAACATGGGGCAGATTAGGCCGCCTTCGTCGTGCAGCATCATGCCCATGTCGGCGTACATCTGGGTCCGCTTGGCCCCGTCCAGTTCCGCACGTGCCTGAACCAGCAGTTGGTCGAACTGCTCGTTGTTGAAGCGCGTGTCATTCCAGTCTGCCGTGGAGAGATAGGCGGTCGAGAACATCTGGTCCTGCGTCGGCCGACCGCCCCAGTAGGAGGTGCAGAAGGGCTGCACATTCCAGACCTCGGACCAGTAGCCGTCGTTGGGCTCACGCTTGATCTCAAGCTCAATTCCCGCACCCGCCAGCGACTGCTGGAACAGGGCAGCGGCATCGGGCGCACCGGGGAAGGAATTGTCCGAAGTACGCAGGAGGATGGAGCCGGAGTGGCCGGACTTGTCGAAGTGGAACTTCGCCTTGTCGGGATCATACTCGCGCTGCTCGAGCGCAGTATAGAAGGGGTAGGATGCGTTGATCGGCGTGTCGTTGCCGACCGAACCGTAGCCAAAAAGGATCTTGTCCACCAGCTCCTGTCGGTTGATGCCGTACTTGAGCGCCAGGCGCAGATCGTTATTGTCAAAGGGCGCCGTGTCCGTGTGCATGATGAACACGTAGTGGCCAGGGCCCGCCGTGGTATTAACCGCGACACCGGGCGCGCGGCTGACCAGACCCGCGGTGCGGGGTGGGACGCGGTCGATGATGTCCACCTGACCCGACTGCAGGGCCGCGACACGCGCGGTGTTGTCATTGATCACGATGATCTCGATCGTTTCGGCATTGCCCAGATCACCCCAGTAGTTGGGGTTTTTCTCGGCCACGAAGCGCACGCCCATGTCCACGGATTTGAGGATATAGGGACCTGTGCCGATGGCAGCGGTCGGATCGTCCTTGCCGCCACCCGGCTGGATCAGCAGGTGGTAGTCGGCCATGAAATAGGGCAGGTCGGCGTTGCCGGTCTTGAGGCCGATGACGAGCGTATCGCCGTCAACGGACAGGCTGTCGATGTCGCGCAGCAGGCCCAGGGCACCAGACTTGGTATCCTCGCCCGAGTGGCGCTCGATGGTGGCCTTGGCGTCTTCTGCGGTCACGGCCTGACCGTTCGAGAAGGTGATGCCGTTGCGGATCTTGAAGCGCCAGATTGTGGCGTCGTCGGAACCTTCGAAGCTTTCCGCGACCTTGCCTTCGATACCGCCATCGTCGGTCAGTTCCACCAACGGCTCACCCCACATGCGGCCGACCATCAGCGGCACCTGGTTGGCGGCGGTAGCCGGGTCGAGGCTGTCGGTGGTGGCACCGCCCTGCAGGCCGATGCGGATCGTGCCGCCTTTCTGGGGGCCTGCGGCGCGAGATGCGGTGGCCAGCATGGAGTTGGCGGCCACGGCTGTCACACCCAGAGCGGCTGCGCGACCGATGAAGTCACGGCGGGTCATCAGACCCTTGGTTACCATGCGGCTGTAATACTTGAGTTGGTCGTTCATAGTCTTCTCCCCTGTGGTCGAAACCCCGCCTTTTTGGCGGGTTTTATTGATTGCTGGGTCAAGGTTGCGCATTTACCAGCGCCTCGCAAGAGGTAATCCCGGGAAATTGCGGTCGCACTACAGATGATCGCGCAGGATGGTCTCTTCCAAATCGCGCGCGTAGATAAGCTTGTCATTCTCGTAGGCCTCGAGCCGCGCGGTCAGGTGGAAGTGGGTTCGGTCGCTCGTCATGCTCGAATGGGTCTCAGTGCGCAGGCGGATCCCTTCGCGCTCCATCTCCTCCGTCCAGTGGCAGTTTCCCTTGGCGGATAGAGGGTCATCGGGATGGATTTCCCAGCGTTCGCGGGCCTTTCCGGCGCTGATCAGGCCGTGGCCCGCATCGCGTATCTTGCCGAAGTCATCCTCGATCATAAGCGCTGTCGTGCCGGTAACCTGATCGGTCTCCTTGCGCCTGACATGGTTCGCCGGGCGCACGGTCTCCACCTCCCAGGGCTCTGCCGCGTCGGGCGGCGGGAAGGCCACCTCGTCCCCGCCCGGCGTGGGGCGCTGGGGCAGGGCGATCCGGCCTTCGGTCAGGCTGAGGCGCGTCCTTTCGGGTGAGGGCCAGAGGAGTGGCCAGTAGGCATCAGAGATGGAGACGCGGAGGCGGTGGCCCTTCGGCACGCGGTAGCCGATATGGTCAAGGCTAAGTGTGACCTCTTCCGCCTTGCCCGGTGTCATCGGCCGGGGATCGGCCGCGCTCTGACGGTGGCTGAGGTTGAGAACACCGTAGGTAATGCGGGTCGCGGCCCCGTCGGGATGGAGGTGGTTCAGCCGCACGGCGATCTGCGCCTGCGGCCGGTTGCTGGCGAGGGTCAGGGTGATCCGTGGTGCCCCGAGGATGTCCATGTCGCTCTCCAGCGGCGCGCTGTCGAAGGTGGTGGAGAGGGCATCGTCCCGCCGCTGGTCGCCCGGCATCTCGGGGCCAAGCCAGATAGCGCAATATTCCCCCGCTTCAGCGCCGCAGTCGGCGGGAGATGAGATGGTGCGGCTGAGTGGCGCCGGATCTGACGCAAGCCCAAGGTCGGTCAGGTGGAGGGTTTCGGCGTCAAGGTGCCGGGTGGCCCCTTCCGCCTGGGCCACCCAGCGGCCTGGACGGTCCTTGTACCAGGTCGCCGGTCGGACACCATCCATCAGGTAGGCGCGGTAGTCGGGGTCCTCCGCGACACCGGTTTCGATCCCCTTGAGCCAGTGATCCCACCAGCGCAGGGCCTCCTGCAGGAAACCGATGCGCGGCTCGGGCACGGCGAAATGGGGATACTTGTGAACCCAGGGCCCGACGATGCCCTTGGCCCCGGGCAGGGCCTCAACCAGTTGCGGCACGGCGTTCTTGTAGGCATCACCCCAGCCGCCTATGGCCAGTACCTTGGCCTTTATGGCGCTGAAGTCTTCGCAGACCGACCCGTGACGCCAGTAGTCATCCCGCTTTTGGTGCTTCAGCCAGAGAGCGGGCAGAAAGGGTTCGCTTTCAAGACGCTCCAGCCACATCTCGCGCCAGTTCTTCCGCAGGGCCGGATCCGGGGCGCGGGAGGAGTAGGCCCACATGGTGGCCCCCCAGCCGAGGTTTTCGTTCAGCAGGCAGCCGCCCTTGTAGTGGATATCATCGGCAAAGCGGTCCACGGTGGAGCAGAGGGTAATCACAGCCTTGAGCGGGTCGGGCGCAAGAGCCGCCACTTGCAGCCCGTTGAAGCCGCCCCAGGAGATCCCCATCATCCCCACCTTGCCCGTGCACCAGGGTTGGGCCGCGATCCAGTCGATCACCTCGACCGCGTCCGACAGCTCTTGGGGAGTGTACTCATCCTCCATCAAACCCTCGCTGTCGCCATTGCCACGTATATCGACCCGCAGGCAGGCATAGCCACGCCGGGCGAAGTAGGGATGGGTCAGGGCATCCCGCGCGCAGGTGCCGTCGCGTTTGCGGTAGGGGAGGTATTCGAGGATCGCGGGGATGGGGTTCTCGGCGGCATCTTCGGGCATCCAGACCCGGGCGGAGAGGCGAATACCGTCAGAGAGTGTGATACCGAGATCGGGCTCTTCGGTGATCTCGCGGAGGGTGTTCTTGGTCATGAAGGGACGGTTGGTCGGAAATATCTGTCTGTCAATGATTTGATGTGGGGAAGGGGCTGCGGGTCTCACCAAAACAGGATCAGTTTCGGCACCGCCCTAGCAGGGTTTCTGTCTGATGTACCGCCGGGCGATTCCCAAGGGAAACGGCTGCATACCGGGACGGAGCCACTGGTCGGGACCAGTGGTAGGCAGCAGGTTTCATAAAAACCCGTATTCGCATCCCCTCGCAGAAAAAGTCGCTACCGTTGGACCGGGTGCTGACGCTGGCGCGCGCGTAGGTCCCATGCGTCTCGGCAAGCGTGACGTGGGCGGCGCCGAAACCAAAGCTGTTTAGGATCAAGGGCGGTCGGTGTCGAGCCAGAGGGTAACGGGGCCATCGTTGGTAAGAGCCACCGACATGTCCGCGCCGAAGCGGCCAGTCTCGACCGGCAGGCTGAGATCGCGCAGGGCCTGGGCGCAGGCCTCGTAAAGCTCTTCGGCCAGGTCCGGCTTGGCTGCGTAGGAAAACCCGGGCCGGGTGCCGCGCGAGGTGTCGGCGGCCAGCGTAAACTGGCTCACCACCAGGGCCGAACCGCCCACCTGGGCAAGGTTGAGGTTCATCTTGCCTGCCTCATCCTTGAATAGCCGCAGCTTGGCGATCTTGGTGGCGAGCGCCTGGGCTGTCCCCACATTGTCTTGCGGCATGGCGCAGACGAAGATCAGCAGGCCCTGGCCGATCTGGCCGACCCTCTCACCCGCCACTGTGACCGATGCCTCCGTCACTCTTTGCAGCAGCGCGCGCATCAGCCGTGCCACCTGATGATATCGTCGGGCTCGGCCCGTTCGGTGCGGAACTGGTTCACCGCAGCCTCCTCATCGGCGTAGCCGAAGGAGATGGCGCAAAGGACCAGCCGGTCATCCCCGATGCCGAAGTGGTTCCGCACTTGCTGTGCGTAGGCGGCGATGGCGGCCTGTGGGATTGTGGCCACGCCAAGGGCGGCGGCGGCCAGAGTGAAGGCGGTCACGAAGCCGCCCGTGTCCATCGCACCGTAGGGCCCAAGCTCGGCCGGGGAGTGGAGGATGGCCACGTGGGGCGCGTCGAACAGGGCGTAGTTGCGCAGCATTTGCTGGGCGCGGGCGGGGCGGTCTGCCTTGTCGATCCCCGCCGCGTCGTAAAGCTGGAAGCCGCAGGTCCGGCGGCGTTCGCCGTAGATGCCGGAGTATTTCGCGGGCCATTCCAGATCAGGCTGAGGCGGTGTCCCCTTGGTTGCGGTCTCCGTCATCAGGGCGCGAAAGGCTTCCGTGCCTTCGCCCCGCGTGATTTCAACCTGCCAGGGCTGGGCGTTACACCAGGAGGGCACGTGACGCGCGGCTTTGAAGATGCGGGTGACCTCCTCGTCAGGCACAGGATCGGAGCGGAACTGGCGGCAGGAATATCGGCTCTGCAGGAGTTGGATGAAGGTCTCGTAGGATGTCATTGATTTTGCGCCATGAAGTAGCCCGCGATCCCGGCAGCGATGAGCCCCAGAATGACAGCGATGGTGATCTTGATGGCCGAATAGGGACGCTCGCCCTCCACCCGGCCGGTGCGTCCGTTCACGACGAAACGGTAGGTCTTGCCGCGATATTTGTAGGCAGCGAGCCAGACCGGGAGCAGGACATGCTTGAAGGTCAGATCACTGAGGTCGGTGTCGATGTGGTGTATGCGCTGCCGGTCGCCGCCAATGTCGAACTTCACATCCCGCTCGATCACCCGGTCCATCTTGGCGCGGGCCTCGGTGAAGCCCTCGTCGAGCGACACGCCATAGGCCTCGGCCCGGAAACCGGCAAGGAATTCGGGGGCGTAAGGTTCAAGCGCCGAAAGATCCCAGGGCTCCAGCGCATCCGTATAGCGTTTCGGCAGGGAGGTGGAGGCGAGCACAAGCACATCGTCAAAAAAACGCGCCACCCGTCCCGAGGCGGGACGCCAGCGTACCTTGGGGACCTGTTTGCGCTGAGGCTTGCCGTCGCGCATCACGGTGACGGTTACGTAATAGACCGTTCCTCGTTCGCCCCTGTAGGAAGAGCGTGTATCTGCATCGAAGGTCCAGTAGGGCACGTAGATGCCCTGCATCTTCCTGCCTTTCCGGGCATAGTCCTGCAGCCCGTTGGGTGCGAACCAGAGGGAGCCGAGCCAGTCCGTCATGGCACCGCGCGCCACTTCTTCGGTCAACGCAAAGGGCAGGACGCCACGGGGTTTGATATGACGGTTGAGACCGGTATCGACGACGACGGGCGTGGCGCAGAAGGCGCATTCAGTGGCGTGCTTGCCTTCGGCGAATTCAACCTGCGCGGCGCAATTGGGGCACTGAGTGACGCGGGTTTCTTCCATGTCCGCCTGGGCCAGATCGGCGGAAAGGCCGTCGCGCAGATCCAGTTCCGCGATGGGCTGAAGGTGCCTGCCGCTGCCCTCGATCGGTTCGGTGTTGCCGCAGTGATCGCATTTCAAAAGCGCCGTATCCGGATCGTACCGCAGATCCGACCCGCAGGTGTCGCAGGGAAAGCGGTGCTCGGCGAGGGGGGCTGGCGTATCGGTCATGGGCTCGGTTCTGGCTCTGGCCCCAGACATAGCGACGAATGGCTTGGGCTGCCAGCGGCCGGTTTCACAAAAAACGGTGGAGCCGCTTGGGTACCATGATCCGCAGGGCATTGTCCCGCAGCCGGTAGTGCCGCCAGAGGTGGAAAAGCGCATGGCCGACGACCAGGGCGGCCAGCAGGTAGAACTGGTAGATGTGAAGCTTGCCGATCACCTCGTTCGCTTCGCGCAGGCCCAGAGGCGGGGCGATGGGCAGGAATCCCCCGGCCTTGAGCAGGCGGGTCGAGGTCAGGCCCAGCAGGAAACCCCCGACGGCCACAAGGAAAAGCCCCCAGACCAGCGCGCGGTGCATCCAGAGGTGCAGGTGCCACGCCCATTTCGGCAGCTTCGGGCCCGGGCGGCTCGCGAGGCCCCTGCGAAAGTAATCCGCCCACCAGACCAGGCAGATGGTCACAAAGATCAGCGCAAGGATGGAATGCGCCTGGAAGGCCTTTGGGCCGAAGGGCAACACATCGTCTGGGGTGACCAGGACGAACCAGACCAGCAGCGGCACCATGGCCCAGTGCATCACCTTGAGAAAGGTGCGGCGGCGGGGCAGGCGGGAGCGGATCGTGGCAAGCATGGGGTCAGAGGATGTTGTGCATGAAACGTGGGGTGATCAGGCGCAGGGCATTGTCGTAGAGTGCTGTGTGCCGCCAAAAGTGAAAAACACCGTGGAAAGTACCTGCACTCAAGGTCACCAATAGCATGGTCCATGCGTCAAGCCAGGGCAGGGGCCGTCCGATCAGGCGGAAGACGACGGCAATGGCTGTCAGGGCCAGCAAGATATGAAGGCTGCGGTGCATCCAGGGGTAGGCACGGCGCAGGGGTGGCGAAAGTTTCGGACCCGGTCGGCCCATCAGGCCCAAGATCAGCGTCATGGCACCCCAGAGGGCCACGAAGACGGCGAAAAGGGCCAACACCCAGCGCTCCGACGTGCCCCCTTTGACCATCGCAAGGATGAGAAAGACGATAGACCAGTGAAGGGCGACGGTAAGGTTTCGGCGGGTCACCCAGCCCTCCTCAGGCACCCGGTGGCGGTGGGGGCATGACCGTGAAGAGCTGCGC
The DNA here is from genome assembly GCA_013002405.1 of Sulfitobacter sp. Lineage (GTDB taxonomy): Bacteria > Pseudomonadota > Alphaproteobacteria > Rhodobacterales > Rhodobacteraceae > Sulfitobacter. The sequence goes on along the minus strand of JABDKA010000044.1, from coordinate 27,288 downwards.
CAGTTCCGCCACATCCTCGGCCCTCTGCCAGCCGTCCTGACCGGGGGTCCAGACGAAGGTGTCGCGCGTCAGGCTGCCCTCGCTGGCCTTGCGGCCCATGGCGGCCTTGGAGAAAGGGCCGGAGGTCTCCCCGCCCACAGCGATGTGCCATACGTGTTCAACGGGGGGCGGGGGCGGCATCATCTGAGCCGGGGCGGCGGCTTGCGGACGTGCGCCCCAGGGGCCGCCCTGTGCGGCGGCCTGTCCGATCTGCATGCCGAGCCCGGCCCCAAGACCCGCCTGGATGGCCCCGGCACCAGCGCCCTCGCGGCCCAATGCCTCGGCCGCCTGAAATTGCATGTATTCGTTGAGGTTCCCAATCACGCCCATCGAAGATCGCTTATCAAGTACGTCCTCAACTGCGGGCGGCAGAGATATGTTTTCAATGTACAATTCCGGCATCGACAGACCATATTCAGCGAGTTGCTGTTCGATCTCTCCCCCCACCAGCTTGCCCAGCTCACGGGTATTCGCAGCCATATCGAGCACGGGGATCTGCGCCCGTGCAATGGTGCGGGAGAACTCCTGCACGATGATGTTGCGAATCTGGTAGCTGATTTCGTCCATCGTAAACTCACCATCGGTGCCAACGATCTCCACCAGGAACCTGGCCGGGTCACTGACCCGCACCGAATAGGTCCCGAAGGCGCGCAGGCGCACCGGGCCGAACTCTGGATCACGCACGATGACGGGGTTCTTTGTGCCCCACTTGAGGTCGTTGAAGCGAGTGGTGTTGACGAAATAGATCTCTGACTTGAAGGGGCTTTTAAAGCCATGGTCCCAGTGCTGAAGCGTCGTCATGATGGGCATGTTGTTTGTCTCAAGCATGTAGAGACCGGGGGTAAAGACATCGGCCAATTGCCCCTCGTGCACGAAAACCGCGGCCTGACCCTCGCGCACGGTCAGCTTGGCGCCGTACTTGATCTCGTGCCCCTCCCGTTCGAACCGCCAGACCATTGTATCGCGGGTGTCGTCTGTCCAGTGGATGACGTCGATGAATTCACCGGAGAGAAAGTCGAAAATGCCCATGGGTCAGTCCTGTTTGAATGTCGGAGAATGTCGGTTCACAGCTCGCCCTTGACCAGTTCCCGCGCGATGATGCGGGTGATCGGGGCGGCCTCTGCCGCGCTCATACCGGGGCGCAGTCGGGGATCGTAAAGCATTTGCAAAAGCAGCTCATCGTGGTCGGTCAATAGCGCGAATTCGTCGTCATCGTTGAAGATCGACGGGCGCGCGGCGGGGCTGTCGTTGGCCAGGCCCAGCCCCTGAGCCAGTTCCTCGTGAATACAGGAAAGGCGCAGAAGGTCCGGGTTTTCGGCGCGGATCACCGCAACGGCGGCGGTATAGACGCTGGGGTCAGACCCCGCAGCATAGGCGGCGACCGCGCAGTAGGTATCGCGCCGCATGTTTCGCAGGGCCCGCAGGCTGTTCGAAGTGATGCCGGGGATGCGCGTCGCGGCCTCTGCCAGCGTGTCGGCGCGGTCGTCCTCCGACGCGATGACGATAAGGAAATTGGGGGCGCCGATGGCGGATACGGGATGGCCCGTGACCCGCGCCAGCCGTCGGCTGTAACGGTTAATGGCGTCCTGATCCGCCCGGCGTTGCGAGGGGGGCACCCCGGGGCCGAAGAGGACTTCCATCCGCACCGGTCCCTGCCAGCGGCGCAGCGGGCTTGACCCTCCGCGGCCGACGAAATTGCCGTCGTACTCATTGTAAAAGGCGATCTGTTCGAAATTCCGCGCCAGCACATCCGGGGTGAAGGGCGCATCCAGACCACCACCGTCCTGGCGCAGCAGCCCCTGGCTGAGTTGGGCCTGCTCCACCTGATTGAGGTAGCTGCGCAGCATCGCGCTTTTCTGTGAGGTGGGGCGCGCGACCTGGGGCGGAACCGATACCACGGCGGGCCTTGCCTGCGGCTTCAGCGTCGGCTCAACCGGAAACAGAACATCACAGGCCGCGAGCGAGCCTGCCGCGCACATGAGCGCGGCGACCCTTGTGGCCCTATGAGTAACGCCCCAGATCATCCAGCCGACGCGGAACCAGATACGGTATCGCCCAGACCGGTTTCCTTGGCCTTGGCCGCGGCAAGCGTGTCGCGCAACTTCACTTCCATTTCCTGCAAATCCTTTTCTGCCGCGGCACGTCGGGCCTTGCCTTCGTCGGCGATCTGCAGGCTTTCCTCGATCGTGCCGATCAAGTCCGCGTTGGCCTGCTTGACCGCTTCGATGTCAAAGACCCCGCGCTCCATCTCCTCGCGAATCAACTTATTGCTTTCGCGCAGGTTTTTCGCGTTGGAGGTAAGCAATTCGTTGGTCAGGTCGTTTGCGTCGCGCACGGCGGCGGCCGCTTCGGCAGATCGCTGGATCGTAACCGCCTGGGCCAACTGCGTTTCCCAAAGGGGCACTGTATTGACGAGCGTGGAGTTGATCTTGGTGACCAGGCTCTTGTCGTTTTCCTGCACCAGCCGGATGGAAGGAAGGGATTGCATCGTAACCTGGCGGGTCAGCTTCAGGTCATGAACCCGGCGTTCCAGATCGTCCCGTGCGGCGCGCAGATCCCGCAGTTCCTGCGCCACCATCACCTGATCGTCCTTGGCCGCCTTGGACACTGCCTTGTCCTTGGCCGGGATCACCTTGCCGTCCAAATCTTCCAGCTTGGCCTCACCCGCCGCAATGTACAGGGCCAATTCATCGTAGAACTGCAGCGTCTTCTCATAAAGCATGTCAAGTGACTTGATGTCCTTGAGCAGCGTGTGCTCGTGGCTCAGCAGATCGTCCGTGATCCGGTCGATCTGGCCCTGCACCTCTTCGAACTGCGCGGTGAACTTGGCGAAGGGGGCGGCGCGGCCCAGAAGCCGCTCCCACCAGCTTTGCTTGCGGCGCACGTCCAGTTCGGAGACGGAAAAGCCCCGGATGGTACTGACAATGTTGCGCAGGCTGTCCCCTGCGGGTCCCACATCCTTGTTGCGTACATCCGCCAGCATGGCCTGACTTATTTCCTGCAATTCTGCCTGCGCGGCCGAACCGAAGGAGACGATGGATTGCGTGTCTTCCATGTCCAACTCCGCCATGCGCCGCTTGATCTCATCCCCCAGCGGCTTGTCCGCTTCCTTGAGGGGAATGATATCCGCTGCGGGGGCGGGTTCCGGCAGAATGAGGGCTGTCACCTCTTCCACCAGAGCAAGATCTTGAGTGGCCTTTTCACGAACATTTTTGGACATTTATGATGTTTCCTTGAAGTGATACATAAAGCATTTCATTCGAGCCTGACCCCCTCCCGCGAGAGTCTCTCGCGGAGCACGTCAATCTCGACAGTCAGATCGCTGCGGTCGTCCAGCAGGGACTTCTGATTGCGCGCGGCAAAGTTCTGATCCAGATCGTCAAGCAGCGCGATGTAGTCGGCCCGGGCCTGATCGTCGCGGCGGCGCGCGTATATATCGGCGAATTTGATTGTGGCGTCGCGTGCGCCGCGCAGGTAGACGCTCAGGTATTTCCGGGCGGCGGTCAGATCGCGCGGATCCTCTTCGACAGTGCGGATCAGGTCGCGGGCGGTGGCCTGAAAGACGGCAAGGCGTTCCTCCGCCCGGCGGTCACCGGCGCGCTTGATGGCATCGGTCATGGCGGCAAGCAGCTTTTCCGCTTCATCAACGACTCGTGCGACACGGTCCTGCTGAAATGTATCGACACCCTCCATGCCTTTTGATTTCAGCGGATCAAGCCCAAAGGCGGCGATGTGCAGGACCCCGGCACAGAGGCCGTAGAGGGCCGGTGAAAGCAGGTCCGAAGCACTCCCCAGATGGGCGTAGACAGCCGTGGCAGCGCCGAGACCGGTTAGAATGGCCGCGAAGATCTTTCGCGGGATGGCCGGACGGCGGGCGATCTTGCGGACGTTGTAGGCGGCCTCCGCCTGCACCCCTTCCCGCAAAAGCCAGGCACCAAGGGCCAGCAACCCTGCGCCAACCAATCCCGCGGTCAGTCCCCGCGCGCCATCGCTGAAGGTGGTGGCCAGCAGCACGATGGGCGGGACGAACATTACGTTGATGCGCCCGCCCGCCGGGTCCACCTCAGCGCGCGCGCGCTTGGGCGTGCCGGTATCTGAAGGCGCTTTTTCGTCAGGGCTGAATTTGCCGCCGTAGCGTTTGGCCATGGGCTACATTCCCCCCAGCCAGCCGGAGGCGACGCCAAAGAGCAGCACGATGAGCGCCACGAAAGCGACTTTCTGCAAACCGGTGGGTGCCATCATGCCTTCCTTGTCCGCGCCGAAAAGAGGGCGCAGGTTGCGCGATCCTGCTGCAAACGCAGCATTCCAGACTGTGAGAAGAATCGCAACAATCGCAACGATGGCGGCTGCAGCGATGACAATGAGTAGTATTCGGGCCATTAGCGCCTCCCGACACGAAACATAAGGGGTTGGCCGCCACTGCGCTAGGGAGGCCTGGGTCGATCGAAAGGTCCAGTTCGGTTAATTCAGGCGAAACGGCATCTAACGGCGCCCTTTACGTGGGGGCCTGTGGACTTTTTTGGGCTTGGCGGTGCCACTGTCGTCCTCAAGGCTCAGACCCAGTTGGTCCCGCACCACGCGGCGGCGCAGCTCTTCCACCTCACCTGATTTCAGTTCTCCCAGCTGGAAGGGGCCGTAGCTGATGCGGATCAGGCGGTTCACGCTCAGGCCCACGGCCTCCATCGCCCGGCGGATCTCGCGATTCTTGCCCTCGCGCAGACCCACCGTAAGCCAGGCATTGGCTCCCTGCTGGCGGTCCAGCGTGACCGTCATCGGCTGGAACCGGTCCCCCTCGACCGTGATGCCCTTGCGCAGCGGTTCCAGCATCACATCCGTAGGCCGCCCCTTGACCCGCACCCGGTAGCGCCGCAGCCAGCCGGTGCTGGGCAGTTCCAGCTTGCGCTTGATCTCTCCATCATTGGTGAGCAAGAGCAGACCCTCGGAGGAGAGGTCAAGCCGTCCGACGGACATCACCCGAGGCAGGTCATTTGGCAGGGCATCAAAGATCGTCTCCCGCCCTTTTTCATCGCGGGTCGTCGTCACAAGGCCCGCGGGCTTGTTGTAAAGCCACATGCGTGGGGGCTCCGCCGCCGCGATGGGCTTGCCGTCCAGTGTGATCACGTCAGCATCCGTGACGTTCAGCGCGGGGGAGGTGATCTGCTTGCCATTCACTGCCACGCGGCCGGCCTCGATCATGCGCTCCGCCTCGCGGCGCGAGGCGACGCCGGCGCGCGACAGTACCTTGGCGATGCGGTTGCTTTCGGGAGTTTTGGAGGAGGCGGGTTTGTTCATGCCTTCCCCTAACGCTTTTGCGGGCCTTGCGAAAGGGCGGGGATGGTGGCCAATTGGTGCCATGGGATTTCAGTCTTTCATGGATCTGGCACTTGAAGAGGCGCGCGCGGCCGCCGCGCGGGGAGAGGTGCCCGTGGGTGCCGTGATCGTGGCTCCGGGGGGCGACGTCGTTGCCCGTGCGGGGAACCGGACCCGTGAATTGAAGGACCCGACAGCCCACGCTGAGATGCTTGCCATCCAGGAGGCCTGTGCGCAGGCGGGATCCGAACGGCTGACCGGTCACGTCCTCTATGTCACGCTTGAGCCTTGCGCGATGTGCGCGGCGGCCATTGCGGCCGCAAGGCTCGCGCGTCTGTGCTACGGGGCCGCCGATCCCAAATCGGGTGGCGTGGCCCATGGCGCGCGGGTCTTTGTCCATCCGCAATGCCATCACGTGCCCGAAGTGATCGACGGCCTGGCAGCGGTCGATGCCGAGGCGCTCCTGAAGGATTTCTTTGCCACGAAAAGGGAAGGATAAGGTCATGGCCGTCAGCAAGGAATTGAGCCGTTTCACGCGCGATGCGCTGGCGGCGGGCCGGTCACGGGATGAGATCGCGGCCGTTCTGGCTTCTTCCGGCTGGGCCGCGTCCGAAGTGCGCGATGCCCTCGATGCCTGGGCGCAAACCCCCTTTTCGCCGCCTGTGCCACGGCCGCAATCGACGGTATCGGCACGGGATTTCTTTGTCTATTCTCTCATGTTTGGGCTGATGCTCTTTGGGGCCATCTATCTGGTGCAGCTGTTGCATGCCCTGATTGATATCTGGCTGAACGAGGACGGCTATCGCAGGACCACTGTCCGCTGGTCCATCGCGGTGCTGATCGTGGTCACGCCAGTCTTTTTGTGGCTGACCTGGCGCGAACGGGCAAAGCTTGCCGCCGATCCCGCGCTTTATCGGTCGGCCATTCGCAAGTGGCTGACCTATCTGACGCTGCTCCTGTCCGCCTCGGTCTTGCTGGGGGATCTCATCGCGACGATCTACGCGTTTCTGAGCGGCGATTTCACCCTGCAATTCCTGCTCAAGGCGGCCGTCGTCGGTTTGGTCGCCGGGCTGATCTTTGTCTACTACCTCGCTGACATCCGCAGAGGTGAAGGCGCGTGAACCGGCTGCTTGCGATACTCGTGGCGCTGCTGGTGGGGGCTGCCGTGGTCGCTGGGTTGCTTGTTGTGGGCGGGCCAGGTCATGCCCGCAAAGAACGCAACGATCAAACCCGCCTTGACCATCTGCGCCGCATTGGCGCGCACGAACAGTGCAGGCTGGCCCAGCAGACAGCACCGGAGGCGGAGGTGCCGGTCCATTGCGCCAAAGAACTGCCGGTCGTGGACCTGCGCGATCCGGTCACGGATACCGCTTACGAGATACGCCAGCGTGATCCGACCACTTTTGAGGTGTGCGCCAGGATGGAGACGGACGCCTTGAAGCCACAAAATGCGCCCTTTTCACAGCTGCATTTTGACGGAAAACTGGCCTGCCTGCGATTCCGGCAGCGCAGTTCGGACAAGGTCTGGATCGAAGAGGGTGCGGGTGACTGAGACCAGAACCGGGGCTTAGCCGCCGGTCATTTCCTTCAGCACGGCCTCGGGTGAGGAAGCCTCTGGCGGCTCCTTGCGCGCTATGGCGGGTGTGGCGCGCAGCCAATCGTTATCCTCTGCCAGACGCACCATGAAGTCGGCCAGATCGGCGTGCCGGGTCCGTATCAAATCTTCGGGAATCACATTGGCCTGAACCACGTAATCGTCGGTCGCCGCACCCTCCATCAACCAACCAGCGCGGACTGCGGTCCATTCGATGCCTTCCCGCTGCTTCAGGTTGCGTTCCATTTCCGCCATCTGTTCAAAGACAAGGTGAAGCGAGGTCATGGCGGGCAGCTTGAACCAGATCGGACCACGATCCTGCGCCTCGACAAAACTGGCGGAGATCACGATCAGCCGTTTCACGTCGGCGCTTTCCATCGCGTCGCAGATGGCTTCAGTACCTTCGGTGTAAAGCGGCGGCGGTGAGAGCAGCGTTTGCGGATCGTTGCCCACCCCAAGGCAGGAAATTACCGCGTCAACGCCACGGACCCGGTCGCTCAGATCGTCCGCCAGGACATCGGCCTGCAGATGGGTCACCTGCGGATCGTCGCCCTCATCATCGGGCAGGGTATGGTGCATGGCGCGAACAGTGTGGCCGCGCTTGCGCGCCGCGGCCACAGCGGCGCGGCCGGTGGCGCCGGATGCCCCGAAGATGGCCAGCGTGAGCCTATCGCGGTTGGGTTCTGTCATGATCGGCTCCTGTGATTACGCGGGCCAACGCGCCCGGGCCGCACTGGTTCCGCTGACCGGGCGTGACAACCCGTCACAAGCTGACCGGTTCCAACACCTGCGGTTCGATCACATCGACGCCGGGCAGGCCTTCGGCCAGCAATTCCGCCGATTGCTCCAGCAGTTCGAAAGTGCGGTAGTGGCAGGGAATGACGGTTCTAAAGTTGAAGTAGCGTTTTGCGGCATAGGCGGCCTCTGCCATCCCCATGGTGAAATGTCCGCCGGCCGACAGGATGCCGATATCCGGTTTGTAGAAATTCCCGATCCAATCCATGTCGGCCATGATGCCCGTATCGCCGGACACATAGAGCGTCTTGCCCTCTCCCTTGAGGATGAAGCCCACTTCGTTGCCCACATGCAGCGGCTTGTCATCCACCATGGTGGTGGAGGAATGGGAGGCGGGCACCATCGCGGCGGTGACCTTGTCCCCCAGCCCGATCGTGCCGCCGACATTATATGTCCGCCCTTCAACCGCGCCCTGCCCATGCAGATACTGGGCCAGTTCGTAGATACCGGATACCGGCGCGCCGGTGCTCTTTGAGATCGCCACGACATCCGTGATGTGGTCAAAGTGCCCGTGGGTCACCAGAATGTGCGTGGCTCCTGCGATGGCCTCCTCGTGCCGGTCCTCCGGCATCATGGGATTGCCGTTCAGCCAGGGGTCCACCAGGACCACCTGATCCTCGATCTCGATGCGGAATGATCCGTGGCCAAGCCAGATGATGTTCATGCGGGTATCCTCCTTCTTTGCCCGCAACGTTAGCCCAATTTGCGGGCTTGGGGAGCCACCGGCGGGAGTTTATTTGGCAAAGTGAAAGAGCGTGCGGTGCCACCCTTGCGAGGGGGGCGTCATGGGTTTAAACCGCGCGGCAACGGAATGGAAAGGTTATCCATGTCAATCGACGAAAACACGGCAGCCCGGGTGGCGAAACTGGCCCGGATCAAGGTGGAACCCGAGGCGCTGCCCTTACTGGCGCAGGAATTTAACACCATCCTCGGCTTTATCGAGGAGCTGAACGAGGTTGATGTGGAGGGTGTGGAGCCGATGACCTCTGTCACGCCCCAGCGCCTGAAGCGGCGCGAGGATATGGTGACGGACGGAGATCAGCAGGAGAAGATCCTGTCCAACGCGCCTGACGCGCGCGAAGGCTTCTTTGCGGTGCCGAAGGTGGTTGAGTGATGTCTGAACTGAACAAGCTGGGTCTGGCACAGGCCCGTGACGCCCTGCGCGCCGGAGAGACCACATCGAAGGAACTGACCGAAGCCTGCCTCAAGGCGATTGAGGGGGCAGGGGCGCTTAACGCTTTTGTTCATCACACGCCCGACATTGCCCTGGCCCAGGCCGAAGCAGCGGATGCGCGCTTGAAGAACGGCGAAGAGGCCCCGGCCATGTGCGGTCTGCCCGTGGGCATCAAGGATCTCTTCTGCACCAGGGGCGTGCCCTCCCAGGCGGGCAGCCGCATTCTCGAAGGCTTCCTGCCGGAATACGAAAGCACTGTGAGCCAGAACCTCTTTGACGCAGGTGCGGTCATGCTGGGCAAGCTCAACATGGACGAATTCGCCATGGGAAGCAGTAACGAAACTTCCGTCTACGGCAATGCCGTCAACCCCTGGCGGCGCGGCAACGACGACAGCGCCCTGACCCCCGGCGGGTCCTCTGGTGGTTCGGCTGCAGCGGTGGCCGCGGACCTCTGCCTTGCGGCCACGGGCACCGACACGGGCGGCTCTATCCGCCAGCCCGCCGCCTTCACCGGTACCGTGGGGATCAAGCCCACCTACGGTCGCTGCTCGCGCTGGGGCATCGTGGCCTTCGCCTCCTCGCTCGACCAGGCGGGGCCCATGACCAAATCCGTGCGCGATGCGGCGATCATGCTGGAGGCCATGTGCGGCCATGACCCGAAGGACTCGACCTCCGCGGACCTGCCCGTGCCCGACTTCGAAGCGGCCCTGAGCGGCGACATACGTGGCAAGAAGATCGGTATCCCGAAGGAATACCGCATGGAGGGCATGCCGGAAGAGATCGAGACGCTCTGGTCCGATGGAATCGCGATGATGAAAGACGCAGGTGCTGAGATTGTCGACATCTCCTTGCCCCACACGAAATATGCGCTGCCCGCCTACTACGTCATCGCGCCCGCGGAGGCTTCTTCGAACCTCGCGCGCTATGACGGGGTGCGCTACGGCCACCGGGCCAAGCTGGATCAGGGTGACGGCATAACCGAAATGTACGAAAAGACCCGTGCCGAAGGCTTCGGCCACGAGGTGCAGCGCCGGGTCATGATCGGCACCTACGTCCTCTCGGCGGGGTTCTACGATGCCTATTACAACCGCGCGCGCAAGGTCCGGGCTCTTATCAAAAAGGATTTCGAGGACGTCTTTGCGCAGGGCATCGACAGCATCCTGACCCCCGCGACTCCCTCCGCCGCCTTCGGGCTGGGAGAGATGACGGATGCCGATCCGGTCCAAATGTACCTCAACGACGTCTTTACCGTCACGGTGAACCTCGCGGGTCTGCCGGGCATTGCCGTGCCCACGGGCCAGGACCGTCGCGGTCTGCCGCTGGGGTTGCAACTGATCGGGCGCCCCTGGGAGGAGGCGGAACTGCTTTCTTCCGCTTATGCGCTGGAGAAGTCCGCCGGGTTTGTAGCCAAACCGGAGAAATGGTGGTAAACGGAACGCCATAAAACAGTCGGAAAAGACAAAGCAGGTTCATGTGATCATTCGCGCTCTCTCCCTTCTGGGCCTTGGCCTTACCCTTGCGGCATGCCAGCCCGCGATTCCGGATTCGGGCCGCGGTGTCGGGTTTGACGGCACCTTCGAGGAACAGAGACGCGCCCGGGACGCGGCCCTTGCCGCCTCCATCGTGCCCCCACCCGCGCCCGTCGAAGCTGTCCCGCTGACCAGCACTTCTGATCCATCGGCGGCGGCAACCGCGGCCGAGACGCGGCGCGTGCTGGCGGCCACCCGGCCGGGTGGCGTTGGCAATCAGGCATCGAGCAATTCCGGTGAAACCCCGCTTATTGCGAGCCCGTCAAACCCGCCCCCGGCAGTCGTCAACAGCGCGGGCATCTCGGATGAGAACAACTTCGACGCAGTTTCCGGCCAGCGCTCCATAGAAGGGGACGCCGCGCGCCTTGCCGCGAACCGCGCGGATTACGAGGTGGTCCAGCCGGAGGCGCTGCCCGACCGGGTCGACAGTGGCCCCAACATTGTGGCCTACGCCCTGCAAACGAAACATGCCAAGGGCACGCCGGTCTATCGCCGGATCGGGCTGAACAAGGCTGCGAAGTTCACCCGCGCCTGTGCCCGCTACGCGACCCCCGATCAGGCGCAGATCGCCTTTTTGTCCCAGGGCGGCCCGTCGCGTGACCGTTTGGGTGTGGACCCCGACGGGGACGGCTTTGCCTGCACCTGGGATCCGACGCCCTTCCGCCGCGCCGCGCAAGGCTGAGCGGTGGCCCTTCAGGGCATTGTCGATCATGCTTCCCCCAATTGTGGCCCGCGCCGCGACGGCCTGACGCCGCAATTCATCGTTCTGCACTATACCGCAATGGAGAGCGCCGAGGCGGCACTGGCACGTCTTTGTGACCCAGAAGCAGCGGTTTCGGCTCATTATCTGATTTCCCGTCGGGGAGGGATTACACGGATGGTGCCGGAAGAGAGCCGCGCCTGGCACGCAGGGTCGGGAGAATGGGCCGGGATGACGGACATTAACTCCCGCTCCATCGGGATTGAGCTCGACAATGGCGGCGATCACCCCTTCTCCGAACCGCTGATGGACGCGCTCGAAGCCTTGCTGGGAGACATCATGGCGCGGCAGGGCATCGGGCCGGAGGGGGTGATCGGTCATTCCTGCATGGCGCCGGGGCGTAAGACCGATCCGGGGCCGCGATTTGACTGGGCAAGGTTGGCACGGCAGGGCCTGGCGATTTCAGCGGAGGCACCGGGAGTTCCATCTGAGATCACCGAAGAGACCTTTTGCAAGGCCGCGTGGGCTGCAGGATTCACTGCGGAGGCTCCTTTTGAAACCCTTCTGCAAACCACGCGCCTGCGCTTTGCACCCTGGCGCAGAGGTCCACTGTCGCAGGCGGACTTCGCCCTGGGAAGTGCCGATAAAGATTGACCTTTTCACGCTGAGTGATTACCTGAGAAACCGCGCGGAAGGCTGGATGGCCGCGGCGGTGACTCCACTGTCGAGGAAAGTCCGGACTCCAGGAAGAAACGGTGCCGGGTAACGCCCGGGCGGGGCAACCCGACGGAAAGCGCCACAGAAAGCAAACCGCCCCGGGTGCGCCCGGGGTAAGGGTGAAAGGGTGGGGTAAGAGCCCACCGCGCCCCTGGCAACAGGGGCGGCACGGCAAGCCCCACCGGGAGCAATGCCAAATAGGGACCGCGCGCCGCAAGGCGGGGCCGCTTTCGCCCCAGCAGGTCCGGGTTGGCAGCTATAGCTGCCCTCGCAAGGGGGCAGTCAGAGGAATGGTCATCCATTCGGGGGCGACCCCGGAGGACAGAATCCGGCTTATAGGCCTTCCGCGCGTTTTTTGGGACCGGGCGCCGTTTTAGGGAAGAAAACGGCCCGGAATTTCCGGAATTCCGCGCGCTGACGGATGGTGCTTGCCGACCCCTTTTGTGGTTGACACACCCCCCTATCCGGTTAAAAGCCGGGTTTCAGAATTCACGCAATGCCCCCGGGGCTTTGCAGCAGGAGAATCACCATGGCAAAGCCAACCACGATCAAGATCCGTCTGAACTCGACCGCGGGTACAGGCCATTTCTACGTGACCAAAAAGAACGCGCGGACCATGACCGAGAAGATGTCAGTCCGGAAATACGACCCCGTGGCGCGCAAGCACGTGGAATACAAGGAAGGCAAGATCAAGTAAGATCTGCCTGACCGACAGAACCGCAAGGCCGCGCCCCCGAGCGCGGCTTTTTGCGTTTTTGGCTGGCTTGCGCAGGCGAGGTTCAGCGTTGATAGTCATGCCGATGTCCCCACGGATCAAAGGACCGTCATGACCATTCCCTTTCTCTCCGAAGCCGACCTTGAGGCGCTGAACATCACCGCGGGGCAGATCACCGACATGATGGCCCACGTGATCCGCGGCGCTGCGAAGAAAAGCGTACAGGCAGCGCCAAAATCCGTCCTGCTGCCGCCCGACGGGCGCTATATCATGGCCACGCTTGCCGCGATGGACGACCCAGCCCTGGTGGCCACCAAGTCGCTGGTGCTGAACGAGCGCAACAGCGACCGCGGCCTCCCGCAGATCGACGGAATTGTCAGCCTGCTTGACGGAGAGACAGGGGCACCGCTTGCAATCCTCGATGGCAAGTGGATCACCGGGATCAGGACAGCGGGCCTGACTGCGCTGGCGGCGAAGCACCTGGCGCGCGAGGACGCCAAGAGCATCGCCTTCATCGGCACTGGCCTGCAGGCGCGGACCCACCTGGGCCTCTTTGAGCAGATGTTCCCCCTGGAACGGGTGCGCATTGCGGGGCGCGGGCAGGCCAACATCGACCGGCTCAGCGACATGGCGCGCGGTCTGGGCCTGGTGCCGGAGGTCTGTGAGACGCCGCAGGCTGCGGTGGAAGGCAGCGATATCGTGATCACCTGCCTTACACATACGGCCGTCAAGGAACCCTTTCTGGATGCCGATCGCCTCTCTCCCGGTGCCTTTGCGGCCAGCGTGGATCTGGGCGCGCCCTGGCACAAAGAGGCGCTTGGGACGCTGGACATCCTGGCCATCGACGATCTGGAGCAGGAGGCGACAATCCCGGACAAACTTGCGAACCCTCAGGATGTGGACGGGGATCTCTCCGGTCTGGTTTCAGGCACCCTTGCGGGCCGGACAGACGCGGAGCAGCGCACGGCCTTCTTCTTCCGCGGGCACGGGCTGGGTGATCTGGCGCTTGCGGCACTCGCATGGCAAATGCACAGAGCAGCATGACGGACAGCCTGAAGGACATTCACGCGGCCTCCTGGTCCGCGCTCAGCACGGCGGCGCAGGGTGATAACCCTTTGCGTATCCTGACCCTGGCCACGGTCACGCCCGAGGGCTGGCCGGAGGCGCGCAGCATCGTGTTGCGCCGGGTGGAGGAACGGGAACGTCTGCTGGAGTTTCACACAGATGTGCGCAGCGGGAAATGGCACGAAGTGGGCCTGGACGGGCGTGCAACTGTTCTGGGCTGGGATCCCGACAGACGCACGCAGTTACGGCTCTCCGGTCGAATCTATCCTGCGGGACCTGGCAGGGAAGCAGCCGCACGGGCCTGGGAGGGCCTGTCGAAGTGGAGCAAGCTGACCTATACCGGGCCCGCCCCGGCAACACCGCTGAAGGAGCCACGGGCGACAAACGGGGATGAACCGGAAGAGGGTCGCGAACAGTTCGGTGTTCTGCTGTTTCAGGCGCTCAGCCTGGACTGGTGCCAGTTGGAACGCGGCAACAACCGGCGCGCCTATTTCGAGTACGAGGAGGGGGACGTGGCCCCGACAGCAACCTGGATCGCAACCTGAACGGCGCAAAGAAAAGCCCCGCCGGAACGGATCCGACGGGGCTTTGATCTTAGCGAAAGGCCCTTGCCTTATTCGCGGTTTCCGAAGAGCTGCAGCAACATCATGAACATGTTGATGAAGTTGATGTAGAGGCTCAGCGCGCCGAGGATGGCGCTCTTGCCCAGCCACTCGCTGTCGCCGTGGGCGGCGTGCGCGACATACTCGCTCTTGATACGCTGTGTGTCATAAGCGGTCAGAGCCGCGAAAATCAGCACACCGATCGAGGAGATGGCGAACATCAGCGCGCCGGACTGCAGGAACAGGTTCACGATTGAGGCAACGATCAGGCCGACCACACCCATGATCAGGAAGCTGCCCCAGCCAGAGATATCCTTCTTCGTGGTGTAGCCCCACAGGGACAGGCTCGCGAAGGCGATCGATGTGATCAGGAAGATCTGCGCGATGGAGTAGCCGGTGAAGACCAGGAAGATCGAACTGATCGAAATACCCATTACCGCGGCGAAGATATAGAAGACGGTCTGAGCGGTAGCCGCAGACATGCGGTTGATCGCGGCACCCAGGCCGAACACAAAGGCCAGCGGGGCGAACATCACGACCCACTTCAGCGGCGAGGCATAGAGCGCGTAACCAAGGCCTGTCAGATACTGGTCAGGACCGATCTGTGCCGAAGCTGCGGACGGATCGCTTGTGACAGCCAGGCCGGAAAGGGCCCAAGCGGCGGCAAATGTGATCAGCATGCCGATCGACATCGTGCCGTAGACCTTGCTCATGTGGGCGCGCAAGCCCTCGTCCATTGCGGCGGCGCGGGCTCCGGCTGCAGCCCGGATTGTATTCACGTCAGCCATTAATATTGACCTCCAATTGGCTAAAGGGAGGATGCCACGCTGCCGTGACACCCCTTCGAAGCAAATATCGGGATTGGGGGCCGGTAATTCAAGTATCTTCGTGCAGCAGGACGCCGCATTTTGACGTCTGTTCCCTTTCGGTGGTCACATCGTCCAATGCGCGGGCACATCCCAGGGGGCTTTGCGGGCCTCTCGTGCGGCCTTTTCGGCCGAAATGCCAATGTCTTCCAGACGATGCGCATCGAGGCTGCCCAGCACGGCACGGCTGCGCCAGAGGGCGAAAAGGCTCGTGATCCGGTCAAGAATGGAGCCGCGGTGTGCGGAGGCTGCGGAATGGCGAGAAGCTGCGGAATGGGTCGTATAGGACATGGGAGGCATCCTTCGTTTTTTGTGATGTCAAGTCAGTTCATATTTCGATGCTTGATATATGCTACATCGTGATGCATTATTAAAACGAATGTTTGTTGATCTGGCCATCACGGGAATTGATATATGAGAAATCTGGACCTCACGACCCTGCGTTCCTTCGTTGCAGTGGCCGATTCCGGCGGGGTTACCCGTGCTGCAGGATTTCTGCACCTCACTCAGTCGGCCGTCTCCATGCAACTCAAGCGGCTTGAAGACATGCTGGGCCTCGATCTGCTTGACCGCTCCGGCCGCACGATTGCCCTGACCGCTTCGGGTGAACAGCTTCTCGCCTATGCGCGGCGCATGGTGGCGCTGAACGATGAGGTGATCACCCGCCTCACCGATCACGCCTTTGAAGGAGAGATCACGCTGGGGGTGCCGCACGACGTGGTTTATCCCGCCATCCCTCAGGTGCTGAAGCAGTTCCATGCGGCCTATCCACGAATGCGCATCCAACTCGAAGCCTCCTACACCCGCACGCTTAAGGAGCAGTTCGACCGCGGCGCCCGGGATCTGATCCTGACCACGGAAAAACACCTCGACGCGGGGGGTGAGACCCTCGCGGAGAAAAGGCTTGTTTGGCTCGGCGCACCCGGTGGGGCGGCCTGGCGTCAGCGGCCCCTGCAACTGGCCTTCTGCCGTTTCTGCACCTTCCGGCCCGAGGTGACGGCGGCGCTGGACCGCGAAGGGATCGCCTGGGAAATGGCCGTGGATACCGAAAGCGATCGCACGATCGAGGCCGCGGTGAGCGCCGATCTTGCCGTCAACGCCATGCTGGAAGGTACCCAGCCCGCCCATCTTGAACCGATTGATCACGATGGCGCGTTGCCGGCATTGCCCGTGCAGATGGTCAATCTCTACGGGGCGCGGTCCGATGCGGATGAGGTGACCGGGACCCTCTGCACGCTTCTCAGAAGCGCCTTCGCGCCTCAGTCGGCCCAGCGGCTGCGCGCGATTTGAGGCAACTGTCAGAATTTTGCGGCGGGTGCTGAACAACGCTGTTCTTACGCCGGCGGGATCTTGCCTACGGTGGTTTGCCGCAGGTGGTGAAAAAAACGCCCCACGGTTGTTGACTTCGTTCAACTGAATACCGCAGGCTGATCGCGTTTAAGTAGTTTTCATCTTATCGTTTTAAATCAGGCGTCAGCGTATCGATGTTTGGCATTCAATTGAAAAAGTCCATAAAATCAAAAGCCTTTAGAAAGTCGTTAAGTCGAGGGGAGGAGTTCTGAGGATTTCGCAGGCCGCTTCTTGGAGATAAGAAAGATGCAAATACATCTGGTTTCATCTGTGAGTCGCTTTCTGTATGGTTTGGTTGGCAAGGCCAGTCATCGCGCCCGTTTTCCGGGCCTCGGGGATGTGGCAACTAAAGAAGTTTAGCTTTGAGGAAAGTTCGTTCCATGGCGCATAAAGTAGATATTCATGTGGGCAAGCGGATCCGCCAACGTCGTTGGCTGACCGGCATGACTCAGCAAAAGCTCGCGGAACTCGTGGGGATCAAGTTCCAGCAAATTCAGAAGTATGAGACCGGCGCAAACCGTGTCAGCGCCTCCCGCCTTTGGGATATCGCGGACGCGCTTGACGTGAACGTTGCCTATTTCTTCGAAGGCATGGAAGATGCGGTGAAAGAGGATCAGCCCAAGGCCGAAGGCTTTCCCCGCGATGTCATGGGCGACAAGGAGGCGATGGATCTCATCCGCTCCTACTATGCGATCCCCGAAGACCAGCGTCGCAGGCTCTTTGAACTGGCACGTGTGTTGAGTGATGTGGCATAGTCCGGCCTGACAGAGACGAACGCCGGGTCGACCAACGAATGAATAACCCATCCTTTGACCCGGACATCCGCCGGGTGGCGCATCTGTTAGCGGATGCCGCCCGCGCGGCGATCCTTCCCCATTTTCGCAGTGCCGCTCTCGGTACGGAGAACAAGCTGAGCCAGGGATACGATCCCGTCACCGTTGCGGACCGCGCGGCGGAGCGGGCCATGCGCGATATCCTGGCGGCTGAACGACCCGATGATGCCATTCTGGGCGAGGAATTCGGCGCGCAGGCGGGCACCTCCGGACTGACCTGGGTGCTGGATCCCATCGACGGCACACGCGGATTTGTCAGCGGAACGCCCACTTGGGGTGTACTGATTGCCGTGTCGAACGGGACGGGCCCCTTTTTCGGTATCATTGACCAGCCCTACATCGGCGAGCGGTTTGAGGGCTCCCCTGAAGGGGCGCTGCTGACCCATGCGCGGGGTCAGAACCCGCTGCGGACGCGAAAGACCGCAGAGCTTTCTCAGGCGGTCCTTTTCACAACCTTTCCTGAGGTGGGGAGCGAGGCGGAAGGCAAGGGCTTTCACGCCGTGGCCGGTCACACTCAGCTCACCCGCTACGGGATGGATTGCTATGCCTACGCGCTGCTGGCCGCGGGTCAGGTTGATCTGGTGATCGAGGCGGGATTGCAGGCCTACGACATCCAGGCACCCATCGCCTTGGTGGAGGCGGCTGGGGGCGTCGTGACCGATTGGCAAGGCGGCCGCGCCCACGAAGGAGGCCGTGCCATTGCCGCCGCCAATGCGGTCATCCACGCACAGGCGCTTGCCATTCTCAAAGACTATTGACGCCTTGGGCGCGCTGCGGTGTGATGGCCGGGCTGCGGTTCTCTGCCTGTTTTCCACCGCGCGACTGCGTTCCTGAGACAGGCCCGACAGCGTGACACCGGGGACCATGGGCAGCACAGACCTTCTTATCAAGAACGCTGATTACGTCCTGACCATGGATGACGCACGCCGCGAATTGCGGGATGCAGATTTGCTGCTGCGCGATGGCGTGATTGTCGAGATCGGGCAGGGACTTACGGGCGGACATCAAATCATCGACGCAAGCGGCTGCCTTGTTACGCCGGGGCTCGTCAACACGCACCACCACCTATTTCAGTCGCTGACCCGCGCGGTGCCCGCCGCACAGGACGCCATGCTTTTCGGCTGGCTGCAGACACTCTATCCGATCTGGGCGCGCCTGACGCCGGAGCACATCTACACCTCGACGCAGGTGGGGCTGGCTGAATTGGCCCTGTCGGGTTGCACGCTCAGCTCGGACCACCTCTATCTCTTTCCCAATGGCGCGCGGCTCGATGACAGCATTGCCGCGGCAACAGAGATAGGCCTGCGGTTTCACCCCACGCGGGGTTCCATGAGCATCGGGCGCAGCCGGGGCGGTCTGCCGCCCGATGAACTGGTGGAGGAGGAGGCAGCGATCCTGGAGGACTGCCTGCGCCTGATCGACGCCCATCACGACGCGGGCGAGGGTGCCATGTGCCGTGTCGCTCTTGCCCCCTGTTCGCCCTTCTCGGTCAGCCGCGACCTGATGCGAGAGACGGCCCTGCTGGCGCGCGACAAGGGGGTGATGATGCACACCCACCTGGCCGAAAACGACGAAGATATCGCCTACAGCCTGGAAGCCTTCAACTGTCGCCCCGGCCAATATGCGGAGCAGCTGGGGTGGGTAGGCCCCGACGTCTGGCACGCCCATTGCGTGAAGCTGGATGCGGAAGAGATTGACCTATTTGCCAAAACCCAGACCGGCGTGGCCCATTGCCCTTGTTCGAACTGCCGACTGGGCTCTGGCATTGCGCCCGTCCGTGCGATGCGGGATCGGGGAGTCAAGGTGGGGCTGGGCGTTGACGGATCGGCCAGCAACGATGCGGGAAACCTGGTGGCCGAGGCGCGTCAGGCGATGCTGCTGCAGCGGGTCGCCTTCGGGGCCCAGCAGATGTCCGCCCGCGAAACGCTGGAGATTGCCACGCGCGGCGGAGCCGATGTGTTGGGGCGGTCCGACTGTGGGCGACTGGCGGTAGGCAAGCGGGCCGATCTGGCGATCTGGGATGTTTCCGGTATCGAGAGTGCGGGCAGTTGGGATCCGGCTGCGCTGCTGCTTGCGGGACCCACGACGGTGCGTGATCTTTTCGTGGAGGGAAAACCAATTGTTAGGGACGGGCAGGTATTGACGTTGGACATGCGCGGGCTGATCCAACGTCAAAACCAGCTTGCCCTAACATTGGGAGCGGAATTGTGAAGGTCTTAAGTCTTGTAATGTCTCTGATGGTGGCGGCTCTGCCCGCCTTGGCAAGCCCCGATGCCAGTTCCTGGCTGAATGGCTTTCGCAGCAACGGGGGGCGGGGGGCCCTGGTCTGGTCCGACCGCCTGGCGCTGGCCGCGCAAATACATGCGAGCGATATGGCTGAGCAGGGTTATTTCAGTCACACCGGGCGCAACGGTGCCTCCGTCGGCGACCGCGCGCGCGGTGTCGGCTACAATTGGTGCCTGGTGGCCGAGAACATCGCCAAGGGGCAGGTAAGTCTAACCGAGGTCATGCGCGACTGGGCTGAATCGCCGGGCCACCGCAAGAACATGCTGAATGGCCAGGTGACCGAATTTGGCATGGCCTGGGCAACCGGCGATGTCTGGGTGATGGTGCTTGCGCGCCGTTGTTGAGGCCCGAGAGGGCGCTGCTTTCACCTTGCTCGCGGGCAGAAGTCAGGTCTGTTATTGTCGAACCCCATTCACCCAGACCTCTGCAATGGCCCGGTCATCCCCCATCATGATCGTGGCAAATAGCGCCTCCCATTGGCTCTCTGCTTCCGCCACCCGCTGCGCAATGCCCGGCGTCGAGGCGAGATCAAGCACGCACAGATCCGCCTCCATTCCTGCGGCCAGGCTGCCGATCCGGTCGTGCAGATGCAGAGACCGCGCCGATCCGGCGGTGGCGAGCCAGATCAGCTGGGCCGCATGGAGCGGCGTGCCCCGCAACTGGCCGATCTCGTAGGCCGCGGCCATGGTTCTGAGCATCGAAAAGGAGGAGCCGCCGCCGGTATCCGTGGCCAGGCCGATGGGGATACGGCGGGCGGCCAGCCCGGCCATATCGAAGAGCCCCGAGCCGATGAAGGTGTTCGAAGTGGGGCAATGAACGAGGGCCGCACCCACCTCGGCCAGCCGGTCCACTTCGCGAGGTTCAAGGTGGATCGCGTGGCCGTAGAGGCCCCTTTCACCCAGCAGTCCGTGGGTTTCGTAGGTATCGAGATAGTCGCGCGCCGACGGAAAGAGGTTCCGAACCCAGGCGACCTCGTCCACCTGCTCGCTCAGATGCGTCTGCATCGGGCACTCGGAATGCTCCGCCCAGAGGGCCCCCAGGGCGGAAAGCTGTTCGGGTGTGGAGGTGGGGGAGAAGCGCGGCGTGATGGCATAGGTGGCCCGGCCCCTGCCGTGCCAGCGCGCAATCAGCGCCTTGCTGTCGTCATAGGCCGACTGCGCGCTGTCCCTCAGCCCGTCGGGCGCATTTCGGTCCATGCAGGTCTTGCCAGCGACGATGCGCTGCCCCCGCTTTTCAGCCGCCTCAAAAAGGACATCGACCGAATGAGGATGGATCGTGCAGTAAGAGGCTACGGTCGTCGTTCCGTTGGCGAGGATCAGGTCCAGATACCTTTCCGCGATCTTTCGCGCGTAAGCCGGATCTGCCAGCCGCATTTCTTCGGGGAAAGTATAGTCATTCAGCCAGTCGATCAGGCGCTTGCCCCAGGAGGCGATGATCGCCGTCTGGGGATAGTGGGCGTGGGCATCGACGAAGCCGGGACAGATCAGCCGGTGCTTGCCGTGCGCCACATCCTCGGCCTCCGGATGGGCCGCGCGCAGCTCCGCGGCCTTGCCCACTGCCTCGATCATGCCGCCCGAGATCAACACGGCCCCCTCCGTGTCGAGGGTCACGACATCGGGCCATGGCCGGGTCATCGGATTGCCCGAAAAGCGCAAGGTGGGACCGGTCAAGAGGGTCTTCTGGGTCATCCGTGCACCCTAGGCCGCTGCGGAGAAGTGGACAATCGAGAAGCGCCATTGCGCCTGCTTTTGCGGCTGCCTATGGTCGCCCGCAACCGGGAGGGTGTAGGTGATGTTGGATCAGGTAGAAGACGTGACGGAAGCGCCCGAAGAGGACGAGACACAGGCCTACAAGCTTGATCCCAAGACCGTTGCCTCGATCCTTTACGCGGTCGAAATCGACGAAAGGGAGCGCCTGGTTGAGCTGATGGAGCCGTTGCACGCGGCTGACATCGCCGACCTTCTTGAACAGGTCACGCCCTACGACCGCAGCAGGTTGATCCGCCTCTACGACCGGGAATTCGACGGGGAAATTCTGTCGGAACTGGATGAGGGCATCCGCGAAGACGTGATCGCGCTTCTGACGCCTCAGGTTCTGACGGAGGCTGTGCGGGAACTGGACAGCGACGATGTCGTCGACCTTATCGAGGACCTCGAAGAGGGCCAGCAGGAGCAGATCCTCGGAGCCCTTGAAGATGCCGACCGGATGGCGGTCGAACAGGCGCTTACCTATCCGGAATACTCCGCAGGCCGCCTGATGCAGCGCGAGGTGGTGATGGCGCCCGAACACTGGAACGTGGGCCAGGCCATCGACCATCTGCGCCGCACGCCGGAAGATGAGCTGCCCGATCAGTTCTACCACATCGTCATGGTCGATCCGCGCCTGCACCCGGTTGGCAACGTCACCCTTGGCAAGCTGATGCGCTCCAAGCGGGATACGCCGCTCAAGGATCTGCTGGAAGAGACCTTCCAGATCATCCCGGCGACCCGAGACGAGGGGGATGTGGCCTATGCCTTCAACCAGTACCACCTCATTTCCGCTCCCGTGGTGGACGATGAGGGGCGGCTGATCGGGGTCATTACCATCGACGATGCCATGGTCGTCCTCGACGAGGAGCACGAGGAGGATATCCTGCGCCTTGCCGGCGTGGACGGGGAATCGACCCTGTCGGATTCGATCCGTGCGACCACCCGGCGCAGGCTTCCCTGGCTCGCGGTCAACCTCGTGACGGCCATCGCGGCCTCCATGGTGATTTCCCAGTTCGAGGCGGCCATTGCCCAGATCGTTGCGCTTGCGGTGCTGATGCCCATCGTGGCCTCCATGGGGGGCAATGCCGGCACCCAGAGCCTTACCGTGGCGGTGCGGGCCATCGCCACGAAGGACTTGACCGGATCGAACGTCTGGCGCGTCATCCGGCGGGAATGTCTGGTGGGGCTGATCAACGGTATCATTTTCGCGGTGGTCATGGGGATCGTGGGGATCATCTGGTTCGGTTCCCCCGCTCTGGGATACGTCATCGCTGTGGCAATGGTGGTCAACATGGTGGTGGCGGGTCTTGCGGGGACGGGCATACCGATTGTCCTCGAACGTCTAGGCATCGACCCCGCTCTCGCCTCGGGCGCTTTCGTGACCACCGTAACAGACGTGGTTGGTTTCTTCGCCTTTCTCGGCCTTGCGGCCGCGGTCCTGCTGTGAGCGATCTGGCAGCGGCCAAGGCTGCCGCGCGCAAGGCGGCCTTCGGCCGACGAAAGAGCCTCTTCGAGGCTGCGCCGCTGGCGCAAGCGGGCTATCTCAGTGACGTGCTCGCGGGCTACCGTGGCGTCGCCCTGTCAGGCTACATGCCCATCCGCACGGAAATTGACCCGCTGCCCGCTATGGCCGAGGCCAGCGCACACGGCCCCGTCGGCGTGCCTGTGATCGAGGCGGAAGGGCGCCCGCTTCGCTTTGCCCGCTGGTCACCGGAAACGGCCATGGTGCCGGGCGCCTTCGGCGCTGCCATTCCCGCCCAGCTGAGTTTTCTTGAGCCCGAAATTCTGATCGTCCCGCTGCTGGCCTTCAACCGCGCGGGGGCACGACTGGGCTATGGGGGCGGTTTTTATGACCGGACGCTGGAGATGCTGCGCACAAAGCGGCCGACCCTGGCGATTGGTTTCGCCTTTGCCGGGCAGGAGCAGGAGGATTTGCCCCTGGAGGACACGGATCAGTCCCTTGATCTTGTCGTTACAGAAGTAGGGGTAATTGAAATCAACTGATTGGCGCCAGAAGTGGCTGATCGCCGTGGGTTTCAATCCCGTCGCGCCAAAGGCGCGCTTGATGCGCAGACCCCCGTGGGGTTTATCAGGCAAAGTGAAGTGTGAGCGGGGCGCGATATCTTCGCTCCTTTGAAAGAGAGCCCTGCCGGGGCTTGCTAAGCAGGTCCACCCGGCCTAGGTCAGCAGATCATGAAAATACTCTTTCTTGGCGATGTGATGGGCCGCGCGGGGCGTCGGGCAATCACGGAAAATCTGGCGCGGCTGCGCGAGGACTGGAAGCTCGACTTCATCGTCGTGAACGCGGAGAACGCGACTGGAGGCGTCGGCCTGTCGGGTGCCCACGCCAAGATCCTGCTGGAGGCGGGCGCGGATTGCCTTACCCTCGGCGATCATGCCTTCGATCAGAAGGATATGCTGTCGTTCATCGAGAGCGACCCGCGCATTATCCGGCCGCTTAATTTCTCCAAGACCGCGCCGGGCAAGGGTGCACGGCTTTTCACCGCGCGCAACGGACGCAAGGTACTGGTTGCCCAGGCGCTGGGCCAGGTCTTCATGAAGCGGCCCTTCGACGATCCCTTTTCAGCGCTGGAGACCATCTTCAAGACACATCCACTGGGCGGTCTGGCGCAGGCCATCGTGGTGGATTTTCATTGTGAGGCCACCTCGGAAAAGATGGCCATGGGTCACTATTGCGATGGTAAGGCCAGCCTGGTCGTAGGGACCCATACCCATGTGCCCACCGCTGACGCGATGATCCTGCCCAAGGGCACCGCTTATCTGACCGATGCGGGCATGTGTGGAGATTATCATTCCGTGATCGGGATGGAGAAAGAAGAGCCCCTGCGCCGCTTCATCACCGGGATGCCCAAGGCCCGGTTCACACCCGCCAACGATGAGGCAACCCTGTCAGGCGTCTATATCGAGACCGATGACCGCACGGGCCGCGCCACACGCATCCTGCCGGTGCGGCAGGGCGGGCGACTGGACAGCGCGGGACCGTGAGCCGCCGCGAGATCGGCTTTTATGCCATTTGCCTGATCATGATGGGGGCGGGCTGGGGCCTGACAATGCCCATGACCAAGATTGCGGTGTCGACCGGGTACGAACATTTCGGGCTGATCTTCTGGCAACTGGTGATCGCGGTGGTCTTGATGGGAGCCTTTTGCCTCCTGCGGCGGGATGCTCTGCCGCTTCACGGACCAGCCCTGCAGGTCTATGCCGTCATTGCGCTGACCGGTACGGTGCTGCCAAACACGCTCTCCTACCAGGCGGCGGTGCATCTGCCTTCGGGGATCATGTCGCTGCTGCTCTCCATCATTCCGATGTTTGCCTTCGTGATCGCGCTGGCGCTTGGCAATGACCGGTTCCGGGCGCGAAGACTGATCGGACTGATCCTGGGGCTGATCGGCGTTCTGATCATCATCCTGCCGGATGTGGACCTGGGCCAGCCGATCCCGCTTTTCTGGGCGGCGGTCTATTTGATTGTGGCGCTTCTCTACGGGTTTGAGGGGAACTACGTCACGCGCTGGGGAACGGCGGGGCTGAATGCCTTTCAGGTGATGCTGGGGGCGTCGACTGTCGGGCTGATCCTGACCACGCCACTGATGATCTGGGACGGTCAGTACATCGCACCCGACTGGCCGCTGGACCGGGTGCAGGGGGCCCATGTGGTGGCCTCGGTCATTCATGTGCTGGTTTACGCAGGCTATGTATGGCTGGTTTCGCACGCGGGGGCGGTCTTTGGTGCGCAGGTCAGCTATCTGGTGACAGGGTTCGGCCTGATCTGGGCCTGGATGATCCTGCAGGAAGGCTATGCACCGACGCTCTGGATTGCGCTGACGGCGATGTTTGCGGGCATGTACTTTGTCCAGCCGCGCCCCAGCGGGCCTTCCGTGAAGTTCGGCAGGCGTGAGAGGTCTTGTGGTGCCTAAGCGCTTGGGCGAAGCTGTACACTGGCCCGCGCCGGGCGGAGTGATCCTGTGATGCTCGACTATCTGAACCTGTCTGACACAGCCGTCGCCCTGATCAGCATCGGCACGGTGGTCGTGATGTTCGCGCTATTCCTGCGTGAAACCTTCCCGACCGAGGTTGTGGCCATCGCCGGTGCCGCCTTTCTGCTGGCCAGCGGCATCCTGCCTTACGAGGAGGCGCGCATGGTCCTGTCGAACCCCGCGCCCTGGACGATCGCGGCCATGTTCGTTGTCATGGGGGCCCTTGTACGCACCGGTGCGCTGGACGTGCTGACGCGGATGGCGGAGCGTTATGCCCGGACCAATCCGCGGCTTGCGGTGATAGGGGTGATCCTGTCGGTCATGGGGGCCTCGGCCATCATGAACAACACTCCCGTCGTCGTGGTGATGATCCCCGTGGTTGTGCAACTGGCCAAGACACTGGGCACCAAGGCCTCCAAGCTGCTGATCCCGCTCAGTTATGCGGCCATCATGGGCGGCTCGCTCACCCTGATCGGCACCTCGACGAACCTGCTGGTCGATGGTGTGGCGCGCGGCCAGGGGCTGGCCCCCTTCGGGATCTTCGAGATCATGCCGATCGGACTCGTGGTCTGCGCCTGGGGGCTGACCTATCTGGCGCTCTTCGGGCGGCACCTGTTGCCGGATCGCGACAGCATGGCCTCCATGTTGTCCGACCGTTCCAAGATGAAATTCTTTACGGAGGTGGTGATCCCGTCGGAATCCAACCTGATTGGTGAGGAGGTGAGCCAGGTCCAGCTTTTCAAGCGGGAAGGGGTCCGGCTCATCGACGTGATCCGCGGCGATCAATCCCTGCGGCGCAACCTCAAGGGCGTGGCGCTTCAGATCGGTGACCGGATCGTCCTGCGTACGGAGATGACGGAGCTTTTGAGCCTGCAGAGCAACAGGGAGCTGAAGCCCGTAGATCAGCTTTCTTCGGTTGAGACGACGACGGTGGAAGTCCTGATTACGCCCGGCTGCCGGATGGTGGGCCGGTCGCTTGGCTCCATGCGGCTGCGGCGGCGCTACGGGGTCTACCCGCTGGCGGTGCACCGGCGGAACCAGAACATCGGGCGGCAGCTGGATGACCTGATCGTCAAGGTCGGCGATACCCTGCTTTTGGAAGGGGCGGCGGAGGATATTCAGCGGCTTGCCTCGGACATGGACATGGTGGACGTCAGCAAGCCCTCGGCAAGAGCCTTCCGTCGTGGCAAGGCGCCCATCGCCATTGCGGCCCTGATCGGAATTGTGACGCTGGCGGCTTTTAACGTCGCTCCCATCCTGCTGCTGGCCGTCATCGCCGTGGCGCTGGTGCTGGTCACCGGCTGCATCGACGCAGAGGAGGCCTTTTCCTTCATCGACGGGCAGCTTTTGGCACTTATCTTCGGCATGCTGGCGGTGGGGGCGGGGCTCCAGAATTCGGGTGCGGTGACGCTCATGGTCGACGCCATTTCGCCAACGCTTGGCACCCTGCCGGTGCCGCTGGTGATCTTTGCGGTCTTTTTCCTGACCACGATCCTGACCGAGATCGTCTCAAACAACGCTGTGGCCGTGATCATGACGCCCATTGCGATAAGTCTTGCCGCGGCCCTGGGGCTGGATGCGCGCCCCCTTGTTGTCGCCGTGATGATCGCTGCCTCCTGCGCCTTTGCCACGCCCATCGGCTACCAGACCAACACACTGGTCTACGGTCCGGGGGGGTACAAGTTCACCGACTTCATGCGCGTAGGTATCCCGCTGAACCTCTCCATGTCGCTTCTGGCAAGCGCGGTGATTCCCTTCATCTGGTAGGCGGGGCTCAGTCCTGTCGGCGGAACCAGGCGACAAAAGGCAACGCGACGAGATACATGGTGATCCCGTAAAGCGCGGATGGCAGTGCCATTGTGCTGAATCCCTCCGATTGCCCCGAAATGATCGCCGCGAGGGTGATCCCTAGGGTGGCATTCTGAATGCCGGTTTCGATCGAGATGGTCTTGCGCGATTGCCAACTTAGC
>JABDKA010000116.1 GCA_013002405.1 Sulfitobacter sp. | reverse complement strand
TCCACACACCGCGTAGGCAGAGGGAAAAGCGGGACATTCCGCTGAACGGATAGCCCATCCACAGGGCGCGGCTTTTGCATTTCGACGGGCTCACCGCACTGCACTGGTCGGCCAAGATGCTGCGCAGCGCGGCTGCGGGCGCGCATGAATTCAAGACCCCCCGTGGCCGCGTCCCCGAACCGCAGCGCGCCAACCAGATCCGCGAAGTGATGCGGTTCGGGGGCGACTTGGAACGGGTTTACGAACTGCACCAGCGACTCAAGACGGTGTCGGAGGAGGAGATTGACCGGCTGCGGGCGCTTGGGGTGATCGAGGACCATGCCATCGACCCCGCAAGGGACATCGCCGCCCTTGATCTGAAGGAACCGGTGGATCTGTCGCGCGCGGCCTTCGATCTGGCCCTGAGCGAGCAGCAACCGCAGGTGCGTGACTGGCACGTGGAGTGGGAGCGTATATTGCAGGCAGGGGCGCCCGGCGCACGGTCTTCGCCGCGCAAATCTGGCTGAAAACCTAGCCTTCTATCTGGCGCTCCCCCTTTCCATCTCAAATGAATTGGTCTAACGACCGCGCTTTACCAGTCGGGACGAGGGTCTATCAGTCGCCCTTCACCGTCGATCAAAGGATGCCCCATGGCGCGTTCCGTCTTTCACAGCTTTACCCAGAATCTCAATGTCACCGATCTGCGGTGGATGCCGGAGGATGGCTTTTCCATTGGTCGTCTTCGCATCGAACTGCTGTCGGGTCTGACCGTCGCGCTGGCCTTGGTGCCGGAAGCGGTGGCCTTCGCCTTCGTGGCCGGTGTGCACCCGCTGGTGGGGCTTTACGCGGCCTTCATTGTGGGCCTCATCACCGCCCTGATCGGCGGACGACCCGGCATGATCTCGGGTGCGACGGGCGCTCTGGCGGTTGTGATGGTGGCGCTGGTGGCCCAACATGGCGTGGAATACCTCTTTGCCACCGTGATCCTCATGGGGCTTTTGCAGATCTTCGCGGGGGTCATGCAGTGGGGAAAATTCATCCGGCTGGTGCCCCATCCGGTGATGCTGGGCTTTGTCAATGGACTGGCCATCGTCATCTTTTTGGCGCAGCTAAGCCAGTTCAAGGTGCCCGGGACGGTTGAAAACACCGGGCACGGCATGGGCGGCGGTGAATGGCTGTCCGGTATGCCGTTGATTCTGATGCTGGCGCTGGTGGGGGCCACGATGGCGATCATCTGGGTCACCCCGCGGATCACCAAGGCCATCCCGGCCCCTCTGGCGGGCATCGGTATCGTGGCACTGGTGGTTATCCTCACGGGCATGGAGGTGCCGCGTGTTGGCGATCTGGCCTCCATCGAAGGTGGATTCCCGATGCCCCATGTGCCCTTTGGTGAGGGACTGGGCCTTTACGGCACGATGCTGGCCCCCCTGACGCTTGAGACCCTCTGGATCATCCTTCCTTATGCGATAATCCTGGCGGCGATCGGCTTGATCGAGAGCCTTCTGACGCTGAACTTGGTGGGCGATCTCACAAATACCCGCGGCGGGGCAAGCCAGGAGTGCGTGGCACAGGGTGTGGCAAACACGGTCACCGGTTTCTTCGGCGGCATGGGCGGTTGTGCGATGATCGGTCAGTCGATGATCAACGTAAAGTCCGGTGGGCGTACGCGGGTTGCGGGGATTGCCGCGGCGGTCTTCCTGCTGCTTTTCATTCTGGTGGGTGCGCCCCTGATCGAACAGATTCCGCTGGCGGCCCTGGTAGGTGTGATGTTCATGGTGGTGATCGGCACCTTCGCCTGGAACTCCCTCACGATCCTGCGCAAGGTGCCGTTGACGGATGCCTTCGTGATCCTGTTGGTGACGGTGGTAACGGTTCTTGAGGATCTTGCCGTGGCCGTTGTTGTCGGGGTGATCGTTTCCGCCCTTGCCTATGCCTGGAACAATGCGCGCCGCATCCATGCAACGACACGGGAATCGGTGACCGAGAAGGGAGCGAGGGTCTATGAGATCCACGGGCCGTTGTTCTTCGGATCATCGGACGGCTTTGCGGAGCTTTTCGATGTGGTGAATGATCCCGACAAGGTGATCATCGATTTTGCCGACAGCCGTGTGGTCGACCAGTCCGCGCTTCAGGCGATCGAGGCGATTGCGGGCAAGTACGAGGATGTTGGCAAGGCGGTCGCGCTGCGCCACCTTAGCCGCGACTGTCACCGCCTGCTGACCAAAGCGGGGCACCTTATGGTCGATAGTGACGATGATCCAGATTACGAACTGGCGGTCGATTATTCCGTGCGGACGGGGGTCCTGGGCGGGCATTAGCCCCGGTCAGGTCACCGCCTTGAGGATCATCGCGCCGATGTCAGTGAGCGTGCTGTCGTCGTGGCCCGCCAGATAGTGCGGTCTGTTCGTCTTCGTGCGGCGACCTGCCTCAGGGTCTGCCGCGAACCTTTTGCAGCAGTCGGTGAGGGCCGCGGCCAGCGTTTCGGGGTCGGGCACATCGACTGACGTGAAGTTGTCGTGCCAGCCGGTCAGATTCTTGCTGTCAAAGCTGTTGGTGATCGTCAGCGCGCCGAAATGCGCCATCTCAAGCGGTGGATAGCTGGGATGCGGTGAGGCCATGAGCGACATGCCGACACCGGCGCGATGCAGTTCATCGGAATATTGCTCAAGCGTGAGCTTACCCAAAACCGTGCAGGTTGCACCGTTCGCAAGGGGAAAGGCATCGTGCTCCGCCCCGACGGAGATGACCTGCCACTTGCCCGCGTCCGCATAGGTTTCAGCCCAGATCTCAAAGGCGCGGCGCGCGAGGAAGAAGCAGTTGCGCCGCTGTTCGGGCCTTCCGTAGAAGAGGATGCGGCGTTCCTTTGGCGGGGGCCCGTCGGCCCGCAGCCCCTCAAGCAGGGCGTGGTTCATCACTGGCTTGAAGGCGACGGCGGGTTCGCTGACGTGGCCTTGCGCTGCATAGTAGTCGGCCAGTTCACGGGAATTGAAGATCAGCACGCGCGGCCAGTCGACATCGTAGCTGGCGCGGGCGAGCATAAAGGCGGAAGACCAGGGGTGAAAGCCTGCCTCGTAGTCCTGAACCAGGCTGACGTAGGGCATCCGGTTGCCGCCGAAGGTGTCATGCTGGAACCGCATCAGGGGCAGGGCGGCATGAAGGCTGTGCCAGAGACTGCCGAGGAACACATCGCCCGGTCCGACTGGCACCGGCGCGCCCGCCCCGCCGCCGTGCTGCGCGCTGACCAGGTCGGGCGCGATGCCGTGGCGGTTCGCGTATTTCAGGCTGATGTCATCGTCCGCCGCCGGGGCCGTATCCAGGTTGATAAAACGTAAACGCCACCCGGCCTGCGCAAGGCTGTTGGCAAAGACCTGCAAGGGCAGGTCGATCAGGGTGGCCAGACCACCGAAAGCGGCACTTTCCGACAGGGTGGTGGTGAGTATATTCAGGCGGCGCCCGGTCTGCGCGCGCTCGGCTACAGGGGCCAGTGGTTTGAGGTCGAAGCCGATAAGTTCATCGTCGTAGAACCGGCTCTCCCGCCCGCTCAGCAGCAGACGACCGGCTCTCTTGATGCGCCTGATTAGTTCCTGTCGCTGCATTGCGGCCCTGCTTCGCCTGCCTTTTGGGGGAGGTTAGGTGAAGCCTTGGGCCATTGCAACGAAAGCGGGGCGCGCTCAGTCGTCGGGGCGGATGATCTCGAAGACTTCGCGCACGCGGGTGTAGTCACGGTAGCCCAGGCGGGACAGGGGCTCGTACCGGGTGACGTCGAACCGGCCATCCACGATGCAATTGTCGCGCAGGTGCATGCCGACAACGGTGCCAAAGACGACATAATTGGCCTCCCCCTCGATCTTGACGATCTGGGTCAGTCGGCATTCCATGCTGGCGGGGGCATTGGCGACCCGGGCACAGTCAATGGTTTCGCAGGCCGCCTTTTCGATTCCGGCGTGGGCAAATTCATCCGTGTCGTGCGGCAGGTGCGCGGAGGAGGCGTTCATTGCGTCGCGCGCCGCATACTCCACGATGTTGACACAGAAGACGCCCGTTTCGCGGATGTTGGCGACGGAATCCTTGGTCCCCTCCACATCATCCTTGGTCCCTGTTGAAGCGAACATGACCTGTGGTGGGACATAGGCGACCCCATTGAAAAAAGAATAGGGCGCTAGGTTGTCGCGGCCCGCACTGTCGCGGCTTGAGATCCAACCGATTGGCCGGGGCGTTACGACGGCGTTGAAGGGATTGTGCGGCAGACCGTGGCCGTCTTCGGGGCGGTAGAACATGTGATACTTCCTTGGGCGTTTGCACCTGTCTCATGCCCCATGCTAGGGCGAATGTCACGTTCAGCCAGAAAGACCACGCCTTGTACCATCTCACCCCGGAAAAGGATGCCGATTATTGGGAGGTCGAGGCGCTCTATGACCTCTGTTTCGCACCGGGGCGCGAGGCGCTTTCCTCCTACCGGTTACGCGACGGGATCCCGCCGGTGGCGGGGCTAAGCCATGTGGCCCGGGATGCGGAGGGTATCCTGGGCGGCGCAATCCGCTACTGGCCGGTGCGGATCGGGCTGGTGGAGGCGCTTTTGCTGGGCCCCGTTGCGGTACACCCAACAAGGCAGGGCGAGGGTCTGGGCCGTGCGCTGATTGAGGAGAGCCTTGGGCGCGCTGCCCCTGAAGGCTGGAACAGGGTGATGCTGGTGGGCGACGCGCCCTATTACGGGCGGTTTGGCTTTGTGAAGCTTGCTGGTGTGAAAATGCCGCCCCCCACGAACCCCGAAAGGGTGCTGGGCCGGGCACTGTCCGAAGGCGCCTGGGAAGGCATCCGGGGCGAGGTCCGGCGCTGGCGCGATTGAAACCCGGCCGCCGACAGCCCACATTGGGTAAGAGCCGAGGAGCGCCCATGCACATCACCACCGATCTGCCCACCACCGTGGATGTCGAGGCATCCCTTGATGACATCGCCCGTCGCTACCGCGCGGCAGGGGGCTTGGGAATGAGCGTGCTGAACCTCATCGGCGGCAGCGCGGAAAGCCTGATCGACCAGTTGCCAAAGGCTGTGCGCCAGAACCTTGAGGAGGCGACAGTCAGAGCCCTGTCACAGGCCATGAAGGCGGCCCATTCAAGCCGGTCCTATGTACCTGATCAAAAGGGCTGGCTGAACCAGGCGGTCACTTCGGCCATGGGTGCGGTTGGCGGGGCAGGCGGCTTGCCGACAGCGCTGGCGGAGTTGCCTGTGACGACGACACTGCTTTTGCGGGTCATTCAGGGGGTTGCGGTAGAACACGGTTTTGACGCGGAGGCCGAGAATGTGCAGTTTGATTGCGTTCAGGTCTTTGCCGCGGCCGGGCCCCTGTCGGCGGATGATGGGGCGGATCTGGGGTTCATGTCGGCCCGATTGACCCTTTCGGGCAAGGCGATGCACGCGGTGGTCGCCAAGGTGGCACCGAAGCTGGCGGTGGTCATGGGCCAGAAGCTTGCCGCGCAGGCGGTGCCTGTATTGGGTGCTGTGGCAGGGGCGGCCACGAACTATGCCTATACCAACTACTACCAGGAAATGGCGCACGTGCATTTCGGTCTGCGCAAGCTGTCGATTGATGCCGATGTGCCCCACGGCGAACTGTTGGAGCAGCTGCGCGA
Source organism: Sulfitobacter sp. (assembly GCA_013002405.1). Classification (GTDB taxonomy): domain Bacteria; phylum Pseudomonadota; class Alphaproteobacteria; order Rhodobacterales; family Rhodobacteraceae; genus Sulfitobacter. The sequence goes on along the minus strand of JABDKA010000116.1, from coordinate 4,503 downwards.
TAGGATGGCGAAGCCGACCAAGGTCCTCTAACGACCGATGGAACCTGGGGCGACGCTTGTTGCCTTGATGATGGCAAAGCAGCCCATGCCGGGGGCAAGCTGAAGCTCTGCAACCGCGCGTCGTGTGACCCGGGCCAACAGGCGGTCCTGCCCTGCGCGCAGGGCGATGGCGGCCCCCGGTCCTTCGCCCTGGTGCACCGTTTCAATCTTCACCGGCAGGATATTCACGGCGGAAAGCCCATCGGGACGCTTGACTGACAGCATCACATCCTGCGCAAGGACCCGAAGGCGCACCCGGGCACCGGGGTCTGCCTGAACGCCGGGCAGCAGCAGGTCACCGCCGCTGATCCGCAGGCGCGACAGGCCGTCAGCGGCATGCTGGATCACCTCAGCCTCGATCACCGCGCCTGCCTCCCGCACTCCCAGAAGGGGGACAGCGGCGGGGTCTGCCATTACTTCATAAAGTGGCCCCTGCGCCTGTACCCGCCCGTTCCCAAGCAGCACCAGCGTATCGGCAAGGCGCGCCACCTCATCGACGGCGTGGCTGACATAAAGGATCGGCAGGCCCAGCGGACCATCGCGCAGCCTTTCGAGGTAGGGCAGGATCTCCTGCTTGCGCGGGGCGTCAAGGCTGGCAAGCGGTTCGTCCATGAGCAGCATCCGCGGCTTGCTGAGCAGGGCGCGTCCCAGGGCCACGCGCTGTTTCTCACCCCCTGAAAGGCGTCCCGGCGCGCGGTCCAGCAGGTCCCGGAGGCCCAGCAGCGACAGGACATCCTCAAGCGACGGACCGGGTGCGGTAGGGGGCGCGTAGCGGCTTCCGAAGGTCAGGTTGTCACGGACCGACAGGTGCGGGAAAAGGCGTGCATCCTGAAAAACGTAACCCAGTCTGCGTTTCGCGGACGGCAGGAAGGTCTGCGTGTCCCCGTCAAACAGGGTTTCCCCAGACAGCGTGATGCGCCCCTGATCCGGACGCAGCAGCCCCGCAACGGCGTTTATCACTGAGGTTTTTCCGGCACCCGAACGGCCGAAGAGGGCGGTGATACCGCCCTCCGCCTGGAAAGTGACCTGAAGCGAGAAGTCCCCGAAGGTGTGGGCTATATCGACGGACAGGCTCATGCGCCCGAGATCCGTCTGGCGACCCGACGCGCGAGCGCTTCGGAGAGGGCAACGGCCCCGACGGCAACGGCGCAGGCCATGAGCACCATCGCGATGGCCTGACCTTCGCCCCCGGGGATCTGCAGGGCGGCCCAGATGGCGCTGGGCAGGGTCTGGGTCTGGCCGGGGATGTTGGCGACAAAGGTGATGGTTGCCCCAAACTCACCCATTGCCTTGGCAAAGCCCATGACAGCGCCCGCCAGGATGCCCGGCTGGATCAGGGGCAGGGTGACACGCCCGAAGACGGCCCAGCCGGGTGCGCCCAGGGTGGCGGCGGCCTCTTCCAGTTTCGGATCGACTGCCTCGATCGCGAGGCGCATGGCGCGCACCATCAGTGGAAAGCTCATGATGATCGCCGCAAGCACGGCGCCGGACCAGTGGAAGGCAAGCGTGAGGCCGAGACTGTCGAGCGCACGGCCCAGCGGTGCGTTTCGCCCGAAGGCGACAAGCAGCAGGTAGCCGGTGACCACGGGCGGCAGAACCAAAGGCAGATGCACCAGTGCGTTAAGCGTGGCCTTGCCGGGGAAATCCCGGCGGGCCAGCAGCCAGGCGATCCACAGGGCCAGAGGCACGGCAATCAGGGTGGCAAAGCAGGCGACCCAGAGCGACAGGCGCAGGGCGTCCCAGGCAGCGGCGTCAATGCTCACCGGCTCACCTCGGCAAAGCCGTGGGCGGCGAAGATGGCCTTGGCGGCTGGTGAGGCGAGATGGGCCAGGAAGGACTGGCCCCTTTCGGTCAATGCGGTAGCCAGGTAGCGGATTGGCGCGTGGCTTTCAGGGGGGACCTCATAGAGGATGGCGACCCCGGCTTCCGCCCGCGCGTCGGTGGCGTAGACGATGCCGAAGGGGGCCTGCCCCCGTGCAACCAATGCAAGCGCGGCCCGGACGTTGTCAGTTTCGGCAAGACGGGTCCGGAGCGCTTCCCACAGTCCCGCGCTTTCCAGCCACTGCCGGGCGTAGGTGCCTGCGGGCACCGCGTCACGCTGGCCCATGGCGAGGCGTCCGGTGCCAAGCAGTTCGGGCAGTTGTTCGGGGTCAATTGGCGCATGATCCTGTGGTCCGATGAGAACAAGGCGGTTGGAGGCTATCACAAAGGCTGTACCCGGTGCGATGATGCCTTCGCCCTCAAGCCAATCCATCCACTTGGGGTTGGCCAGCAGCATCGCGTCCGCCGGTGCGCCTGCCGCGACCTGCCGGGCTATGGCGCCCGAGCCGCCGTAGGAAAGGGCAACCTCCCCGTCAAAGCCTGCTGCGATCTCATCCAGGGCGCCGCGCAGGCTGGCGGCGGCAAAGACCACCAGACGCTCCGCCCCGGCCCATCCCGGCGCGCAGAGGGTCATGATCAGGATCAGCAGGGCCGCAAATTGTCTCATCGGAGGCACTATTAGCGATGGGTCGGGGCCGCACAAGGGCGAGAGGCGGCCTGTGGGTTTGACAAAGCCCGCCGAGATGGCAAAAGGGGCTATGATCAGACAACTGCCCATATCACTGCACGGCGGCGGCAAGGACGGACTGCGCACCCAGTTCGCGGCACTCTGTTACCGCATCAAGCAGGGCAAGGTGCAGATCCTGCTGATCACTTCACGCGGGACGAAACGCTGGATTGTGCCGAAAGGCTGGCCGATGGAGGGTAAGACACCGGCTGCGAGCGCGCTGCAAGAGGCCTGGGAAGAGGCCGGTGTGCATGGGCGGTCGGCCGGTGGCTGCCTTGGGGTCTATTCCTACGAGAAAGGTCGGAGGAGGGACGATGATCTTCCCTGTCTGGCCATGCTCTATCCGGTTGCGGTGAAATCCCTGGCCAAACGTTATCCCGAAGGGCGTGAAAGGCGGCGGCAGTGGGTGTCGCGCAAGAAGGCTGCAAGGCTCGTCGAGGAGCCTGAACTGGCGCAGCTGATCCGGGACTTCGACCCGCGGCAAGCCCGCGACGCGGCTTGACGCAGGGCCTCTCGCGGCCCATTTCAAGTAGATGACTTAAGGTAAATCAGAGGACCAATGATTCATTACGCGCTCAAATGCGAGGATGGCCACGCTTTTGAAAGCTGGTTCCAGTCCGCCGCCGCCTTCGATGCGCTGGCCCAGGCGGGGCATTTGAGCTGTGCGGTCTGTGGATCGACTGAGGTGAGCAAGGCGATCATGGCGCCAAGGGTCACGGGTGGCAGGGAAGAGGCCGAGGAGGCCCCCAAGACCCCTGTCCTGAAGAACCCGGGAAGCGAAGTGGAGAAGGCACTGGTGGATCTGCGTAAGAAGGTCGAGGAAAACTCCGATTACGTCGGCGACCGCTTTGCCACTGAGGCCCGTGCGATGCATCTGGGCGACAAACCGGAGCGGTCGATCTATGGCGAGGCCAAGCCAGAGGAAGCCAAACAGCTGGTGGAAGACGGCGTGCCGCTGATGCCCTTACCCTTCATGCCGAAAAACAAACTCAGTTGAGGATCCTGCCATGACCATCCTGATCACCGGAGCGACGCGCGGCATCGGCGCGGGGCTGGCCCAGCACTATCGAGATGAAGGCCATGAAGTGATCGGCACGGGCCGCTCCGTGACCTCCGATCTGCAACTGGATGTCACCCGCCCGGCCAGTCACCGGGAGATGGCGGAGGCGCTGGGGAATCGGGCGATTGATCTGCTGGTCTGCAATGCAGGTGTCTATCTCGATAAGGGCCACGATCTGGAGACCGGCTTTGGCGTCGATCTTTGGGCTCAGACCTTTGCGACCAATGTGACCGGCGTGTTTCTGACCATCCAGACCCTGCTGCCGCATCTGCGGCGGGCAAAACAGGCCAAAATCGCCATCATCGGCTCCCAGATGGGATCGAGCACGCGCGCGCCCGGCGGCAGCTATATCTACCGCGCCTCCAAATCCGCCGTGCTGAACCTTGGGCGCAACCTGGCCTCGGACCTGCAAGGCGAGGGTATCGCTGTTGGCGTCTACCATCCCGGCTGGGTGCGCACCGACATGGGCGGGGAGGCGGCAGAGATCTCCACCGATGAGGCCGTGACGGGTCTGGCGGCCCGGTTCGCGGCCCTTGATCTCGAGAGTACGGGTTGTTTTGAGACCTGGGACGGGCGGGCGCACCCCTTCTGACGTAAAGGCAGCGGGCAGGCCCGCCACGCGATCTTTCTCATCCGGGGCCCCCGGATGCGGTTTGAGGGGGCTTCGCCCCCATCGGTGCAGGGCACCGATTCCCCCGAAGTGGGCCCGGCAAAGTGAATATGGGAGCCTTTCGCCGGTGCTGGACCCTTGCTCTTGCGGGGGGGCTCGCGTACACCCCGCGCGAAATGAAAGGCGGAGGGCGGGATGCCTGTTCTGGTGATGAAATTCGGGGGCACCTCGGTGGCCACGCTGGAC
>JABDKA010000110.1 GCA_013002405.1 Sulfitobacter sp. | reverse complement strand
CGGCCCCAGTACGGGGATATCCGCCAGCGGACCAAAGTTGATGTCTCCCAGCCGGGGTGGCTTTATGCCTACGTAGGATTGACCCAGTAGCGCCGAGAGGCCCAGCCCGAAGAGCGTGAGCGCCAGGCCCGAGGCCACCTGATTGGCCAGGGTCACCTGCGTGAGGAAAGCAAAAAGCAGGCTCAGCGCAGCGCCACCCAAGGCCGCAGCGGCAAAGCCAAGCAGCGGCGATCCGGTCTCCACCGCTGTGGCGAAACCACAGATGGCACCGGTGATCATCATCCCCTCCACCCCAAGGTTCAGGACACCGGATTTCTCGGCGACCAGTTCGCCGATGGCGGCAAAGATCAGCGGGGTCGCAGCGACAAGAAAGCCCGCGACGAAGAGGATGGGGTTGATGGCTGAAAGGTCCATTCAAAGGCCCCCGTGAATAGAAACATGCACGGCAAAGGCAGCGGTGGCGGCACCTGAAAGCATGGCGGCTAGATGCGACGGGGCTGGCCGATGGAGCCGCACAGGTCGCCACCTGAGCCCGGGAGAAAGCCTTGCTGCGAAGTAACCGACGCCGATCAATCCGGCCAACACCGCCAAATGTGCTCCCACGAAAAGCGCGAGCGCCGGTCCGCCCAACCAGCTGTTTCCGGTCATTATCCTATGCATCATGATCAGCATCATCAGCCCCATGATTGCGGCTGTGATCCATGGCTTCATCGCGGATATTCCGCCCATCATGCCACCTCCGCCCGGCCAAAGCGCAGCCGGTAATTCGTGAACATGTCCAGCGCCAGCAGGAAGAAAAGCAGCATGCCCTGAAAGACCTGGATCGCGGCGGCGGGCAGGCCCAGGTTCGACTGGGCAATGTCGCCACCAATGTAGGTCAGCGCCATCAAAAGCCCCGCCAGCAGGATGCCGACCGGATGCAACCTCCCCAAAAAGGCGACGATGATCGCGGTAAACCCGTACCCGACGTTGAAATCGATTGTTACCTGCCCTGCGGGGCCCGAGACCTCGAACAGCCCCGCCAGCCCGGCCAACAGTCCCGACATGCCCAGACAAAACAGCACCAGCCGCGTCGGATTAACCCCCGAAAAACGCGCGGCCCGGGGGGCCTCTCCGGTCACCCGGATGGCAAAGCCCAGGCGGTGCTTGGTCAGCAGGACGTAGGCAAAGATGACGGCCACCAGGGCCGCCACCACGCCCCAGTGCATGCCCGTATCTGCAATCAGATCGGCGTTATGGGCGCTCTCGTACTGCTGCAGGTTGCGGCTGCCGGGAAAGCCGAAGCCTTGTGGGTTCTTCAACAATCCCAGGGACATGGAGGCGAGGAACTGCTCCGCCACATAGACCAGCATGAGGCTCACCAGGATCTCGTTCGTGCCGAAACGCACCTTCAGCAAGGCCGGGATCATGGCCCAGATCCAGCCGCCCAAGGCACCCGCCATCACCATCAGAGGAAAGATGAACCAGCCTTCCATGGGGTAAAAGGCCAGCCCCACGCCCGCGCCGAAAAGCGCCCCCATGATGTACTGACCCTCCGCGCCGATGTTCCAGATACCCGCCTTGAACCCCAGGCTCAGGCCGATCGCAATCAAGACCAGAGGCGCGCCTTTGATCAGCAACTGTGGCCGGTAGTAGAAGGCGAACTCACCAAAAAGCGGTTCCCAGAAGATCGTCGCGATGGCGGCAAAGGGATCCTTGCCAAGCGCCATGAACAGAAGCCCGCCGAAGAACATGGTCGCCCCCACGGCCAGAAGCGGCGTACCGAGGGAAAAGAGGCGGCTTGGCTGGGGACGTTTTTCCAGACGGATCACGCGCCCCCCTCCTTAAACCCTGCCGCGAAGGCCCACAAATCGGGGTCCCCATGCCCGCTTCCAAATGGAAAAATATCCCCGCCGGAGGCATCAAATCTCTTTGCGCGATGGCTTTCAGACATGTGCCACCTCCATCCCGTGCGCGCCGCCCATCATCAGGCCAATCTCTTCCACGTTCAACTCCTGAGCCGGGCGTGTGGGCGACAGGCGCCCTTCGTTCAGGGCCGCGAAACGGTCCGAGATCTCCATCAACTCATCGAGGTCCTGTGAGATGACCACAACGGCCGTGCCCTTTTCCGCCAGATCCAGGATCGCCTGGCGAATGGCGGCGGCGGCAGAGGCATCGACACCCCAGGTGGGCTGGTTCACCACCAGAAGCTCCGGCCGTTGCAGCACCTCACGCCCGATCACGAATTTCTGCAGGTTCCCGCCCGAGAGGGAGCGCGCCGCGTTGCCGGGGCCGGGGGTGCGCACATCGAAGGTCTCGATGATCCGCTCGGCAAAGGCGCGCGCGGCCGACCAGTCCAGAAGGCCACCCTTTTCCAACCCTTCCCGGGCCGCACCGGTCAGCATCGCATTCTCCGTCAGGGACATGTCGGGCACGGCGGCGTGCCCCAGCCGCTCCTCTGGCGCACTGAGTATGCCCATGGCGCGCCGCGCGACAGGGCCAAGGACGGAAACATCGCGGCCCTGGAATGTGATCATGCCGGGCGCCGTGAGCATCTCTCCCGAGAGGGCGGCAAGCAGTTCATCCTGCCCGTTGCCCGCAACACCGCCGATGCCCAGCACCTCGCCGCGCCTGACCTCCACGTTAATCTCCCTCAAGGGCATGCCAAAAGCATTCGGTGATTTGGCCGAAAGCTTTTTGAGGCTCAGCACCACCTCGCCCGGGCTCTTGCCCGCCCGCGTCGGCGTCTGAAGGAGCTTGCCCACCATCATCTCCGCCATGTCGCGGGCGGATGTCTCGGAAGGCGTGCATTCGCCCACCACCTTGCCCAGCCGCAGGATTGTCGCCGCATCGCAAAGCGCCCGGATCTCCTCAAGCTTGTGTGAGATATAAAGGATCGCGGTCCCTTCCGCGCTCAGCTTGCGCAGGGTTTTAAACAGGATTTCAACCTCTTGTGGGGTCAGTACGGAGGTGGGTTCATCCATGATCAGCAGTTTCGGTTCCTGCAGGAGGCAACGAATAATCTCGACCCTCTGCCGCTCCCCCGCTGACAGGTCGCCCACCACCCGGTCGGGCGACAGGGGCAAACCGTAGGTATCCGACACGGCACGGATGCGTTCGCTCAGCTCCTGCAGCTTCGGCGCATGCTCCATCCCCAGGGCGATGTTTTCGGCCACGGTCAGCGCATCGAACAGGGAAAAGTGCTGAAATACCATGCCCACTCCTGCCTCCCGCGCCGCCCGGGGCTCTGCCGGAGCGAAGGGGGCGCCGCGCATGAACATCTGGCCTGCGTCCGGCTTGACCAGCCCGTATATCATCTTGACCAGCGTGGATTTCCCCGCCCCGTTCTCCCCCAGCAACGCGTGCACCTCGCCGGGTGCAATCTCGAGGCTCACGTCATCGTTGGCGACGACCCCGGGGTAGGCTTTGGTCAGGCCCTGGAGGGAAAGAAGTGCGCTCATCCGGTGGCCTTCGTCTGGGTCAGCTCAAGCAGGGCTGCAAGGGTGCCCCGCGCGATTTGTGCGGGGGCCTTGCCAAGCCTCTTGTCGCCAATCGGACAGATGATGGGCGAGGGGTCAAGCCCCAGCCCGCGCAGGCGCCGCTGAAAACGGGCCCATTTGGTGTCAGAGCCGATGAGACCGACGCTCGCGGCCCCCCGGCGCAGGAGCGAGGCGCAGAGGGCAAGGTCGATGTCGTGCGCGTAGGTAAGGATCAGGTGGTGCGCACGCAGCGGCGCGCGGGCGGCCAGAAGCGGCATGTCTCTTGCCACGATATCGGTCACGTGATCGGGGACAGCCGAGGGGAAGCGCGCGGCGGCATCATCGACCCAGGTGATGTCGAAGGCGTGGGCGGGCGCGGCCTCCACCACCGCACGCCCCACGTGACCCGCCCCCCAGAGCCAGAGAGGCAGGGCGAGACCAAGGTCCGGCGCGTGGAACGAGGGAGATTTCGGTTTCAAGATAGGCCGCTCTTCCCTCGTAAAGCGCAGCGTCACCGCACCACCGCAGCACTGGCCCAGTCCGGGGCCGAGGGGGATGGTTAGCTGCTCTTCCAGACCGCCCGACGCCAGCAGAGCCTGGGCCCGCGCGATGGCGCGATGTTCCAACGCGCCGCCGCCGATGGTGCCTTCGGTGCCCTCTGCCGTGACCTTCATCACGGTCCCCGCATCCCGTGGTGCGGATCCCTTGGTGGCGGTGATCTCGACCCAGATGGCGCTCATCCCCGCGTCCTTTCAACCGCCGCAAGCACGGCCTCGGCAGTGGCAGGGGCCTGCAGATCACCGTAGGCGGGACCGCAGGCGGCGACCGCGTCGGAGAGGGCTGCGAAGGCGGAGATGCCCAGCATGAAGGGCGGCTCCCCCACCGCCTTTGAACGGTAGATGGTCTGCGCGGGGTTCGGCTGATCCCAGAGGACCACGTTGAAGATGTCGGGCCGGTCGGAGCAGGCGGGGATCTTGTAGGTGGAGGGGGCGTGGGTCTTCAAACGGCCCTTGTCGTCCCAGACCAACTCCTCCGTGGTGAGCCAGCCCACGCCCTGGACAAAGCCCCCTTCGATCTGGCCAATGTCGATCGCAGGGTTCAGCGAGGTGCCCGCGTCATGCAGGATGTCGGTGCGCAGGATGCGGTTTTCACCCGTCAGGGTGTCGATCACCACCTCCGTACAGGCCGCCCCGTAGGCGAAGTAGAAGAAGGGCCGCCCCCGGCCTCTGATGCGGTCCCACTCGATCTCGGGCGTCTTGTAGAACCCCGTGGCGGACAGGCTGATGCGGTTTTCGTAGGCCGACAGGGCGGCCTGGGCAAAGGTGATTTCCTCATCGCCAATGCGCACCATGCCGTCTTCGAAGGTGATTTCGCGGGTCTGGTAGCGTTCGCTCAGATGCTCTTCCATCCGTCTCCGGATCTCATCGCAGGCGGCACGGGTGGCCATGCCGTTGAGATCGGAACCGGAGGAGGCCGCCGTGGCCGAGGTATTGGGCACCTTGCCCGTATCCGTGGCCGTGATCTTGACCATCTCCAGGGGCACGCCAAAGCGGCTGGCGGCCACTTGCGCCACCTTCTGAAAGAGACCCTGGCCCATCTCTGTCCCACCGTGGTTCAGGTGGATGGAGCCGTCTTGGTAGACATGGACAAGCGCGCCAGCCTGATTCAGATGCGTGAGCGTGAAGGAGATACCGAACTTGACCGGTGTCAGCGCGATGCCGCGCTTGAGGATTGGCTGGTCCGCGTTCCAGTCGGCGATCCGTGCGCGCCGCTCTGCGTAGTCACAGCTTTGCGCAAGGCGGTCGGTCAGGGCGTTGATGATGCAGTCCGTGACAGGCTGATGATAGGGCGTGGTCTGGGCGTCCGTCCGGCTTGGCGGCAAGGCACGGCCGGGTTCCGGCGCGGCCCCCCGGCTGGCCCGGTCGCCTGCGCTCTCGGGCAGAGGGCGGCCGTCGATGGCCGGACCCTGGCCCGTTTCCTCCACCCGGTCGGCGTAGAAGTTGATCCGCCGCACCTCCAGGGGATCCATCCCAAGGGTCTGGGCCATGTGGTCCATCACCCGTTCGATCCCAAGCATCCCTTGCGGGCCACCGAAACCGCGAAAGGCGGTGGCCGACTGTGTATTGGTCTTGAGGCGGTGGGAGGTAATGCGGACATCCTTGAGGTGATAAGCGTTGTCCGCGTGCAGCATCGCCCGATCGGCCACCGGCAGGGAAAGGTCCTGCGCCCAGCCGCAGCGGGCGTACTGGGTGAAATCGATGGCGAGAAGCCGTCCTTTCGCGTCGTAGCCTGCCTCGTAGTTGATGCGGAAATCGTGGCGCTTGCCCGTGATGACCATGTCATCGTCCCGGTCATACCGCATCTTGCAGGGCCGGCCCGTTGCGCGCGCTGCCACCGCGCAAGCCACCGCCAGCGCATTGCCCTGGCTTTCCTTGCCGCCAAAACCGCCGCCCATGCGGCGCGTTTCCACCCTCACACTATGCATGGGCTGACCGATGGCGTGGGCAACTTTGTGTTGAATCTCAGTAGGATGCTGGGTGGAGCTATGGATCAGCACATCGCCATTGTCCTGCGGCAGGGCAAGGGCCGCTTGACCTTCGAGGTAAAAATGCTCCTGTCCACCCATCTCGATCCGTCCGGTCAAGCGGTGCGGTGCGGCGGCCAGCGCCGCCTGGGCATCGCCTTTCCGGTAGATGCGCGGGCCCTCCTCGAAACGGCTTTCTGCGGCGAGGGCCTCTTCGATGGTCAGGATCGGATCGCTTGGGTCAATCTCAATGCGCGCAAGGCGCGCGGCGGCGCGGGCGGCGAGGTGGGAGGTGGCGACGATGAGGAAAAGCGGCTGGCCTGCGTAGTGGACAGAGCCCTGTGCCAGGAGCGGCTCATCGTGATTTGAGGGGGAGACATCGCAGTCCCCGGGCAGATCTTCGGCGGTCAGCACGTGCAGCACGCCGGGCGCGCTTTTCACCGCGTCAAGGCTCATCGCGCGGAGTGTGCCCGCTGCTGCCGGACTGGTCCCGAAGGCCAGATGAAGCGTCCCCTTTGGCGTGGGAATGTCGTCGACGTAGCGGGCCGCGCCCGTCACATGGAGCCGTGCCGCATCGTGGGGCAGAGCCCGCGCGACGCTCATGCCTGCACCCGCTGCAGGTCGGTCTCGGCACCGCTCACCTCATGGAAGTAGCGCAGCAGCATGTTCTGCGCGGTCTTCATCCGGTAGGCTGCGGAGGCGCGCATATCCGACAGAGGTTCGAAGTCATCCTTCATGGCCGCCATGGCGCGGCGCATGGTCTCTATTTCGAAGGGGGCACCGGTCAGCACCTCCTCCGCGGCGCTGGCCCGCTTGGGAATGCCTGCCATGCCACCGTAGGCCAGCCGCGCCTGGGCGATCCGGCCCTCCTCCAGCCCCATCGCGATGCACCCGCAGACAGCCGAAATGTCCTGATCGAAGCGTTTCGAAAGCTTGTAACAACGCAGCCTGTCGGATTGGTTCGGGATTGAGACAGCTTCGACGAATTCGCCCGGCTGGAGGTCCTGCTTCCCGTAAGCGATGAAAAAATCCTCAAGCGCTATCTCACGCCGGGTATCACCCCTGCGCAGATGAAGCCGGGCCCCCAGCGCGATGAGGGCGGGGGGGCTGTCCCCGATGGGGGATCCGTTGGCGATGTTTCCCCCCAAGGTCGCGGCGTTGCGCACCTGAACCGAGCCGTAGCGTCGGATCATGGCAGCAAAGCTGGGGTGACGCGCGGCGATGGTTTCCTCAAACTCAGTCAGGCTGGTCATGGCCCCGATTCGAAGTTCATCTTTTGTCTCAACTATGCCATACAAGTCACTGCAATAGTTCAGAAAAGCAACGGGTCCAAGATCGCGGAACTGCTTTGTGACCCAAAGGCCCACATCCGTCGCACCGGCGATCAGAGTGCCTTCCGGATGTGCCGCGTACCAGTCGGCAAGGGCGTCGGAACTGGTTGGCTGGACGGTGAGAGACGATAGATCTTCCGTAGATGGCATCCGGGATGCCGGAGTATGTTTGGTGATAGAGAGAAGTTGCTCGGGGATCGGCTGTTCCGCCGTCGCCTCTGCGGCCCGGATGATGGGGGCGTAGCCCGTGCAGCGGCAGAGGTTGCCCGCGAGCTGCACGTCATGGTTCCGTGCGCCATTGAGATGGGCGGTGGCCATGGAGACCACGAAGCCCGGCGTGCAAAAGCCGCACTGGCTGCCGTGGTGGGTGATCATCGCTTCCTGTGCGGGATGGAGGCTGCCGTCGGGTGCAGCCAGACCTTCGACCGTGGTCACGTGCTTGCCGTTCACCTGAGGCAGGAACAGGATGCAACCGTTGAGCGCCCGGTGACCCACTGCGTCGCTCACCATAACCGTGCAGGCCCCGCAGTCCCCCTCGTTGCAGCCCTCCTTGGTGCCCGTGAGACCCCGCTCATCGCGCAGCCAGTCAAGAAGGGTGGTGGTCGGAGAGATATCCGTCAAAGAGACCTGCGTTCCGTTGAGCAGAAACGTGACGTCCATGTGATCAAGGCCAGCCGCGGTACCCGATGCCCATCCAAGGCGGTGCGTTCGATGCGGCGTAGAACGCAGATGCCGGGCGATTGGAAAAAGCTAATCGGCGGAGGCGACGGATTGCAAGAAAAAAGCGGGGATAACTGCGGGTCACACTGGCGGGCTTGGGGACCCTCGCCTAGTCTGTGGCCATGTCAGACAAACCCCGATTCATTCACCTGCGCACCCATTCCGAGTATTCCCTGCTGGAGGGCGCGCTGCGGCTGAAAAAACTGCCCCAGATGTGCCGCGATGCGGGCATGCCTGCCCTGGCGCTAACCGATACCAACAATATGTTCGCCGCTCTCGAATTCTCTGTCGCCATGGCGGGAGCAGGGGTGCAGCCGATCATCGGCTGTCAGGTGGATCTGGCCTATGTCGAGGTGCAGCCCGGCGAGCGCCCACGGGATCCTGCGCCGGTGGTGCTGCTGGCTCAGACGGAGGCAGGGTACGAACATCTGATGAAGCTCAATACCTGTCTTTACGTCGACAAGGGCGGGGCCCTGCCGCAGGTCACGCTGGAGGAACTTGAGGCCCATGCGGCGGATGTCATCTGTCTGACCGGCGGGCCGGACGGGCCGGTCGGCCAGCTTTTGCAGGCCGGTCAGCGTGCCTTGGCCGAAGGGCTGATGCAGCGGCTGGCGGGGGCCTTCGATGACCGGCTTTATGTGGAGCTGCAGCGCCATCCGGATGAGGATGGCCAGTCCGAAAAGGAGCGCCTGACGGAACGTGGCTTTATTGAGATGGCCTATGCCAAGGGCCTGCCGCTGGTCGCCACCAACGATGTCTATTTCCCCGATCCAAAGATGTACGAGGCCCACGATGCGCTGATCTGCATCTCCGAAGGTGCTTACGTGGATCAGCAGGAGACGCGTCGGCGGCTAACCGGGCAGCATTATTTCAAAACCCCGGCCGAGATGGCGACGCTCTTTGCCGATCTTCCTGAAGCGCTGGAAAACACGGTCGAAATCGCCCGCCGCTGTGCCTTTATGGCCTATCGCCGTGACCCGATCCTGCCAAAGTTTGCGGATAATGAAATCGCGGAACTGAAGCGACAGGCCTACGCGGGCCTGAAGGCGCGCCTTGCGGTGATCCCCCATGCGGTGAGCGTGGAGGAGTACGAAAAACGGCTGGATTTCGAGCTGAGCATCATCGAGGGCATGGGGTTTCCCGGTTACTTCCTAATTGTGGCGGACTTCATCAAGTGGGCCAAGGATCATGACATTCCAGTGGGGCCGGGGCGTGGCTCTGGCGCCGGCTCCCTCGTGGCCTATGCCCTGACAATCACCGACCTTGATCCGCTTCGCTACAACCTTCTTTTTGAACGCTTTCTGAACCCCGAACGAGTTTCCATGCCGGACTTCGACATCGACTTTTGCATGGATCGGCGCGAGGAGGTGATCCAGTACGTCCAGCAGAAATACGGGCGTGACAAGGTGGGCCAGATCATCACCTTCGGTGCGCTTCTGTCCAAGGCTGCGGTGCGCGACATCGGGCGCGTGCTGCAGATGCCCTACGGCCAGGTGGACCGGCTTTCCAAGATGATTCCGGTCGAGGGGGTCAAGCCCGTCTCCATCGAAAAAGCACTGGCGGATGAGCCGCGTCTGCGCGAGGAGGCCCGGAACGAGGAGGTCGTGGCAAGGCTTCTTGAATATGGCCAGCAGGTCGAGGGGCTTTTGCGCAATGCCTCGACCCACGCGGCGGGGGTGGTGATCGGGGACCGTCCGCTGGACCGGCTGGTGCCACTTTACCAGGATCCGCGTTCCGACATGCCGGCAACGCAGTTCAATATGAAGTGGGTGGAGCAGGCAGGGCTGGTGAAGTTCGACTTTCTCGGCCTCAAGACCCTCACGGTGATCCAGAATGCCGTGGACCAGATCAAGGCCTCGGGTCGGCACTTGCACATAGCCGCCGACGGGACGGAGTTGTTCACACCGCCCGAGGGGTTGATTGACGATATCGCGACAATCCCACTGGATGATGAACAGGCCTACAAACTCTACGCCTCGGCCAAGACGGTGGCGGTCTTCCAGGTGGAAAGCTCGGGCATGATGGATGCCCTCAAGCGCATGAAGCCCACCTGCATCGAGGATATCGTGGCGTTGGTCGCCCTCTACCGCCCGGGTCCGATGGAGAACATCCCGACCTATTGCGACGTGAAGAACGGCAAGCGGGAGTTGGAATCAATTCATCCCCTGATTGACGATATTCTTGAGGAGACCCAAGGCATTATCGTCTACCAGGAGCAGGTGATGCAGATCGCCCAGGTGATGGCAGGCTATTCGCTGGGCGGTGCGGACCTGCTGCGCCGGGCGATGGGCAAGAAGATCGCCGAGGAGATGGCCAAGGAGCGCCCCAAGTTCGAAAAGGGGGCCATGGATAACGGTGTGGATAAGAAGAAAGCCACCGAAGTCTTTGACCTTCTTGAAAAATTTGCGAACTATGGCTTCAACAAAAGCCATGCGGCGGCCTATGCGGTGGTTTCCTATCAAACCGCTTGGCTGAAGGCGAACCACCCGGTTGAATTCATGGCTGGCGTGATGAATTGCGACATACATCTAACTGATAAGCTTGCTATTTATTTCGAAGAGGTGCGCAAACAGCTGGAGCTGCCCTGGGTGCCCCCTTGCGTCAACCGCTCCGATGCCACCTTCAAGGTTGAAGGCGGTGCACTGGTCTATGCGCTGGGCGCGCTCAAGAATGTGGGCGTGGAGGCGATGAAGCTGGTGACCGAGGGCCGCAGGGTCGACGGGGTCGAACGGCCCTTCGCGACGCTCTTCGATCTGGCCCGCCGGGTCGATCTGAAGCGTGTGGGCAAGCGGCCGCTGGAAATGCTGGCCCGGTCGGGGGCCTTCGACCAGCTCGATCCCAACCGCAGGCGCGTCTTCCAGGCGCTTGATTCGCTTGTGAATTACTCGGCTGCTATTTTTGAACAGAAGGCTTCCAACCAGGTCTCGCTCTTTGGGGAAGCGGGGGATGACCTGCCTGAACCGCGCATGATCCCCTGCGATGACTGGTTGCCCGCCGAACGCTTGGCGGAAGAGTTCAAGGCAGTGGGTTTCTATCTCTCCGGTCACCCGCTCGATGACTACATGGGCCCATTGAAACGAAAGGGCGTCCTGACCCTCGACGATCTGACGGCCAAGGCGGAGCGGGGAGCGCTGGTGGCCAAGCTGGCCGGTGTCGTAGCGGGGCGACAGGAACGCAAATCCGCGCGCGGCAACCGCTTTGCCTTTGTGCAGATGTCGGACACCGCAGGGGCCTATGAGGTGACACTCTTCTCAGAAACCCTTGAAAAAGCACGTGAACATCTGGAAGTCGGGGCCAAGGTCGTGATCACGGTGGAAGCCACGATGGAAAGCGATCAACTCAAGCTTCTGGGTCGCGCCGTGGCCCCCATCGACAGTGCCGTGGCCGGTGCGGGCAGCATGGGATTGCGGATATTTATCGAAGCGCCGCAGGCGATCGAGGCGGTGGCCAACGTGCTTGAAGGGGCCCGGAGCGCGGCCAAGGGCGCTGCCAACGGGCCTGTGCAACTCTGTCTGATGGATCCCGCCCTGCCGGGTGAGGTGGAGGTGGATCTGGGTCTGGACTTCCCCGTAACCCCCCAAATCAAAGGCGCAATTCGCTCACTCGGCGGTGTGCTCGAGGTGGAAGAGATCTGATCTCTCTTCACTGAACGCACCTCTATGTTGGAGAGCGGTGCAAAATGGGGTAGGAAGGCGCTGGGCTTTGGGGGAGATCGCTATGAAACACTTGTTTCTGCTTGCGGGGCTGACCGTTCTGGTCGGCTGCGGCGATCCGCTATCCTCACTTGACCGGATTTCCGATGTTGAACTGGCCGAAACCGATCCTGTTGCTCAGGCCGTGCCCAGTGAGGCCGAGGTTGCCCGCGAAGGCTTTTTCGGCACCGATGCGGCCCGGCCCGGTCGTTCCAGCGTGGTCGGTGAGGTCGAGCCTGTGGCGCCGCGCCGCGGGGGCCTTTTCGGTATTCTTCGACGATCCGCACCTCCTGCGCCTGATAGCACAGACCCGGCCCCGACGGCAGAGGGCGACGCAAACCAGAGCGCTGCAGGCGCAGCAGACGGGGTGAAACTTGCCGCCCTTCCGGAAAAGACCGCACCGCGCCAAGGCGGCCTGTTCGGGCTTCTGGGGCCCCGCGACAGCGCGGGCCCTGCCGCAAGCGGACCTGTCGAGAGCGATCTTCCGGAGGTCGACTACGGCACAGTCATCCCCTATGGCCAGATCGCACGCAGCTGTGCGGCCCGAGGCAAATCTCTGGGCCACAAGATCGAGAATGGGCCGGCACGGGGCTACAAGCTATTCGACACGGGGCCCGGCACCAAGGGTCTGCGCACCTTTTACATTACCGGCTTCCCCGACCGCTGCCCGCGCCAGATCACGGCGGCAAATGTCCTTCTCGCCTCTCCCTCGATTTACGAGCAACTGCACTACGGCCCCACCGGCAGGCATCTGCCATCGGGTGAAACGGATGCGGCCTACGAACGCGTCAAGCGCCGGATATGCGGAAAAAGTAAAGGACGGCCCTGCGGCGGCAAGATCGGCGAGATGGACCGCACGACCTTCTTCATCACCAGCTATCCCCGGCTGGGGGGCACCCCGCGCTGGTCAGAAATGCTGATCCACAAGGGTGAGGTGATGGCCGCTGGTTTCAAAGGAGCGAGCTGAGCGCCGGGGCGGGTTATTCAAGCGATCTGCCTCTTAGTAGTGCGGCGGGCGCTCGTCCCCCATCACGACCGCGCCAGTGGCATCGGCCTCCCGCTCGCCTTCGCGCTGCATCAGCATGTGAACCCGCCGTGTCAGCCTGTCGATCTCCTTTTCCTGCCGCGCCACGACGTCGGAGAGGTCATCGACGATGCGGGTCAGATGGGCGATCTGTTCTTCTAGCTTTTCCATGGGGTTTCCTTTTGGATGGCACCGCAACGGTTGGGAGGCAGATGGGATGACGGTAGAGATCAGGCAAGAGGGAAAGGTGACGGTTGTTATGATCAATCGTCCCGCCGCGCGCAATGCCGTGAACCCTGAGACCGCGCAGGCCCTATTTGACGCCTTCATCGCCTTTGAGGCGGACGATCATGCCGAGGTGGCCATTCTGACCGGGGCGGATGGGGCCTTTTGCGCGGGCTTTGATTTGAAAACAGCGGCCGATGGCAGTGCTGCACGTTGGATCGAAGAGGTGGTTATACCCCCCGATTGGGAGGACCCCGTAGGTAGGCCCCTGCCGGGTCCCATGGGTCCCTCGCGGCTGATGCTGTCCAAGCCGGTCATTGCCGCGGTGGAGGGGCCAGCCGTGGCGGGGGGTATGGAACTGGCGCTCTGGTGTGATCTGCGGGTGATGGCGGAAGATGCCAACATGGGCATCTACTGCCGCCGCTGGGGCGTTCCCCTGATCGACGGCGGCACCTTTCGGCTGCCCCGCGTGGTGGGAGGACAGGGCATCGCCAGCGATCTGGTATTGACCGGCAGGCCCATCGGCGCAGAGGAGGCGGCCCAGGTCGGTCTATCGAACCGGACCGTACCGACCGGAACGGCACTGGGCAACGCACTCGCCCTGGCAGAGGAATTGACCCGTTTTCCTCAGGGCTGCATGCGCGCCGATCATCTCTCCTCGCGCATGCCGCCATCGGAACTTGCCGCGGCACTTCGGCGGGAGTGGGTCTCATCCCGTCTTTTCCACGCCGAAGGGCAGGCCGGTGCGGCTAGGTTTGCCGCCGGTAAGGGGCGCGGCGGCGATTTCGGCGCGATCTGAGCGGTCAGGCGGGGGCCGCTTCTTGCTCTCACAGTGGGGCTGCGTTAGGAGGACGCCCGACTGCCGCGCGAGGAAAGCGACCATGGCCAAGCCCAAGAAGACCCCCCGGCCCAAGGCGGAAACGCCCAAGGGTTTCCGCGACTATTTCGGCGCCGAGGTGACCCAGCGCGCCGAGATGCTGCGCAAGATCGCCGGGGTCTATCATCGCTATGGCTTCGACGCGCTGGAAAGCTCTGCCGTGGAGACGGTGGAGGCGCTGGGCAAGTTCCT
Source organism: Sulfitobacter sp. (assembly GCA_013002405.1). GTDB lineage: Bacteria > Pseudomonadota > Alphaproteobacteria > Rhodobacterales > Rhodobacteraceae > Sulfitobacter. The sequence continues at coordinate 807 of JABDKA010000110.1, read as the reverse complement.
GCCCGACGTGGACCGACCGAACGCAGGTGTCTTTGCCTGGCAGGAGGATACCGAGGGCGAAAAGCCCGGGGATTGGCTTGCTCTGCGCTATGATCTGACGGCGCCGCTGGCGCGGGTCTACGCCCAGCACCGCAATGATCTGCCCACCCCCTACCGCCGCTACGCCATGGGTCCTGTCTGGCGCAACGAAAAACCGGGACCGGGACGGTTTCGCCAGTTTTATCAGTGTGATGCGGACACGGTGGGCGCACCATCGGTCGCGGCGGACGCGGAGATCTGCGCCATGCTGGCCGATTGCCTGGAAGAGGTGGGCATCGCGCGCGGTGACTATGTGGTGCGGGTGAACAACCGCAAAGTGCTGAACGGCGTGCTGGAAGTGGCGGGCCTTTCGGGGGACGACAAGGAGGCCGAGCGCGGTATCGTCCTGCGCGCCATCGACAAGCTGGACCGTCTGGGGCCTGACGGGGTACACGCGCTGTTGGGCGAAGGGCGCAAGGATGAGAGCGGGGACTTTACCGAAGGAGCGGGGCTAAGCGACGCGCAGGCCGATGTGATCATGGGATTCATGGCTGCCAAGCGCGAAGATGGCGGCTACACGGTCGCAAGGTTGCGGGAGCTTGTGACAGGGTCGGCCATCGGGGCGGAAGGTGTCGATGAACTGGAGACCATCGCGGGGCTTCTTTCAGCCGGAGGCTACGGTCCGGACCGGGTTGAAATCGACCCCTCCGTCGTCCGCGGGCTAGGCTACTACACCGGCCCCGTCTTCGAAGCCGAACTGACCTTCGACATCCAGGACGAAGAGGGCCG
>JABDKA010000083.1 GCA_013002405.1 Sulfitobacter sp. | reverse complement strand
AGCGGTCATTTCCCGTGAGATGGCGCGCCGCGAAGAAGCGTGGGATCGTCTGGAGAAGGCCTACGCCGCCGAAGAGCGTGTCGAGGGTGCGATCTTTGGCCGCGTGAAGGGTGGCTTCACTGTCGATCTCGGCGGTGCCGTGGCCTTCCTGCCCGGCTCTCAGGTCGATGTGCGCCCGGTACGTGACGCGGGCCCGCTGATGGGTCTCAAGCAGCCGTTCCAGATTTTGAAAATGGATCGTCGTCGTGGCAACATCGTGGTCTCGCGTCGTGCGATCCTCGAAGAGAGCCGCGCCGAGCAGCGTGCTGAAGTCATTGGCAACCTGACCGAAGGTCAGACGGTCGACGGCGTGGTCAAGAACATCACCGAATACGGTGCGTTCGTTGACCTTGGCGGCGTAGACGGCCTGTTGCACGTGACCGACATGGCATGGCGCCGTGTGAACCACCCGTCCGAGATCCTCTCCATCGGCGAGACGATCAAGGTGCAGGTGATCAAGATCAACAAGGAAACCCACCGCATCAGCCTTGGCATGAAGCAGCTGCAGGAAGACCCATGGGATCTGGTGGCCGCCAAGTATCCGCTGGAGTCCACCCATACGGGCCGCGTGACCAACATCACCGACTACGGTGCCTTCGTTGAGCTTGAGCCCGGTGTCGAGGGTCTGGTCCACGTCTCCGAGATGTCTTGGACCAAGAAGAACGTGCACCCCGGCAAGATCGTCTCCACCTCTCAGGAAGTGGAAGTCATGGTGCTGGAAATCGACCAGGCCAAGCGCCGTGTGTCCCTTGGCCTCAAGCAGACCATGCGCAACCCATGGGAAGTCTTTGCCGAGACACACCCCGAGGGCACCGAGGTCGAGGGCGAGGTCAAGAACATCACCGAATTCGGTCTGTTCGTGGGTCTGCCCGGCGACATCGACGGTATGGTGCACCTCTCCGACCTCAGCTGGGACCAGCGTGGCGAAGAGGCGATCCAGGATTACCGCAAGGGTGATGTCGTCCAGGCCGTTGTGTCCGAAGTAGACGTCGAGAAGGAGCGCATCTCGCTCTCCATCAAAGGCGTGGGTGGCGACAAGTTCGCGGAAGCGACAGGCGGCGTGAAGCGTGGCTCGATTGTGACGGTGACCGTGACCTCCATCGAGGATGGCGGGATCGAGGTGGAGTATGAAGGCATGAAGTCCTTCGTCCGCCGTTCCGATCTGTCCCGTGACCGTGCCGAACAGCGCCCCGAGCGGTTCTCCGTCGGTGACAAGGTGGACGTGCGTGTGACCAACGTGGACACCAAAGCACACCGTCTGGGCGTGTCGATCAAGGCACGCGAGATTGCCGAAGAGAAGGAAGCGGTTCAGCAGTACGGCTCCTCCGATTCCGGCGCATCGCTGGGCGATATTCTGGGTGCCGCGCTGAAGGGCGACGAGTAATCCAGAGGCCACCCGCTGCGGCGGGACGGTAACAGCAAAAAGATGCCCCGCACTTCGGTGCGGGGCTTTTCATTTGCCGCACGAACACGGCGGCATTTTCCGACTTCGGTGACGGTTCAGCCTGACGAATCGGTACAGGACAGCGCACCGGGGCGGCCACGGGATTGCCGAACAGACGGCCATCGCCGCGCTTGGCCCGAAAAAATCCACCGAAAACAGGGCGTTCGCCCAATAAAAAAACGCTGTAGTGTGAAGCTCTGACTTCACGGGTTCGCGCAGATTCCCTATAGTCGATCAAAACGAGAAAAATGACCTCGGGGGGACTGCCATGATCCGATCGGAATTGATCCAGAAGATCGCTGACGAAAATCCGCACCTCTACCAAAGGGATGTGGAGCGGATCGTGAACACCATCTTCGACGAGATCACCGGCGCCATGTCGAACGGCAACCGGGTCGAGCTGCGGGGCTTCGGTGCCTTTTCGGTCAAGAAACGTGATGCGCGGGTGGGACGGAACCCTCGCACTGGCGAAACCGTTCATGTAGAAGAAAAGCACGTGCCGTTCTTCAAGACCGGCAAGTTGCTTCGGGATCGACTGAACGGGAAAAGCTGATGCGCTATGTTCGCTACCTCTGTATCGCCATTTTCGCGGTGGCGCTGATTTCGGTTGCTTTGGCAAACCGGATGATGGTGCCGCTCAAGGTGCTGCCGGATGAGGTGGCGGGATGGTTCGCCGTGACACCGTCCGTCGAGCTTCCGCTTTTCATCGTGATTCTGGGCTCCATCGTCGCCGGTCTGCTGGTCGGCTTCATCTGGGAATGGATCCGCGAGCACGGGGAGCGGGCCGAAAAGGCGCGTCTGGCGCGCGAGACCCGCAGGCTGGAACGCGAGGTCGCGCGGCTGAAGGGTGAAAAGCACCAGGGCAAGGATGAAGTACTGGCTCTGCTGGACGAGGCCAGCTGAGGTCCCCATGCCTGCCAATATCAACGTCAAAATCTGCGGTTTGACCGAAAGCTCAGACGTGCCCGCTGCCATCCTGGCAGGAGCGCGTTATCTGGGCTTTGTGTTCTTCGAAAAATCCCCCCGCAACCTGACGATTGCCGATGCGGCCTTTATGGCGGCGAGCGTGCCCGAGGGCATCTGCAAGGTGGCGCTGGTCGTCGATGCGACGGACGACTTCCTGGACCGGATGCTGGCCGAGGTGCCTATCGACATGCTTCAGTTGCACGGCAAGGAAAGTCCAGAGCGGGTGACCGAGATCAAGTCCCGAACCGGGTTGCCGGTGATGAAGGCCGTGGGCGTTGCGGAGGCGGAGGACTTGCCCAAGCTTGATGCCTACATCAAGGTCGCCGATCAGATCCTGGTCGATGCCAAGCCGCCCAAGGGGGCGGACCTGCCGGGGGGCAACGGTCTGGCCTTCGACTGGCGGCTCATTGCCGGGCGACGTTGGCCGGTGCCTTGGATGCTTGCAGGCGGCCTGACCCCTGACAACGTGGCCGAGGCCATTGCCATGACGGGTGCCACGCAGGTCGATGTCTCTTCTTCTGTCGAGAGTGAACCAGGCGTGAAGGATGCCCAACGCATCCGCGCTTTTTGCGAGGCGGCCCTCTCAGATTGATCAGGCTGCGCCTGGGTGCGCTTTTAATTTGCTGATGAGGGGGCACACCCCCTCAAACTCCGCCGTGAGATTTATTTGGTAAAGTGAAGAGGCCAAGTGCCGCTCAAATGCTCTGGTCGTAGTCGCCTACGCCCGGTTCTGTGCGGATCACCCTGTCGATGTCCTTGAAGATGGCGCGCATTTCGGCCTCGGAGTCGGGGCTCTCGCAGACCACCACCAGGTTCGGCGTGTTCGAGGAGGCGCGGACGAGACCCCAGCCGCCATTTTCCAGAATGACGCGGGCGCCGTTCACGGTGACAACTTCCTTGATCGCGCGGCCGCCGATCTTTTCACCCGCCGCGTTTTTTTCCACAAGGCGGTCGACCAGGCGGTCGAGGATGGCGTATTTCTCGGTGTCCGCGGCGAAGGGTGACATGGTGGGCGTCGCCCAGGTTTGGGGCAGGGCGCGGCGCAGGTCGGACATCGATTTGTCCGGGTTGCGATCCATAAGCTTGCAGATTTCGACCGCGACGCGCATACCGCAGTCGTAGCCGCGTCCGATGGGGCCCGACAGGAAGTAGTGGCCGGATTTCTCAAACCCCGCCAGGGCGCCGATCTCCTTGACCCGCCGTTTCATGTGGGAATGACCGGTCTTCCAGTAGTCCGCCTTAACATCATACTTGAGCAGTTCCGAGTCCGAGGCAAAGAGGCCGGTCGATTTCACGTCTGCAACGAAGGTCGATCCGGGGTATAGCCTGGCCAGGTCACGGGCCAGGATGACGCCCACCTTGTCGGCGAAAATCTCTTCCCCCTCGTCGTCCACAACGCCGCAGCGGTCCCCGTCTCCGTCGAAGCCGAGGGCCAGATCGGCACCCGAGGCTTTCACGGAAGCGCTCATGTCATGCAGCATTTCCATCGCTTCGGGATTCGGATTGTAGTGCGGAAAGGTGTAGTCCAGCCGGTTATGGCTTTCGACGATCTCGACGCCGATCCGGCGGAAAAGCTCGGGCGCGAAGGCCGATGCGGTACCGTTACCGGTGGCGCAGACCACCTTGAGGGGCCGGGTCATCTTGAAATCGCCGACGAGGTCGTCGAGGTAGGCCTCGCGCACATCCGCGATGAATTCATAACCGCCGCCCGAGAGCGGCTTGCCGTAGCCGCCGAGAACGATGTCACGCAGTTCGGCCATTTCATCAGGGCCGTGGGTCAGGGGACGCTCAAACCCCATTTTCACGCCGGTCCAGCCGTTGGGATTGTGGCTGGCGGTGACCATGGCGACGGCGGGTGCGTCAAGGTGGAACTGCGCGAAGTAAGCCATGGGTGAGAGGGCCGGACCGATATCCTTGACGTGGATGCCAGCCTGTATCAGGCCGATGATCAGGGCGTTCTTGATGGCGAGTGAATAGTCCCGGTAGTCATTACCGACGGCGATCACCGGTTCGATCCCGCGCTGCATCATCTGGGTACCCAGGCCCAGGCCAAGGGCAGTGACGCCGGGCAGGTTGATGTCATCGGGGTATTTCCAGCGTGCGTCGTATTCACGGAAACCCGTGGGGGCGATCATCGGATCGCGCAGGAATTCCCAGGTGTTCTGGGTGACTTCGGGGGCGGGTTCGGTCACGGGCCGTCCTCCTTCAGAAGGTCAGAGGGTGTTCCTTGGCCAATGCGTCGAACTTCATCAGTGTCGCGATGAGGTCCGGCATCTGGTCAAGGTAGATCATGTTGGGCCCGTCACTTGGCGCGCTGTCAGGATCCTCGTGGGTTTCGATGAAGACGGCGGCCACGCCGATAGCAACAGCGGCGCGGGCCATGACCGGCGCGAATTCACGTTGCCCGCCCGATGATCCGCCCTTCCCGCCCGGTTGCTGGACCGAGTGGGTCGCGTCCATCACCACCGGATAGCCCATCTGAGCCATCTGCGGCAGGGAGCGCATGTCAGCGACCAGTGTATTGTAGCCAAAGGAGGTGCCCCGTTCGGTCAGCAGGATCTGCCGGTTGCCGGTGCTTTCGATCTTTTCCACGATGTTGGGCATGTCCCAGGGGGCCAGGAACTGGCCCTTCTTGACGTTGACGGCGCGCCCCGTTTCACCAGCGGCCAGCAGCATATCTGTCTGGCGGCAGAGAAAGGCGGGGATCTGGAGGATATCGGCCACCTCACCGGCAATGGCGCATTGGCCTTCGGTGTGGACATCCGTCAGGACCGGTACGCCGTTGGCCTCTCCGACGGATTGCAGGACCTTTAGTCCCTCATCGATCCCGAGCCCCCGCTTGCCGGAAAGGGAGGTGCGGTTGGCCTTGTCGTAGCTGGCCTTGAAAACGTACTGCGCGCCAACCGCGTCGCAGGCTTCCTTCATGCGGCCCGCGATCATCTGCGCGTGGTCCGCGCTTTCCAGCTGGCAGGGGCCTGCAATGACCGTCAGTGGACGGTCGTTGCCGATGATCACATCGCGCAGTGTGACTTGGGTCATGAGGACAACTGTTCCTTCAGGATCGATGCGGTCAAGGATAGCATCAGGTAGATGCCTGCAAAGATCAGGAATGCCAAGACGGTGTTCTCAAAAGACTTCGGGTAGGTCGCCTGGTCAGGTGCCACGGGTTCCACGGCGATGGTCAGATAGCGGACCTGGCGACCGGCCTCGGTCCGGGCCTGTTCCATGGCACTTTGAGCGGCTTGAAGCACCATGTCGGCAGCGGCCAAATCGGCCTGTGCCAGCTGCAGTGTCACCGCCCTTTCAGCCAGCGAATTGTCGCCCACGGTCGAGACGGCAAGCTTTTCGTTCAGCTTGTCGATCTGCACCTGCATGCGGCGGATGTCGCCGCGCGTACCATCCACCTTGGCACGGTTGGGGCGTGGGTTGTCCAGCAGGGCGGCCAGTTCCAGTTCCTGTTCGATCATCAGGGTTTCGTAGTTGCTGATCTGGCCGCGGATGGCAGCAATTTCGGCCTCGGGATCGACACCATTGGTGACCTGCAACCGGATCAGCGCCTCTTGCGCGTCCCGTCTTTTCTGTTGGGCCTTCTCGAACCCTTCGAGCGCATCGCGCATGCCGTCTTCGCGTTTTTGCCTGGACAGGTCGTTGACCCGCTCTTCGGCGTATTTCAGCAGGCTCTCTGAAAACTGGGCCGAAACCTCAGGGTCTGCGGCGACTACCTCCATCCGGATGACACCTTCGGTCGGGTCATAGCCGATCTTCACGTTCTTTTTGTAAAGCTTGAAGGCCTCTTCGTTTGTGGCTTCCGGATCGAGCCGCTGGATCGGGTCAATGCCGGGGGCAGAGAAGTGATCCTTGAAACCCACGTCCTTATCGAGCCGGAGCATAGCGTCCTTCGATTGCAGGAAGGCCTGCGTGGCGATGCTGTCGGCGGAGTTGGCGAATTGGGTGGGCAGGATGCCGCCAAAGGGGCTCGCGCCGCCGCCGCCCTCGCTCTGGATAATAAGGAACTGGCTGTCGGTGGCGTACATCGGTGTCGCCACGCGAAAGAAATAGAACCCCGCAAGGAAGGTCGGAAGCGCCACGAAGAAGGCGAGCCGGACCAGGAGCAAGCCCAGGCGGCGTCGCCTGCGGCGGGCAATGTCCCGCTGGATCTCGCTGATTTCACGTTCCCGGCGCTGGGCCGGGCTTTGCTCTTCGGCGGGCAGGGTATTTTTGCCGGCCGGTACGGTCTGGGGCAGTTGCACGCGCGCCTGCTGTGGGACACCACCATACTGCTGGCCGGGTGCCGTGCCCTGATTGGCCCCGATCTGCGGCACGACAAGTTCGAGCATGTTTGAGCGCTGGAAGGGGTCGATCCCGGCCGCGCGCAGCAGTCTGACGGCGTCGAAGTCAGAGGTCGGGGCCAGCCCGTGTTTCTGTGCGACCCGGCGGGCCATACGCAGTTGCCGACCCGTCAGACCTTCACGACGGATGGCGTCGATATCCTGTTCACCACCCACCTCTGTGGCGGAGGCAACCTCGCCAACCTGTGCGGTCTCCTCCGGTGCGCTTGTTGCCCCTTCCGGTTCGGGACTCTGGGGCGTCTCGCCGCTTGCCGCGGGCGGCACGGGCGTGGGCCGAGGCCGCTCCTGCGTCTCCTTCGGCATCGCTTTGACGGCAGTCGATGACAGGGCCTCGGCCGCAGCGCTTTCCACGCCGGCGGGGCCGACGGGGCGGGGCGCAGGGCTGCTGCGCTTTATGCGGAATTTTCTAGCCTTGGGTTTCGTAGTCATAGAGCTGTTTCGCTTCTTCCAAGGTGTCGAACATGTGAAGCTGGCCGTTCAGCAGAACGGCAGCCGACCGGGCAAATGATTCAAGGGTCGCGGCCTGGTGAGAGACCATGATGATCGTCGTGTTCTGCAGTCGTTCCTGCAAAAGATCACCGGCCTTTTTGTTGAATTCCACGTCGGTTGAGCCCGGCATGCCTTCGTCGATGAGGTAAATGTCAAAGTCGAGCGCGAGCATCAGAGCGAAGGAAAACCGCGCACGCATCCCGGAGGAGTAGGTGCCAAGGGGCTGGTCGAAGTATTCCCCCAGATCGCACAGCCAGCGGCAGAAGCTCTCCACATAGTCGGGATCGAGCCCGTAGAGCCGGGCGATATAGCGCGAGTTCTCCTTGGCGGAGACCTTGGCCACGACGCCGCCCATGAATCCCAGGGGAAAGGAGATGTTGCAGCGGCGGCGGATCTCACCCTCATCGGGTTTCTCAAGGCCCGCCATCATGTTGATAAGAGTGGACTTTCCAGTGCCATTGGGGGCGAGTATGCCGAGAGAATTGCCCAGGTCCACCCGGAAGGACACCCGATCAAGGATGACCTTATGGTGTGACCCTGTCCAAAAGGACTTGGACACGTTCTCAAACTCCAGCATTTCTGCTCCGATGCGTATTACCCAATGCCTGCCCCCTTTTTAGCAGGGGTGTATGAAAGGCCTATTCACCGATTTTGGTGATATTATGTCCTATTTGTGCGTAAATGTACAACGTCGGAGTGGGATTGTTCGCGCTTTGTCATCAATCATTTGCGCGCACCTGATCCCTGTGCGGCAGGGTGGTCCGCAGCCCCGAACGGCGGCGCATTCGTTAGGTGACGTTCAGGACAGCGCCTGCCAGGCCAGACCGGCGATCACGGCGCCCGTCATGGCAAAGCCAAGGTAGGCACCGAAGACCCGCGGCTTGACCAGCGCCCAGACCGCAATGGCCGCGGGGATACAGCTGACCCCGCCCGCAATCACGAAGGACATCGCAGCCCCCTGTGTCATCCCCTGGGTCAACAGGGCGTCGACCAGCGGCACGGCGGCGTAACCGTTCAGGTAGGCGGGTGCACCAACGATGGCCCCCAGAACGATCGGCCCGATACCTTCCCCACCCAGGATCTGTGCGACCCATTCGGCCGGGACATAACGCAGCATCAGCGCTTCGATCAGGTAGGCCAGTGTTAGCCATTTCAGCAGGAAGAGCGCGTTCTCCACAGCAGTATCCGAAAAAACGGTGCGCCTTTCCTTTTCGCCCCAGAACCTCCAGACCGGCTGGCCGGAGAAGGGCTTTTTCACCCCGCAGCAACCGCCTACCGCAGGACGCTCGCGCAGCGGGTCAGTGAAAAGCGGGCTGTTGGCGAAGATCATCACGCCAAAGCCGCCGAACATGCCAAGGCCGATGGCCGAAACCGTCTTGGCC
>JABDKA010000048.1 GCA_013002405.1 Sulfitobacter sp. | reverse complement strand
CATCCTGTCAGTCGTTTGGATGTGGAGCGAGAGAAATGCTTTGCCGCCATCGTCCCAGCTCATCAAACCCGAAGTTCCATCCGCGGCAAATCGGTATGACCGTTCCCAACTGTCTGGTGCTTCTTCGAGCGCGTATGCTCTGCTCTCTGGATTTTCCCGGAGAAGAGTATCCGGATCTTCGTGTGTCCCACTCAGAGTGATCTTGGACCCACCCTCGGGGGAGCGAATGGTGACCTCAGCAACGCGGTCTTTTCGCTGGCCGGGCGCATCCAAGGTCAGACGGCAATCCGTATCAGTCACATGTTTCACTTCATCCGCTGTTTGGCTGGAAAGAACGCTCAGCGTTCCGCTCAATATGATCGGTAGCACTCGCTCAACCCCCCAGAAACGATTTACGAACTTCCGGGTCAGCCAGAAGCTCCCTGCCGGTGCCTGTGTAGGCATTTCGCCCCTGCACCAGGACATACCCTTTGTCAGCAATTTCAAGCGCTTGGCGGGCGTTCTGTTCCACCATAAGGATGGGGATGCCGGTGCGGGCCACCTCGATAATCCGGTCGAAAAGCTCGTCCATGACGATGGGCGACACCCCCGCGGTCGGCTCATCCAGCATCAGCACCTTGGGCTGGGTCATCAGCGCCCGGCCCACCGCGACCTGCTGACGCTGGCCGCCCGAAAGCTCCCCCGCCGCCTGGGCGCGCTTTTCTTTCAGGATGGGGAAAAGGTCAAAAACCTGGGCCATCGTATCGCTGAAATCGTCGGTGCGGATAAAGGCCCCCATCTCCAGGTTCTCTTCCACCGTCATCGAGGTGAAGATGTTCGAGGTCTGGGGCACAAATCCCATTCCCTTGGCCACCCGGGCCTGGGGGCTGAGGTTGGTAATATCCTCCCCATCAAGCCGCACGTGGCCCTGGCGCATGTCCAGCATGCCGAAGACGGCCTTCATGCCCGTCGATTTACCAGCCCCGTTGGGCCCCACGATCACGGCAATCTCGCCCCTGTCCACGGCAATGGTACAGTCGTGCAGGATGTCCGGACCATTGCCATAGCCTGCGGTCATGTTCTCGCCGATCAGGAAGGGGCCGCCGGGGGCAGGGCGGGTTTCGCCCGAGTGCTTGGGCATCACGCTTCCCATCCCTTTGGGATTGGTGATCGTCACGTCCTTGTTGCCGCGATCATCCTGATAGGGTGATTTGCTCACGTCTTGCTCCTGATCATTCCGGTGTGCCGCATTGCAAACCCGTATCTTCGCTCGATCATCCTAGCCGTCCTCGCTGATTTTGGCGCAGGATTTATCGTCCGCACAGGTGTCCCGCAGAAGCGACAGGATTTCTTCGGAGGTGGCATCCAGCATCTCGATCTTCATGTCGCCCGGCGCATCGAGGTAAAGCATGATGCGGTGCGCGCCGACCTCGGCCAGCATGTTGGCCTGCAGCACAGGCTGGCCCTGCCACTCATCCCGCTGCAGGTATCGCAGGGCGATGGTGTTGGGCAGGGTGACCCGGTCGACCCGCAGGACCTTGGGGTCGATCCCCTCATCCTTCACCCAGGCGGCGTAGGTCACGTACTGTTCCTCAAGGGTACTGGCCGCATCGCGCAACTCTGCCGTGGGCCAGTTCTGGTCGAAATTCAGAACGAAATCACCCAGCAGCAAGGTCTCCCCATCGCCGTAGGGATCCCACTTCGCCGCTTCCCAGGCGCTGCCGCGCGCGCACATCCAGACATCCGCAGAGAGCTGCAGACAGGCCGCGGCGGACTGGGGCAGGGCGAGCGCCGCTGCCAGAAGCATCGCGCCCCCGCGTCCCATCACGCTGTCACCTGGTCTTTGTTCTTGAGGCCCGTGCCAAGGTAGGCCTCGATCACCTGTTCGTTCGCCTTGATCTCATCCAGCGTGCCCGTGGCCAGCACGCGGCCTTCTGCCATGCAGATGACCGGATCACAGAGGCGGCCGATGAAATCCATGTCGTGTTCGATCACGACGAAGGTGTAGCCGCGTTCCGCGTTGAGCCGCAGGATCGCGTCACCGATTGTGTTCAGGAGGGTTCGGTTCACGCCGGCACCCACCTCATCGAGAAAGACGATCTGGGCATCGACCATCATGGTGCGGCCCAGTTCCAGCAGCTTCTTTTGCCCACCCGAGATCTGGCCTGCCTTCTGCTCGGCCAGGTGCTCGATGGTCAGGAACTCCAGCACTTCGTCGGCCTTCGCTTTAAGCGCGCGTTCCTCATCGGCGATGCGTTTGCGCCCGAACCAGGTGTTCCAAAGCGTTTCACCTGACTGCCCGCCGGGGACCATCATAAGGTTTTCGCGGCAGGACATGGAGTGAAATTCGTGCGCGATCTGGAAAGTGCGCAGCAGCCCCTTGTGGAAAAGCGCGTGGGGCGGCAGGCCCGTTATATCCTCACCCGCCATGTAGACTTTGCCTGAAGTGGGTTTAAGGACCCCGGCGATCACGTTGAAAAGTGTGGTTTTTCCCGCGCCGTTGGGTCCGATAAGGCCGGTGATGGAACCCCGGTCGATGTTCAGGCTGGCGCCATCCACCGCGTGAAATCCGCCGAAGTGCTTGTGAATATCTTCGATGACGATCATGTGCTCTTCATTGTGCACCATGCCACATCCCCCTGTGCCCTGACGGGCCGCCAACCGTTTCGGTCTTGTCGCTTTTATATGAGTGCAGCCCGCGCGATGGGCGGGCTGCACCAAGTCTTTCCGACCGGGCTTACTTGAAGCCGATCGTTTCGTTCACACCGTTCTTGACTTCGATCACACGGTAGGTCCCTGCGGCCTCACCGGGGCCGACAAGTTCCACAGCGGAGGCACCGACATAGTCGATCTCTTCGCCGTTCTTCAGAAGCTCAAGTGCCTTGCCCAACTCACCGGGGAAGATCTCGGTGCCGGGGCCGTTTGCGACCTCAAGGATCTTGTCCTTGTAGTCGGCCGGATCGGTGGAGTTTGCCGCCTGCATTGCCAGCAGGAATAGCGCTGCCGCGTCGTAGGCTTCGGGCGCGTAGGGCGATGTGCCGTCGAACCCGGCCTCTTCGGCCATCTTGGCGAAGGTGTCGATGCCCTCACCCTGTGAACCCGCGATCTGACCGTAGGACCCGTCAAGGTCCGGGCCAATGGTCTTGGGCAGGTTCTCACCGATCATGCCGCCGGGCAGACCGAAGGTATCCCAGGCACCCGCGTCAAGCGCGGACTTGATGATGCCTGCACCACCCTGGTCAAGGTAACCTGCGACAACCAGAAGATCACCGCCGGCGGAGGCCAGCGCGCCCACTTCGGCGGAATAATCCGCCTTGCCGTCCTCGTGCGCCGCGACAATCGTCACTTCGCCGCCGATGGCCTTGAAGGAACTCTCGATGGCGTCCGCCAGGCCTTTGCCGTAGTCGTTGTTGGTGTAGGTCAGGGCGATGGATTCAACGCCACGCTCCTTCAGGATCTCCGCCATCACCTCGCCTTCACGGGCGTCGGAGGGGGAGGTGCGGAAGAATAGACCGTTGTCTTCCATCGTGGTCAGGCCCGGCGATGTCGCGGAGGGCGAGATCATGACCATGCCGTTCGGAATGGCGACGTTTTGAAGGACCGCACCGGTCACACCTGAGCAGTCCGCGCCGATCAGGCCATTGATGCCATCGGCGATCAGGCGTTCGGCCGAGGAGACGGCGAGACCGTTGTCGATGCAGCCCGAGTCCGCGCGCATAGGCGTGACCTTTGCCGCGTCCAGCAGCATGCCGCTGTCGGTCACTTCCTGCATCGCCATTTCGGCACCTGCGGCCATCGGGCCGGTCAGCGATTCAATGGGCCCGGTAAAACCGAATTCGATCCCCAGTTTGACTTCCTTCGCGTGGCCGCCGGCCATCGCCGTCGTCGCCAGCAGTGCTGCGGCCGTTGTGGCCATAAGCATCTTTTTCATTGGTTTCTCCCTAGTTGGAACATGATGTTCGACGGCGACCTTAGGCAATGGCTTGCCATAAGAAAAGGGATTTTTGCCCCGCATCCGCACCCTCAAACGGGATCAAAGCAAGGATCTGGACAAGGGCGCGGGCGCCGTTAGCTTGATCATTGACCCGTCCCAGAACCCGGAGGCCTGCCATGCCCTTTTTCTCACGCCGCACTGCAATCCTTGCCCTTCTCAGCGCGCTCCTTGTCGGCCCCGCCGGTGCCCAGACGGGCTTCACCATCCGGCCCGTGGTCACGGGCCTCGACGCGCCCTGGGCCGTCGCGCCCCTGCCGGGGGGCGGCGCGCTGATTACCGAACGCGGCGGTGATCTGATCCTGATACAAGATGGCAAGATCCGGCGCGTGGGCGGCCTACCGAAGGTGGAAGTCGCGGGGCAGGGGGGCCTGCTGGACATCACACTCGCACGGGACTTCGAGACAACCCGGACGCTCTTTCTCAGCTACGCCAAGCGTCAGGGGCGTGGCAGCGGCACAGCGCTCGCCGTGGCCCGGCTCAGTTCGGATAGCAGCAGGCTTGAAGATCTGCGCGAAATCTTCGAGATGAAGCCCGGCAGCAGCGGCGGCCGCCACTTCGGCTCCCGCGTGGTGGAGGCGCGGGATGGGACGCTGTTTCTGACCATCGGAGACCGGGGGGACCGGCCATCGGCACAGGACCGGTCCCGTCACAACGGGTCAGTCATCCGGGTCAAGCGGGACGGATCGGTGCCAGCGGATAATCCCTTCGTCAATACGGATGGCGTCCTGCCCGAGATCTGGTCCTACGGACACCGCAACCCACAGGGCGCGGGCGTCGATCTGCGCGGCAACCTATGGCTCTCCGAACACGGCGCGCGGGGCGGGGACGAAGTGAACCGGGTCCGGAAGGGCGCCAACTATGGCTGGCCGGTCATTTCCTATGGACGGCACTACTCCGGGGCCAAGATCGGCGAAGGGACGTCGAAACCGGGCATGGAACAACCCGCCCACTACTGGGACCCCTCGATGGCACCATCGGGCCTTCTGGTCTATTCCGGCAAGCTCTTTCCCGACTGGAAAGGTCACATCTTCGTCGGCTCGCTCAAGTTCAACTATATCGCCCGGCTAGAAGGGAACCCCCTGCGCGAGGTCCAGCAGATCGAAACGGACGAAACCCTGCGCGTGAGGGACATTGTAGAAGGACCGGATGGAGCCATCTGGTTTATCTCGGTGGGCAACGGAACCCTCTACCGCATCACCCCCTGATCGCCGTTTCCGGTCCGGAGAGCGCCAGCGATGAGGCCCGTCAGATCGAGAGCCGCGCCGCGTGGCTGCCGCGTTCCCGGTAGGGCGTGGTGTCGTAATGGGCCCGGTAGCACTTGGAGAAATGCGAGGGGGAGGCAAAGCCGCAGGCCAGGGCCACGTTGATGACACTCATATCTGTCTGCATCAGCAGGTTGCGCGCCTTCTGGAGGCGCAGTTCCATGTAGTAGCGCTTGGGCGAGCGGTTGAGGTAGCGGCGGAAGAGCCGCTCCAGCTGGCGCGTGGACATGCCAACCTCCTTGGCCAGAAGCGAAGGGCTGATCGGCTCCTCGATGTTGTTCTCCATCATCTGGATGACCTGGCTCAGCTTAGGATGGCGCACGCCGATGCGGGTCGGCACCGAAAGGCGCTGGGTGTCCTGGTCGGTCCGGATAGAGGAATAGATCAACTGGTCGGCCACGGCATTGGCCAGATCTTCGCCATGGTCGTCCGCGACAAGCTTGAGCATCAGATCAATGGATGAAGTCCCGCCGGCGGTGGTCATGCGGTTGCCGTCCACCACGAAGACCGACTTGGTCAGGTCAACCTCCTGGAACTCTTCGGCAAAGCTATCCTGGTTTTCCCAATGGATCGTCGCCTTCTTGCCGTCCAGCAGGCCGGCGCGCGCCAGAGTGTAGGCGCCTGTGCAAAGCCCGCCAACGGTGACCCCCTTGCGGGCCTCACGGCGCAGCCAGCTGATCACCTTCTTGGTGGTCGCATCCTGCACGTCAATGCCGGTACAGACCATGATCGTGTCATCGCGATTCAGCTCTTCCAGATCCGCGTCCAGCTGAAAGACCGTCCCGGCAGAGCAATAGGCGCGCTCGCCCCCCTCACCGACCACATGCCAGGTATAGAGCGTCTTGCCCGCCATCCGGTTGGCGATCCGCAAGGCTTCGATTGCCGTGGCAAAACAAAGCAGGCTGAACTGGTCCAGCAGGACAAAGACAAAGCGGCGCGGCTTGTCCTTGTCGATGGGAATGCGGGTGGCCGAGCGCGGTTCTGACATCGCGGCGTCCTTCGTAAACTTGTCTTTGGGCCTTCGGGCGGCCCGCGCGGGAAGGCTGAAGGAGACCTTGCTCATGGTCTTTGCGCAAGGTCAAGAGGCCGAAATTGGGTTCTGGTCAGCGCGCACGAGCTTTTGTATAGAAAGGATCTTAACGCGTGGGCCGGGCACTCAAGCCCGGCGTACAAGGGACCGGAGAGAGAACCATGAGCACTTGGAGCAAATCAAGCTGGCGCAAAAAACCGCGGATCCAGATGCCCGATTATCCAGATCAGGCCGCCCTGGAGACGGTCGAGGCGCTGCTTGCGCGGTACCCGGTTCTGGTCTTTGCCGGTGAGGCACGGCGGCTCAAGCACCATCTGGGTGCGGCCAGCCGCGGTGAGGCTTTCCTGCTTCAGGGCGGCGACTGCGCCGAGAGCTTCGAGCAGTTCAGCTCGGATGCGATCCGTGACACCTTCAAGGTGATGCTGCAGATGGCGATCGTGCTGACCCACGGCGCCAAGGTGCCGGTGATCAAGCTGGGCCGCATGGCGGGTCAGTTCGCCAAGCCCCGCTCGGCCCCGACGGAGGTGGTCAATGGCGTGGAGCTGCCCAGTTACCGCGGTGACATCATCAACGATCTGAACTTCTCGCCTGAGGCGCGGATCCCCAATCCAGAGAATATGCTGCGCGCCTACACCCAGGCGGCGGCCACGCTGAACCTGCTGCGCGCCTTCTCCACGGGTGGCTACGCGGACGTGCACCAGGTCCACGGCTGGACCCTGGGCTTCACCGACAATGAAAAGGCCGAAAAGTACCGCGAGATCGCCAACCGCATTTCCGACACGCTCGACTTCATGTCGGCCGCAGGGGTCAATTCCGACACGGCGCATACCCTTTCGTCGGTGGAATTCTACACCAGCCACGAGGGGCTCTTGCTGGAGTACGAAGAGGCGCTCTGCCGCCAGGATTCCATGACCGGCCAGTGGCTCGCAGGTTCCGGACACATGATCTGGATCGGCGACCGGACGCGCCAGCCCGACGGGGCCCATGTGGAGTTCGCATCCGGTGTGCTCAACCCCATCGGGCTCAAGTGCGGGCCGACAATGACGACGGACGATCTGAAAAAGCTGATGGCCAAGCTGAACCCCGAAAACGAGGCCGGCCGTCTGACACTGATCGCCCGCTTCGGTGCCGGGTCGGTGGGTGAACATTTGCCCAGGCTGATCAAGGCAGTAGAAGAAGAAGGGGCCAATGTTGTCTGGACCTGCGATCCGATGCACGGCAACACCATCAAGTCTTCTTCGGGCTACAAGACGCGGCCCTTCGACAGCGTTCTACGTGAGGTGCGTGAGTTTTTCGATGTACATGCTTCAGAGGGCACCGTGCCAGGTGGTGTACATTTTGAGATGACGGGCCAGGACGTAACCGAATGTACCGGCGGCGTGCGCGCCGTGTCGGATGAGGATCTGTCCGACCGCTATCATACCGCCTGCGATCCGCGCCTGAACGCCAGCCAGTCGCTGGAACTGGCTTTCCTCGTCGCTGAGGAGCTGACCGCGCGACGCGATCAGGAAAAGAAGAAGGCTGCCGGTTAAAGCCACCGCCATCCTGAAACGCTAAACGCCGCCTCGTGAAAGTCGGGCGGCGTTTTTCTTTCCGGGGCGCAGATCAGAGCCGCGTCAACCGTCCTCCTTTGGTTCCACCACCCGCAGGTAGGGCGGCAATTTCCGGAATTTGTCCTCGCGCGCCTCCCCCTTGCGGTCGCCGGGATGCGGGTGCCGCTCAAAGCGAGGCGCGGCTTCGGCAAAGCCAGCCTCCTGTGGTGCAATGCGGGGCGGCAAAGGCGGGGCAACGGTGGGTTCGGGCGGCAGTGGCTCGACGCTCTGCAGGCCAAGTGCGTCGATCTTGCTGGACACTACCTCGAACCGGCGCGGTGCAAGACCCATGTCCCCCTGAGCGACAAAGCAGCCGATGATGCGGCTTATATCGCCCAGATCACTTTTCAGCGGCAGAAGCGACATCCGCGCCTCCAGCGCCGGGCGGCCCGCCGTTCCGTCAGAATGGAGGCGCAGGGTCGCGCAAGCGGGCATTTGAAAGACGTCCTCCAACAGATCGGACACGATCCGCCGGGAGGGGGCTGTAAAGAGGGACGTCAGTGGCATGCCGCGCACTTCCATCCCCATCAGATCGTTCAGATGGCTGCCTGCGATCCGCAGCCGGGCGATGCCCGGTGCGATACGTTCAAGGATGAAGGCATTCTCAAGCGCCAGTTCGATTCCGCGCGGGTCGATCTCGGACCGCTTTGGCAGCAACCGCGTGCCTCTCAGCGCCTCCCAATAGGCCTCAAGCTGGGCAAGCGCCGCATAGCCGGTTTCTGGCTGATACTCAGACATACGGATAACATTGTGCGCCTTCTGGTTGTGCTTGTCCATCAGCCTTCACCTTTCGCGGGGCGATTGTGCGGGGGCCTGCCGAATTGCTTAGGTCACGGTGCGTTGCGAAACGGCTGCCTTGACCCGCCTCCGTGCGTCAAATCTTATGGAATAATTAATACACCATGTTTCACTCAAATGCTCGGTTTTCTTGGGCGCTGGTTAACTGGTTAACGCCCGAGGGGTTGCCCCCGCGCCCCCTTTCACCCTATTGCGGAAAGCACACGCAACCGCAGCAAGAGCTCTCCGCATGATCAAATCCATGACCGGTTTTGCCTCTCAGAATGGCACCTCTGTGCCCTTCTCCTGGGCCTGGGAACTGCGGGCGGTCAACGGCAAGGGGCTGGACCTGCGCATTCGCGTGCCCGACTGGATCGAAGGATTGGAAGCGGGGCTGCGCAAGCGGCTGTCCGCGACTGCCAAGCGAGGCAACATCACCTGCAATCTGCGCCTGACGCGGGAGGAGGGCGGTGCCACATTCGAAGTGAACGAGGCGCAGCTTCAATCCGTGCTGGATGCCCTGCACCGGATCGAAAAACGGGCCATGGATGTGGGCGTCTCACTGGCGCCCTCAAAAGCCAGTGACATTGTCACCATGCGCGGCATTCTTGAGCAGACGGAAGAGGAAGAGGACAGCGCCGCCCTCTGCAAAGCGCTGCTGGCCGATTTCGAAAGGGTTTGCGCCGATTTCGACGCCATGCGGGTGGCGGAGGGGCAGGCGCTTTTGGCGATGATGCAGGGCCAGTTGATCGAGATTGAGGGCCTTACCGCCCAAGCACAAGAACAGGCGCAGGAACGCACAGGCCAAATGCAGGAAACGCTCAAGCGCAGTCTGGGCCGTGTGCTCGACAATGTCGACGGCGTGGATGAGGCGCGCCTGATGCAGGAACTGGCACTGATCGCCGTCAAGACCGACATCACCGAAGAATTGGACCGTCTGGGGGCCCACGTGGGTGCGGCGCGCACGCTGCTGGCCGAAGGCGGCGCAGTGGGCCGAAAACTTGATTTCCTGATGCAGGAGTTCAACAGGGAGGCCAACACACTTTGCTCGAAGGCGCAGATGAAAGAGCTGACGGTCACCGGTCTGGCGCTCAAGGCGGTAATCGATCAGATGCGCGAACAGGTCCAGAATGTGGAGTAGAAGATGAGCCCTGCAACAGGTGATCGCCGCGGTCTGCTGATCATTCTCAGCTCCCCCTCGGGGGCCGGAAAATCCACGCTCGCCCGCGCGCTGATGGCCTGGGATTCTACCCTTAAGTTCTCCGTCTCCGCGACCACCCGCGCCGCGCGGGAAGGGGAGGAGGACGGCAAGGATTACTACTTTGTCAACGAAGATACCTTCCGAGAGTGGGTGCAGAAGGATCAAATGCTGGAGCATGCCCACGTCTTCGGCCATTCCTACGGCTCACCCAAGGAACCTATCGAAGAGGCTATAGAGCAAGGGCGTGACGTGCTCTTTGACATCGACTGGCAAGGCGCGCAGCAGATCCAGACCTCGGCCCTTGGGGCTCATACCCTGTCAATCTTCATCCTGCCCCCCTCCATCGCTGAGTTGCGCCGCAGGCTGGAGGCGCGGGGCAAGGACAGCGCCGAGGTCATCACCAAGCGAATGCGCAAGAGCTGGGACGAGATCAGCCACTGGGGCGGTTACGATTACGTGCTGATCAACGATGACCTGGATGAGACCGAGGACAAGCTCAAGATCATCATCCGTGCCGAGCGCATGAAACTGGCCCAGCAGCCGCGTCTGCAGGATCATGTACGCAAACTCCAATCCGAATTCGAGGGACTGCTATGACCATCTATGCCTTGGGCGATCTGCGCCCTGATATCGACGAAAGCGCCTGGGTCGCGCCCGACGCCAACGTCATCGGGAACGTGACGCTGGAGGCGGGCAGCTCTGTCTGGTTTTGCAGCACACTGCGCGGTGACAACGAATTGATCCTGGTGGGCAAAGGGTCAAACGTGCAGGAGAATTGCGTCTTTCATACCGACATGGGCTTTCCCCTCACCATCGGTGAGAACTGCACCATCGGACACAAGGTCATGCTCCATGGCTGCACCATCGGGGACAACACACTTATCGGGATGGGGGCCACGATCCTGAACGGGGCGAAGATCGGCAAGAATTGCCTTATCGGGGCAGGGGCCCTGATCACCGAAAAGAAGGAGATCCCCGACGGATCGCTGGTGATGGGATCGCCGGGCAAGGTGGTGCGTACCCTCGATCCGCCCGCGTTCCAGATGCTGACCGCCTCGGCCAAGCACTACGCCGACAACGCCGCGCGCTTTGCCCGGGATTTGAAACCGCTCTAGACGATGAACGACGCGCAGCTCATCGGGGATATGATCGCCGCCTTGCCGATGCCGACCCTTGGCATCAACCGGGCCGAGAGGATCTTTGCGATGAATGACGCCGCCCGGGAGCTTTTGGGTGCGAATGTACTGAACCGCCACTTCGTGACCGCCCTGCGCCAGCCAACCCTCGTGGAAGCGGTGGAAAGCAGTCTAGAGACCGGCCAAACGCAAAGCGCGCGGTTTCTGGCGCGTGAGGCGGGCAAGGATACCACCTATGAAGTCAGTCTGCGCGTCATCGCCTCGACGGGTGATCTGCTGATGACCTTTCAGGATGTGACGCTGATGGCCGAAGCGGGCCAGATGCGACGCGATTTCGTGGCCAACGTCAGCCATGAGTTGCGCACGCCGCTGACGGCGCTGCTGGGCTTTATCGAAACGCTGCGGGGTCCGGCGCGGGACGATCCAGCGGCAAGTGACAGGTTCCTGGGCATCATGGCGGAAGAGGCGGGCCGCATGAACCGGTTGGTCGATGATCTGCTATCGCTCAACCGCGTGGAAAGCGATGAGCGGGTGCGGCCCAGGGAACGGTGTGACCTTACCGAGGTGCTGCAGACGGCGCTGCGCAATCTCAATCCGCTGGCGGTCGATAACGATGTGACGCTGCAAGCCGATTTCGAAAATACCCCAAGGCCCCTGCCGGGCGACCGGGACCAACTCTTGCAGGTCTTCACCAATCTCATTGAGAACGCGATCAAATACGGCGGTGCAGATAAGAAGGTGACCCTGACCCTTGTCGCCACTGAGCGGGACCCGACCCTGCGCGGTCCCGGTTTGCGGGTGACCGTCACGGATGAGGGCCCGGGCATCGACCCGCTGCATCTGCCGCGCCTGACCGAGCGTTTCTAC
>JABDKA010000029.1 GCA_013002405.1 Sulfitobacter sp. | reverse complement strand
CTTCAGTCCGGGATCTGACATAGAATAATGGTATTCGTCAGATAAACGGCTCATCCATTACACCGACTAGCTGCATAAGGAATTCACCAGTCTTTGGATCAAGTGCTTCTTGATAGAAATAATCAATAGCGGTAGCAGCTTCGGCGACGCTTCTCTGAGTTCCGTCAAATAGTGCGATGGCGGAAGCAGAATTATTTAGATCTGACATCCCTTTGTGGACGGCGAAATAGGTGCCGATATCGGTCTTGTCCGCAAGATATTGCTTGTCCCGGGCAAGGTATGCGATCCGGCTGGCGGAGGCATCCGCCTCGGGCGCGACCTTGGCCCCGCCTAAAAACTCCAGTATTAAAGCGGTTCCAGTTTACGTAGAAGCGTATCCTGCCTCGCAAAAGTAGTTCCAGCATTCGTCTGGCGTGTAGAGGTCGCAGATTTCGCTGAGGGCGTGGAAGAGGCCGGTAAAGGATCGCGCTCCGATACGGCGCAGATGGGCTTTCAGTTTGGAGAACGCCATTTCGATCGGGTTCAGGTCCGGACTGTAGGGTGGCAAGAAGAGGAACCAGCAGCCGTGGGCGCGCAGGGCCGCCTCGGCTTCCTTGTTCCGGTGCGTGGCAAGGTTATCGAGGATCACGACGGTGCCAGGTTCGATCTCGGGGATCAGAACGTCGCGGATGTAGGCGACGAAGGCGGGGCCGTCCATCGCCCCCTTGATAATCCAAGGCGCGACCAGATCGGACGCGCCGAGCCCTGCAATCAGGGTCTGGGTCCCCCACGATCCAAACGGTGCGGAGGCTGTCAGCCGGGTGCCGCGCAGGGAGCGCCCCCTTGTTCGCGTCAGGTTGGTTTTGACGGATGTTTCATCAAGGAAGACAACACGTTCAGGCATCGTGCTGATCGCCGGGACACGATGCTCAAACCAATCGGCGCGGGCGCGCCTTACTCTTGCGCGCTTGCGCTCATCCGCAATGAGGCTCTTTTTTTGTACGTGTAACCCAGCCGCTTGAGCGCCTGATCAATGCCGGAAACAGACGCGGTAACGTCATGCGCATCTGCAAGTGCGCCTTGCAGTTCCTTGAGCGTGATGTCCGGGTCCTGGCGGATCAACTCGATCAGGAAGCCATGGTACGGGGCAAGCCTTCCATGCCCGGTATTGCGCGGGTTCTGGGCGGGCGTCAGGCGCAAACCTTGCTTGAGCTTTTGTGACAGACGCGATGCGGATGCCGCTGAAATCATCAAACGGCGACCAATCTCGCGGCCAGTGAGCCCCTCAGCAAAGAGCACCTCAAAACGGGCACGAATATCGGCGGAAAGCGGGTTGGGCATGAACTGATCCTCCTGAACAGGATGAATCAGAAAACACGCCCGCTGTGAATCCCTTTTGATTCAACAAAATCTGGAACCGCTTTAAGGTTTGGTTTGTCCCAGATCGCAGATGATCTGCCACTCACTATCGGTCACGGGCTGCACCGACAGGCGCGAATTCTTGACAAGCACCATGTCGTCAAGACGGCCGTCCGCCTTGATCTGATCAAGGGAGACAGGTTCTTTGAATGGCCGTACCGCTTTGATATCCACACATTCCCAGCGGTCGTCATCTGTCGTGCTGTCAGGATGTGCCTCTGCGATGACTTCGACGATTCCGACGACCGATTTCTCTTTCATGGAGTGATAGAAGAAACCCAGATCGCCGACTTTCATCTCTCGCATGAAATTGCGCGCCTGATAGTTGCGCACGCCGTCCCATTCCTCGCCCGTGTCGCCTTTGGCGACCTGATCCTCCCAACCCCAGGTGTTAGGTTCGGATTTGAAAAGCCAGTATGCCATCAGCCAATAACCCGATTCCAATGGGTCAGGGTCACGGCCTGAAATAGACCTGCCTTGGCGTAGGGATCTTCGTCTGCCCAAGCCTGCGCCTGCGCCATGTCCTCGACCTCAAGGATGATCAGTGAGCCAATCATGCCGCCGCTCGCGTCCAGCAAGGGCCCGGCCTGTGCAACCAGATCGGTTGATTTGAGATACTCAAGATGTGCAGGGCGATTTTCCTGACGCACGTTCAATGCACCGGGTTTGTCATGGGCGATCAGGGCAACAAACATATCATTCTTCCTTCAAGGGGCGGGTCAGCAAGGATT
>JABDKA010000239.1 GCA_013002405.1 Sulfitobacter sp. | reverse complement strand
TGGCCGCCCTCCGATCTATCGGCTTATTACGAAATCGCCCGCTGTGGCGACCGTCTTCGGTTTATCGGCGCATCGGGTGAGGTGAGCGAAGGTCAGTACCGCGACAGAGGGGGCAGAGTGTTTCTGGTGACCAAGAAGGCGCACGTCACGGCAGAAGTTCGGTAAGAACCTCCGTGGAACGCTCGAGCGTGCGGTGCACCGGGCAGCGGTCCGCAATCTCAAGCAGGCGCTGTCGCTGTGCCTCGCTGAGACTGCCTGTCAGGCGAATCTTGCGGCGCCAGGTGTCGATCTTGTCGCCGCTGCCGGTTTCGGCGTCCCGTGCGTGGACCTTGTCGTGGCAGACATCGACGCTGACCGCTTCCAGCGGCCAGCCCTTGCGGCGGGCATACATGCGGATGGTCATCGAGGTGCATGCCCCGAGCCCGGCGGAGAGAAAGCCATAGGGCGACATGCCCCGGTTCGTCCCTCCGTAGGCCACCGGCTCATCGGCCAGGGCGTGGTGGCTGGGACCCGAAGTGATGTCCTGCAGGAAACCCTTTGGATCCGCCTCGCTAACACGGACGACGCCCTCGGGTGCGCCGGGTGGCGGGGCAGGCGGCGTCAGATCAAGGTAGCGTCGTGCCCAGGTGGCGATCACGTCGGCCGCATATTCTGCATCCGCCGTCCGGCTGACAAGGTGGTCGGCATCGTCGAGGGTGACGAAGCTCTTTGGGTGTTTCGCGGCCAGGAAGATCTGGCTGGCGTTGTCGATCGAGACGATGGCGTCACGGGGCGCGTGAAGGACCAGCAGCGCGGCGTTCAGCTTGCCGATGGCCGGTTTCAGGACCCCCTGCGCCACATCCTCGATGAAGCTTTTGCCGATCCGGAAGGGACGGCCGCCCAAGGAGACCTCGGCCACACCCTTTGAGATGATCTCGGGCAGGGCGTCGACGAAGTTGTGGGTCACGTGTTCTGGGTCGAAGGGCGCGCCAATGGTCGCGACGGCCTTGATCTGATCGACCTGGGAAGCAGCCTTCAGCACGGCGGCCCCGCCCAGTGAATGGCCGACCAAGAGGGTCGGCGGCATGCCTTCGCCGTCAAGGTAGCGGCAGGCAGCGACAAGATCTTCGACATTCGAGGTGAAGGAGGTATTGGCGAACTCTCCTTCCGAATGGCCCAATCCGGTGAAATCAAAGCGCAAGACCGCAATCCCCATGGCCGCCAGCCGTGCGGCGATCCGGCGGGCTGCGGGGATATCCTTGCCGCAGGTGAAACAGTGGGCAAAAAGCGCCGTCGCCAGATGCGGCCCCTCCGGCAGGTCAAGGCGCGCGGCCAGCATCTCGCCGCTATGGCCGGGGAAGGTGATCCTTTTGGTGGGCATTGGCAGGCTCCTTGACTGATCTTCAAAGGGTGGGGCAGCCCAGCCCGACGCACAAGGTCTGTGACGCCTCCATCACGGGGGCGTGACGCGGCGCGCGCCGATTGCCTGTGCGGCCGGGAGCGTGTAGCACCGCGCCAAAGCGCTGTTGGAGGGCTCATGGCCAAGCACCCCAAATCCGATCTGAAGCCCGCAACTGTCGCCGCCCACGCGGGTGGTGCCCTGGATGATGCTACCGGCGGCGTGACCCCGGCCATTCACATGGCGACAACCTTCGGTCGCGAAGCGGACTATGCGCCGATGGTGGAGGGGAACGTCTACCTCCGCTCTCACAACGAGAATGTGCGCATGGCAGAGGCACTCCTTTCCAGGCTGGAAGCGGCCGAGGCATCGCTGCTCTTTCCCTCCGGCATGGCTGCGGTCGCGGCGGTCTTTCGCACGGTGCCCAATGGGGCGTCCGTGGTCGTCCAGCGCCAGATCTACTGGGGCACGACCGAGTGGATCAGGACCTTCTGCGCGCGCAGGCAGATCAGCCTGCTTGAGGTCGAGGCCTCGGACCTGGAAGCCTTTACCGAGGCCTGCGTTCAGCATCGCCCCACCATCGCCTGGATTGAGACACCCTCGAATCCATGGCTGCGGATCACGGATATCGCGGCCTCCGCCAACGTGGCCCATGCAGCAGGGGCCAAGCTGGTGGTCGACAGCACGGCTGCCTCTCCGGTTCTGAGCCAGCCATTGCACCATGGCGCGGACATCGTGATGCATTCGGCAACCAAAGGGATCAACGGCCACTCCGATGTTCTGGCGGGCGCACTTTGCACGGCCGATCCGGAGGATGCGGTCTGGCAGCAGATCCTGGCGGACCGAAATACCGCCGGTGCTGTCCTTGGTCCGATGGAAGCCTGGCTTCTGCTGCGCGGCATGCGGACGCTGCCCCTGCGCATGCGCGAGATGTCGCGCAATGCGCTGGCCCTGGCCGAGTACCTTTCGGACCATCCGCAGGTGGAAGAGGTCATGTATCCCGGTCTTGTCAGCCATCCGGGCCATGCTCTTGCCAGCCGTCAGATGACGGGCGGCTATGG
>JABDKA010000229.1 GCA_013002405.1 Sulfitobacter sp. | reverse complement strand
GACCGGCTCGCCTCCGGGCCCGGGTTCCAGAACGAATACCGGTGCCGCAATGAGATCGAGTTCGGAATACTTCGACATAAGCAGTGACTTCGCCCCTTCGGGGTGCGGGTCTACCGTGCGAAATTTAAGAAAGTGCTAAGTGTCTGCCCTACTCGCCGCAGCTGCCCACCAGCGCTTCATAGCGTGACGTGATCCACCCCAGCGCCGCTTCGGGGTCGCGTTCTTCGATCTCATCGGTGAAGCGGCCAAAGACGACAGCCGACCGGCTTTCATCCACGATGGTATATTGCTGGCCGGTGATCACGGTCTGGTAGACGAAAAAGGCAATCGCCACCAACAGGATACCGCGGGCCACGCCAAAGACAAAGCCAAGTCCCTGATCAATCCCGCCCAGAACAGAGCGCTGCACGACCGAGGAAAAAAGTGGCGTGAAAAGCGATACCACAATAAGCGCCACCGCAAAGACGATCGCAAAGGCGCCGATAACCGACAGCTCGCAGCTGTCAGCCAGGAATTCGCCGACCACGGGCAGTTCCCGCACCAGGGGCTCGACCCTCGGCGCAAAGAGATAGGCCAGTACCGCCGCTGCGACCCAGCCGACGATGGCCATGGCCTCACGCACCAGGCCGCGGCCGTAGGCCAGCAGCGCCGAAAGCACGATGACCAGCGCGACCACACCGTCGATAATCGTAAAGCCTTCCATCCCGCTCGCCTTCCTTGACGCCTATCCGGCGCCGAAAATTCCACCAACAACGTCGCTCAGGTCCGCCATCGGCTGCAGCTTCATGCCTGCGCTGCCCCCGGCCTTGCTGCCTTTCGGGGCGATGGCGCTGGTAAAACCAAGTTTTTGCGCCTCTTTCAACCTGTTTTCCGTTTGGGCGGCGGGCCGCAGCGCGCCCGAAAGGCTGATCTCTCCGAAAACCACGGTGTTGGCGGGCAGGGCCACATCCTCCCGCGCGCTCAGCAGGGCGGCGGCCACCGCCAGATCGGCCGCCGGTTCTGAGATCTTCATGCCGCCCGCAACATTGAGATAGACGTCGAGCCCGGCAAAGGGGATGCCGCAGCGCGCCTCCAGTACAGCCAGGATCATGGCAAGCCGCCCGCCGTCCCAGCCCACCACGGTGCGTCGCGCCTGCGAATGGGGTGAAGGGGCGACAAGTGCCTGTAATTCCACCAGAACCGGCCTTGTCCCCTCGATCCCGGCAAACACGACGGAGCCCGCAGAAGGCTCCCCCCGTTCGCTCAGGAAAAGCGCTGAGGGGTTTTTCACCTCCGCCAGACCGCTGCCCGTCATCTCAAAAACGCCGATCTCATCGGCAGGGCCAAAGCGGTTCTTGACGGAGCGCAGGATGCGGAACTGGTGACCACGCTCGCCCTCGAAATAGAGCACGGTATCGACCATATGCTCCACCACGCGGGGGCCCGCGATCTGGCCGTCCTTGGTGACGTGGCCCACAAGGAAGACAGAAACGCCACGTCGCTTTGCGAAAGTGGTCAGCTCGTGCGCCGCCGCGCGCACCTGGCTGACCGATCCCGGGGCCGCTTCGACGTTGTCGGCCCACATGGTTTGGATCGAATCAATGATGGCAAGCTCCGGCTTCTCCGCCTCAAGCGTGGTCAGGATGTCCCGCAGGTTCGTCTCAGCCGCGAGCTTGACCGGTGCGTCCTGCAGCCCGAGGCGCTGGGCCCGCATCCTTACTTGCGCGCTGGCCTCTTCCCCGCTGACGTAGATGGTCTTGAGCCCCGAACGCGCGAAATGCGCCGCCGCTTGCAGCAGAAGCGTGGATTTCCCGATCCCCGGATCGCCCCCCACAAGTGTCGCAGAAGCGGGCACCAGACCGCCGCCCAGAACTCGGTCAAGTTCGCTGATGCCGGACTGGCTGCGCGGGGGAGGGGCCTCTTCGGTGGAAAGGTCCGTGAGGATCAGGGATGCGCCCCGCTTATTTCCCAACGACCGGCTGGGCGGACCGGAGGACAGGCCGCCATCCTCCACGATCGTGTTCCATTCGCCGCAGCCGTCGCAGCGGCCGGACCATTTGTTGAAACTGGCCCCACAACTGGTGCAGGAAAATGTCTTGGAAGCTTTTGCCATAGTGCCTTGTGGCCCGACGCCCGAGGCGCGTCAAAGCAAAAAGCGCGCTATTCGGCAGCCTTCGGCATATCGACGACGGTGTTGTCGATGTTGGTGGTGTGGTCCGTCTCATCTATCTGCCCGGCCACCTCCGGCGCCAACGGTACGGTCTTTTCGGTGCCCATCTCCGGCATCATTTCGAACAGCTCCGCCCGCAGCCGCTCCAACTGGGCAGAGGCGACGCTTTCCTCCAACTCGACCTCATGCAGCCAATGCTTCATCTCGTTCGAGATATGCTTGGCCTGGTCCAGCCTTTCGTTGAACTGCTCAACCTCCTGCTGGCGCTGCTTGAGGAAGTTGCGGGCGCGGTCGAGTTTTTCGTCCGAATAGACCGTCGCCAATTCCCGTGAGATGTGGCTCATCTGGGCCGCCAGCTCAAGCACCTGCGGCTCTAGCGTGGACAGATCCGGATGATCGCGCAGGTAGGCAAGCCTTTCGCGCACGGAATCAAATTCAGAGCTGATTTGAAAGGTGCTCTTCCGGTCTGCCGCATGGACGGCGGCATAGGCGCGGGTGACGTCCTGCATGCCGATCTGGAAGGACCGGTGCGAATTCTCCAACCGCAAGACCCGCAGGTTGGTCGGCAGGAAAAAGAGCAGGCTCAGCGCCAGGACGGTCAGCCCGATCTGAAAATACATCCCCGCGTTCACCACCGTTTGCCCGCCATAGGCCACAGGCAGTTCGATCCACCCCCAAAGGCCGGACAGGGCCAGGACGGTGGCGAAGGTCAGCGTCAGGGCGGCGACCAGAAAGACGGCCATGGCAGCCCACTGCATCAAATTACGCGAGAAATTGGCGATGACACGAAGCGACTGCACAGATGTTCTCCTCACGAGACCATGGATAAGCAAGAATATGCCTATGTAACCCGCCCCCGTTTCAAAAGGTTCCGCTATAGTGCGCCGTTCGTTAACCAATTCAAAAATTTAGGGCCTGAAATGCGACAAATTGTTGCCCCTGCGTCAACAATCCTGCGCTTTTTCCAGCATTCGTTCGCTTTTCCACCCGATCAGCACTGAGGCGACGATGCAGGCGGTGAAAAAGTAGAGCCCCCAGGCCACCTCGATCCGGCCCAGACCGATTCCTTTTGCCAGCGTCACATAGAGTGCGATCAGAAAGATATCCGCCATCGCCAGACGCCCCAGCAGGTGCAGGGCTGGCAGGGCCCGGGGGCTGAGCAGGCCGAAGTGCAGAAGCGCCAGACCGATGGTCTTGAGATAGGGTGCAAAGAGCGCGAAGAGCGTCACCACGAGGGCCAGAAAGATGTCCGTCCCCCAGAGCGATTGCAGCCCCGTCAACACCGATATTTCGCTCAGCGAAAAGAGCGGCAGAAGGCCCGCCCGCATCAGGGGCGCCCACCAGGCCAGGGGGTAGAGGATCAGCAGCGACAGGTTGAACCATTTCAGTGCTGTGATGGTGCCCGCCCTCACGTCAGATAAACCCGATCATAACGCGCCCCGAGGGAGGTAAGGATCTCGTACCCGATGGTGCCCGCAAAGCCCGCCACGGTATCGACGGACTGATGTCGGCCGATCAGCTCCAGATGCTCCGGCACCTCACTCAGCGCGCTCACATCGACCGTGATCAGATCCATCGAGACCCGGCCCACCACCGGCAGCCGGTGTCCTTCATGGGTCAGGGTGGCCTCTGCCCCCATCGCCCGGATCAGTCCGTCCGCGTAGCCAGCCGCGATGGTTGCAACCTGTGTCGGACGACGGGCAACGAACGCTCCGCCGTAGCCAACGCTTTCCCCTGGCATGACCTCGCGCACCTGTATGACAGGCACATCCAGCCGCACGACGGGCGCGGCATCCACAAAGGGCAGACCACCGTAAAGGCCCACACCGGGGCGGCAAAGATCGAAGTGATAGGCCTTTCCCAGCAGCGTGCCCCCCGTCGCGGCGAGTGACCGGGGTGCCCCAATCCCGGCGGTCATCTCCTCGAAGGTGGACAGTTGTTCGGCGTTCATCGGGTGATCCGGCTCATCCGCGCAGGCGAGGTGCGAGATGACCAGCGTGGGCCGCTGCGCCAGGGCGATGTCGCGCAGGGCGGACCATTCGGCAGGCTCCATGCCCAGCCGGTTCATACCGGTATCAAGCTGGATGCCGAAGGGATGGCCCGGCAGGCTTTCGACGTGCAGCAGAAGCTGGTCAACCGAATTGATCATCGGCACCAGATCGGCGGCGCGGATCATGTCGGCGTCCCCCGGCATGTGGCCGGAAAAAACATTGATGACAGGGCCGGGACCCAGGGCGCGGCGCAGCGTAACGCCCTCTTCGGCCTGGGCCACAAAGAACTGGCGCACCCCCGCCCTGGCCAATGCCAGCCCGACCTTGGCCGCCCCCAGCCCATAGGCGTCGGCCTTGATCACGGCGGACGTCTCACAGGCGGTCATGCCGTCCAGCGCGCGCCAGTTTGCCACGATGGCAGGCAGGTCGATGGTCAGGGTGGCTGTGCTCATGGTGGAAGGTCCGAAATGACGCCAGGGGAGGGCTCTGATTGAAGTGCATCTAACGCATCCAACCTTTACAAGACCAGAGGGGATGGCCCACCCTGAGCCAGGAAATACCTTCGATAGGGAGCAAGACGCAGGTGACGCGGACACGGATCATGGCCACCCACCCATCGCTGATCGCGATGGGGCTCTGCTGTGCGCTGGTTTTCGGGGCGCTGATCTGGGCCGCGCCTTGGTGGGCGTGGCTGTTGGTGCCGCTGGGGATCGGAGCGCAGATGCTGAACGAATACAACCTGCACCGCTTCGTCTTTCATATGAAGCCGCCAAGCCGCCAGTGGGCCTTTGACCTGCTTTACCAGGCGCATTACGGGCACCATGACTTTCCCACCAATCGCCCGCTTTTCTTCGTGCCGATCTGGATCGCCCTGCCGATGCTGGCTGGCAATTTCCTGGTCGTCTGGGCCATCGCCGCCCTGGTGGGGCTGCCCGGGCCGCTCTGGATCGCCACCGCCATCGTGCCCGCGGGCGGTGTCCTGATGTTCATGGTCTACGAATGGTTTCACATGACCGCGCACCTGAACCTGCCCAAGACGCGGGTGGAGGCCCACGTGACCCGGCTCCACAATCAGCATCACTACCGCGATTTTTCCAAGTGGTTTCACGTCAGCCCGGGAGGTGAGATCATCGACCGGGTGATGGGCACCGACATCGACCGGGAAGCGCTGAAATCCCAACAGCGGATCGAATTCATGCGCACCCTGGGCCTGGCCCCGGACGATCCGCGCCTTGTCGCGGCGCGACATCGTTTTGCGGACAAGTACGGCCTGAGTGCGGAGGAGATCGCTTTGGCCGCCCGCGGCCCCCGTGCTGCCTGAAGAGGCTTACCCTCCGTCACCTCGCACAAAGCCTGCTTGCCACCCTGAGTGGTGCCGTTACCTTGGCCTCCATAAAAGGGAGGACATCATGACACGACATATCACCGGAAAACTGGCGGCCGCACTGGCGGTGGTCACCCTTGGACAGACCGCAATGGCCGAAAACCGCATCGACACGCAACTGCCAAGCGCACCCGAACTGGCCGCCTACGGCGACCTGCCCGTGGGCGTGCGCCAGATCGAACTGGTCAACCCCGGCCAGATCGACATTCTGGCCATCGACCCGACGGCTGATAAGCCCGACCCGCTGCCCACCTACGACCGTCCCCTGACGGTCGAAATGTGGTACCCGGCGGCCGCCGGGACGGAAGGCGACACGAGCCTCAAGGCCTATCTCAGGGACGGCACGACGGAGGTGACCCTGGAGGGCAAGGCGGTCCGCGACGCGGCCCCGGCCGAGAC
>JABDKA010000201.1 GCA_013002405.1 Sulfitobacter sp. | reverse complement strand
CCTTAGGGCCCTCAGGGACAGGACCGCTGGCGCAAAAGGAGAAAGAAGATGGCACAGCTCAGCTTCGAAAGAAAATACCGGGTCCGTGGCGGGACCTTGGTCGGCGGTGATCTGTTCGACTTCTGGGTGGGGCCCTTCTACGTCGGCTTTTTTGGCGTTGCAGGATTCTTCTTCGCCGCACTCGGAACGATACTGATCTTTTACGGTGCCTCCCTCGGGGACACCTGGAACCCCTGGCTGATCTCGATCGATCCGCCCAGCCTTGAGGTCGGCCTTGGCATGGCGCCGCTGGCCGACGGCGGACTTTGGCAAATCATCACCATGTGCGCCACGCTGGCCTTCGTCAGCTGGATGATGCGCGAGGTCGAAATCTGCCGAAAACTTGGCATGGGTTATCACGTGCCCGCAGCCTTTGGCGTGGCCATCCTGGCCTATGTCACGCTGGTGATCATCCGGCCCCTTCTGATGGGCGCCTGGGGGCACGGCTTTCCCTACGGGATCTTCAGCCACCTCGATTGGGTGAACAACGTCGGCTATGCCTACGGCAACTTCCACTACAATCCCGCGCACATGGTAGCGATCACCTTCTTCTTTACCACCTGTCTGGCGCTTGCGCTCCATGGCTCGCTGGTTCTGTCGGCCACCAACGTGGGCGGCAAGGAAAACAAGATCGCCACGCCCGATCACGAGGATACCTATTTCCGCGACCTGATCGGCTATTCCATCGGGCCCCTCGGTATTCACCGGCTGGGACTGTTGCTGGCGCTCAACGCCGGTCTGTGGAGCGCGATCTGCATCGTCATCTCCGGCACCATCTGGTTCGACCAATGGGTCGCCTGGTGGGACTGGTGGCTGTACCTGCCCTGGTGGGCGGACCTGTAAGGAGAGGATGAAATCATGGAATATCAAAATATCTTCACCCAAGTGCAGGTTCAGGGGCCCCCCGAAATGGGGGTCGACCCGGACGGCACGCTCGCCCGCGAGCGGACCAAAAAGGCCAGCTTCAGCCAGCTGGCGGGCCTTTTCGGGAACGCGCAGCTGGGGCCTATCTATCTGGGCACCTTCGGGATCGTGTCACTGGCGACGGGGGCTCTGTGGTTCTTCATCGTCGGCATGAACTTCTGGTGGCAGGTGGACTATTCGCCCGCGCTTTTCCTGAGAGAGCTTTTCTGGCTGGCGCTTGAGCCGCCTTCCCCGGACTACGGCCTCAGCTTTCCGCCTTTGATGGAGGGGGGCTGGTTCCTGATCGCTTCCTTCTTTCTGCTCATTTCCGTCATCTCCTGGTGGATCCGCACCTATCTGCGGGCCGAGGAGTTGGGGATGGGCAAGCATGTGAGCTGGGCCTTCGCCTCGGCCATCTGGCTCTTCCTGGTGCTGGGTCTTTTCCGGCCGATCCTGATGGGGTCCTGGTCCGAGGCGGTTCCCTACGGGATCTTCCCGCACCTGGACTGGACGAACCTCTTCTCGCTCACCTACGGGAACCTCTTTTACAATCCCTTCCACGCCCTCTCGATTGTCTTCCTCTACGGCTCGGCCCTGCTCTTTGCGATGCACGGAGCGACCATCCTGGCGGTCAGCCGCTACGGCGGGGAGCGGGAGATCGAACAGATCGTGGACCGGGGCACGGCCTCCGAACGCGCCGGTCTTTTCTGGCGCTGGACCATGGGCTTCAACGCCTCGATGGAAGGGATACACCGTTGGGCCTGGTGGTTTGCGGTGCTGACGACGCTCACGGGCGGCATCGGCATCCTGCTGACGGGGA
Source organism: Sulfitobacter sp. (assembly GCA_013002405.1). Lineage (GTDB taxonomy): Bacteria > Pseudomonadota > Alphaproteobacteria > Rhodobacterales > Rhodobacteraceae > Sulfitobacter. The sequence goes on along the minus strand of JABDKA010000201.1, from coordinate 2,053 downwards.
CGGTTGTCGATAACTGGTTCGTCTGGGCCCAGGAACATGGCTATGCGCCGCTTGACTAAGGGAGAAAGACCATGAGTGACAACAACGACTTCCTGCGCACCGGTGAGACCACCTTTCGCCTGAGGGCCGACGTTCTGGCGCTGATGCTGAAGGGGGCGGGATATGCGGCGCTCTTCTGTTTCGGGGTCGGTTTCCTGCTCTGGGCGATCTACGCGATCGGGTTGCTCCTGCCGCCTGAATCCAAGGAAGCGGACGATCCGACGCCCTTTTCCTACCACCTGAGCGCGCCCGAGACGTACCGGGTCGGATAAGAGATCGGCGGGGCCGCCCCCCTGCGCGGCCCCGTCAGCCGGTTCCGGACAAACCATGTCCCTTGGAGTGTTCGGAAAAGTTGGGAAGAGGCTTTCCCGACATGTCCTGTTGGCTACGGGAACCAGAGGGAGCGGCACCGCTCGCGGCGCGGCTCCCTCTGATCCCGGGCCGACGGGCACCTCTTTCAAAAGGAGCCTGCCCCATGCCAGCCGATATTCCTACGCCCCATCTGGACCGTGTCCGAACCCCTGCAGATCTGCGGGGCATGAGCCTGCCGGAACTACGCCACCTGGCCGATGAGTTGCGCGCCGAGATCGTTTCCTCAGTTGCCGAGACGGGGGGTCATCTGGGATCCTCGCTGGGTGTGGTGGAACTGACCGTGGCGCTCCATGCCGTATTTGACACACCGCGTGACAAGCTGATCTGGGATGTGGGGCACCAGTGCTATCCGCATAAGGTTCTGACGGGCCGCCGGGACCGGATGGGCACCCTGCGGCAGGAAGGCGGCATTTCGGGTTTCACCAAACGAAGCGAGAGTGAATATGATCCCTTCGGGGCCGCCCATTCCTCCACCTCCATTTCAGCCGCCCTGGGATTTACCGTGGGGCGCGACATGGGGATGGATACGGGCGATGCCATTGCCGTCATCGGTGACGGCTCGATCTCTGCCGGTATGGCCTACGAGGCGCTGAACAACGCGGGCGCCGAGGGACGGCGGATGTTCGTCATTCTCAACGACAACGAGATGTCGATTGCGCCACCCGTGGGGGCCATGTCTTCCTACCTCTCCGGTCTCTATTCGTCGCCCCTTGGCAATCTCCAACAGGTGGCCGAGGGGTTCGAGGCGGCCCTGCCCGGGCCATTGCGCGATCACGCGCGCCGGGCACGGCAGATGGTGACCGGGGCCGTTGGGGCGCAAGGGACCATTTTCGAAGAGTTCGGGTTCCAGTACGTGGGCCCGATCAATGGCCATGACATGGCGCAACTGATGAGCGTTCTGCGCGCGGCCCGGACAAGAGCGACGGGGCCGGTTCTGATCCATTGTTGTACGGTCAAGGGAAAGGGATACGCCCCGGCGGAGCAGTCCGCGGACAAGTACCACGGTGTGGGCAAGTTCGAGGTGGCCTGCGGCACACAAGCCAAGAAACGGCCCAATGCGCCGAGCTATACCAAAGTGTTCGGCCAGGCGCTGGCGCGTCTGGCGGAGGATGATCCGACGATTGTGGGTATCACGGCCGCCATGCCCTCGGGTACGGGAATGGATATTTTCGCCAAGGCCCATCCCAGGCGGATGTTCGACGTGGGGATTGCAGAACAGCACGGGGTAACCTTTGCGGCTGGTCTGGCCGCTTCGGGGCTGAAGCCATTCTGTGCGATCTACTCGACCTTTCTGCAACGCGGGTACGATCAGGTGGTTCACGACGTGGCGCTGCAGAATTTGCCCGTGCGCTTCGCGATTGATCGTGCGGGGTTGGTCGGTGCAGACGGGGCGACCCACGCGGGTGCCTTTGATGTGGGATACCTTTCGGCCTTGCCGAACATGACCGTGATGGCCGCCGCCGATGAGGCGGAATTGGTCCACATGGTGGCCACGGCCGCCGCGCACGAAAGCGGGCCGATCGCCTTCCGCTATCCCCGTGGGGAGGGCGAGGGTGTCGAGATGCCGGAAGTTGGCGAAGTTCTGGAGATTGGCAAGGGCCGGGTTATCCAGGAAGGTGCGGATGTGGCGATACTCTCTTTC
>JABDKA010000188.1 GCA_013002405.1 Sulfitobacter sp. | reverse complement strand
GATCCACGCCCTGCTTGCCTAGGAACTGTGGTCCTCTGCCATGTTGCACGACACAATCTACCCCGAGACCGAGGCTGTCTACGGTGGGGATAGCGCAAGCTTGGGCGGGCCGGAAATACGCGTGAATTCACAGACCACCCTCGCACTGGGGATGGCCATCCATGAGATGGCGACCAATACGGCAAGGTATGGTGCCTTCTCCACTGACGATACCCACGTCGATATGTCCTGTTCGCGGATCAACGACGCCGCTGGGGACAGGCTGCGCATCGAATGGTAAGAAAGGAATGACCCGAAGGTGGACCAGCCAAAACGTGTCGGATTTGGCACACAACGCATCGCTTCGACAATTGAAGGCACCTTGGACGGCAGAGTATCTACGACTCGGGAACCAAATGGCCTCAACAACGTTATTGACTTGGAATTCCCAAAGGCGACGGCACTTAATGACAAACAGCCCCTTCTACAGTGATCTCAGTGTCCTCTACCTTGAAGACGAACCCCTGATTGCCTTTGACACGACCGACTTCCTGCAAGAGCTGGGCTTTTCCGAGGTGAAATCGGCCTACAAGCTCAAATCGGCGGAGCAGGCAATTTCGGAAAAGACCTTCGATCTCGCCATCCTGGACATCAACGTGGACAACAACCAGACCAGCCTGTTGCTTGGGTCGCAACTGGCGGGGGAGGGCATTCCGGTGATCTTCGCGTCCGGAAACTCCTTCGACGCGGAAAGGCTGCGGGCAGAGGGGTTCGAATTCCTCGACAAACCCTTCAGTTACGAAGATCTGGAAAGCGCGATCTGTTCCGCGCTTACCTGATCAAACCGCCTTATCCAGACCTTTTGCGATCTGCTCTTCAAAGTGATGGCAGGCCACTTCGCGCCTCTCCGTCACGGGCTGCATGAGCGGTTGCTGATCACTGCAGGCCTGCGTCGCCAACGGACAGCGCGGGTGGTAATAGCAGCCCGACGGGGGTGAAAGCGGCGAAGGCACTTCGCCTTCGATCGTGTCGAAGTGAACCAATTCATCGGCATCCAGCACCAGCTTTGGCACGGAACCGAAAAGTGCGTCGGTATAGGGGTGCGCGGGTTTGCCAAAGACCTCCGCCACAGGGCCAAGTTCAACGATCCGGCCCAGATACATGACGGCGACCCGGTCGCTGACGTGCTGAACAACAGACAGATCATGGCTGATGAAAATTGTGGTCAGGCCCAGATCACGGGTGAGCTCAAGAAAGAGGTTGATGATTTGCGCCTGGATGGAGACATCCAGTGACGCCACCGGCTCGTCGCAGATCAGCACATCCGGCTGCATGGCCAGCGCCCGGGCAATCGCAATACGCTGGCGCTGGCCGCCAGAAAACTGGTGCGGGTACCGGTCAACCCAGACGGGGTCAAGGCCGACCCGTTCAAACCATTCGGCAACGTATGCCTTGGTCTTCACCTTGTTGGTCAGGCCGTGCGCGATGGGTCCTTCGGAAACGGTGTCCCCTACCTTCATGCGCGGGTCCAGACTTGCGAAAGGATCCTGGAATACTGTCTGCACGCGGGTCGTGACTTTGGCGCCGTTTTCCATCACTGGCGCACCGTCGATCATCACGGTTCCGGCCGTTGGCGGCAGAATGCCCGCGATCAGTCGGCCCAGCGTAGACTTGCCGCAGCCGGATTCCCCCACAAGGCCAAGCGTCTCTCCTCTGGCTACGGTGAGGGAGACATCCGACACCGCCCGGACGGAGCGTGTTTCCACCTTCGCCCCCAGTTTTGCGGCGATCTTTTCACCTGTGGTCAGGTTCGGCCCGAACAAACGGCTTACATTGTCGATGCTCAGAAACGCGCTCACGCCGTCACCTCCTCGGCTTGCCCAACGGGATGGAAACAGCGCCACCCGCGGTCCCCGCGGAAGGTGATCTCGGGCTCTGCCGCGCACTCCGCGGTCGCACGGTCACAACGCGGCGCGAAGGGACAGCCGGGAGGCAGGGACAGGAGTGACGGCGTTGTCCCGGGGATCTGCGCTAACGGTGCGCCGGGGGGCGCCATGGCGGGAAGCGATGCAAGCAGCCCCGCCGTGTAGGGATGGCGCGGGTCGCGCAGAAGCGTTGCGGTGGGCCCCTGTTCCACGATGCGGCCCGCGTACATGACAGCAAGCTTGCTGGCCAGGCTCGAGACCACTGCCAGATCGTGACTGATCCAGATCAGCGCCGTGCCTGTCTCCGCCGCCAGATCGCGCATCTGGTAGAGGATCTGCGCCTGGATCGACACATCGAGCGCCGTTGTAGGCTCATCCGCGACGATGACGGCAGGGCGATGAAGCAGAGCAATGGCGATGGCCACGCGCTGGCGCATCCCGCCCGAGAACTCGTGCGGATAGGCGCGCAACCGCGCGGCGGCCGAAGGAATACCGACCTGGGTCAGCAACTCCGTCGCCCGTGCATCGGCCGCACGTTTGCCCAGCCGCTCGTGCGCGTCGATGGCCAGCTTCATCTGCTGGCCGATGGTCAGCATCGGATTGAGCGTGGCGATGGGGTCCTGAAAGATCATCGAAATATCGCGCCCCCGCCGCGCGCGCAGTTCCACGTCCGACAGCGTGGTCAGCTCCGTCCCGTTGAGCTTGATCGACCCTTCGACGATCCGGCCCGGTTCATCGACGAGACCCAGCAGCGAAAACCCCGTCACGGTCTTGCCCGAACCGCTTTCGCCGACCAGTCCCATGATTTCACCCGGGGCCAGATCGAAAGAAACCCCATCGACTGCCTTCACAACGCCCGCGCGGGTGAAGAAGTGTGTCCGCAGATCACGAACGCTGAGGACAGGTGCGCTCATCGCCGCAGCCTTGGATTGAACTGGTCCCGCACCTGATCGCCAACGATGTTGATTGCGACGATCAGGATAATGAGCGCCACACCCGGATAAACGGAGATCCAGTAGCGCCCACTCATCATATAGGGAAAGCCGTTGGAGATGAGCATGCCAAGCGAGGGTTCGGTCACGGGCAGTCCCAAACCCAGAAAAGAAAGCGTAGCTTCGAGCGAGATGGAATTGGCGATCTGCACTGTTGCAACCACGATCAGCGGCGGTGTGCAGTTGGGCAGGAGGTGCCTCAGCACAACAAGCCGCGCGGAAAGCGGCGTGGCGACGGCGGCCTCGATATAGTCCTTGCCGCGTTCCGCCTTGGCTGCGCCGTAGGCGGTCCGCGCGAAATAGGCATACTGTGCCGCCACCAGCGCCCCGATCAGCTGCGCCTTGCCCTGGCCCAACAGGGCCACGATCACCAGCGCCAGCAGGATCGCCGGAAAGGAAAGCTGCAGGTCCACCAGACGCATGATCAGTGCCTCGATCCGCCCGCCGACATAGGCAGCAAGGATACCCAGAGTCGTTCCGATGGTGAGCGAGACGAACCCCGCAGCCAATCCGATCTGGATTGAGATGCGCAGCCCGTAAAAGATCGCTGACAGCAGGTCGCGCCCCTGTGGATCCGTGCCAAGGATATGAGTATAGCCGCCAGAGCCCACGAATCCCGGCGGACGGCGGCTGTCCATCAGGGACAGGTTCGCCAGATCATAGGGGTTCTGCGGGGACACCACGGAGGCGAAGAGCGCCAGCAGAATCATCAGCACCACGACGACAAGCGCAAAGACCGCCACCTTGTTCTCGCGAAACTCAGCCCAGAAAAGGCGGAGCGGGGTGCTTTGCCCGCTCATGAGGATGCCCCGTGCCGGACCCGTGGATCAATCAGAGCAAAAACGAGGTCTATCACGAAATTGATGGTGACAAAGAGGAAGGCCACCAGGATCAGATAGGCAACCATCACGGGGCGGTCCAACACGGCAATGGAGTCGATGATCAGCTTGCCCACACCGGGCCATGAAAAGATCGTCTCGGTCACAACAGCAAAGGCCAGGGTCGAGCCCAGTTCGAGCCCGAAAACGGTGATGATCGGAATGGAGATCAGCTTGAGAAGATGACGGCGCAGGATCGTGCCCTCTGACAGGCCTGCCGCACGGGCAAACTTGATGGTATCGGTCAGCATGATTTCACGCGTGCCCGCACGGGCCAGCCGGATCATCATGGCCAGCTTGAAAAGCGCCAGATTGATGGCCGGCAGAACGATATGCGACAGCCCGTTGACGGTCGGAAAGGACCAATCGACGCCCCAGATCTCAACCGTGTCACCCCGCCCGCCCGCGGGCAGCCATCCCAGGTTTACCGCAAAGGTCAGGATCAGAATAAGACCCACCCAGAAGGATGGCACCGAAAAGCCCAGCACGGAAACGGCCATGATCGTCTTGGCCACCCAGCTGTCGGGCCGGTAGCCCGCGTAGATGCCCAGCGTAACGCCAAGCACGGTGGCGGAAATGACAGAGATCAGAACCAGTTCCAGCGTCGCGGGCAGGCGTCCGCCAATTAGTTCCAGCACAGGGATATTGTAGACAAAGGACCGGCCCAGATCGCCCTGCAATAGGTTGCCGATGAAGATGAAGTACTGCTCGTAAAGCGGCCGGTCGAGACCGAGGCGGCGGATCGCATCCTGCCGGATCTCTGCCGTCGCCTCTGGCGGGATGACGATGTCGATGGGATTGCCGATGGCATAGACGCCGCAGAAGACGATCACCGACATGACAGCCATGACGCCGACCGCCTGCAAAAAGCGCTGGATGATAAAGCCAAGCATCGCCTGTCCTTCTGCCCACGAAAAAGGCCGGGCAGCCTTGCTGCCACCCGGCCTCTAGATCAGGTCTGCTTCACGAAGCAGGCTTGATGAAGAACGCAAGCGTGTCTTCGTCAAAGCGTGGGTCGAACTCAAGCATACCTGCCTTGGCGCCCCAGACCGTCTGAAGCTGCACCAGAGAAATGTAGGCCTTGTCCGCCATAACCTTCTCCATCGCTTCCTCGTAGGTCGCGCGGCGCTGATCCGGATCCATCATCGTGGCCCCCGTCTGCAGCAGCCGGTCCACATCGTCGTTGTTGTACTCGATGCGGTTGAAAGCTCCCAGCTTGACCTCCGGGTTGTTGGAGTGTGCCAGACCGCCAAGGGTATAGGATGCCTCGCCCGTCAGGGTGCCCCAACCATTCATGAACATCGAATATTCCAGCCGCGCCTGTGCGGGGAAATAGACGGTTTTAGAGATGGCGTTGACGTTCGTCTTGATGCCCACCTGCGTCAGCATCTGGCCCAGCCCCTGACAGATGGCGCCGTCACCGGGCAAACGGTCCGCGGTGCAGTAGAGGTCCACCTCAAAGCCGTTGGGATATCCAGCCTCGGCAAGGAGCTCCTTTGCCTTTGCGGGATTATACTCCGGCATCGGGATGGCTTCGGAAGAGCCGAAGAAGCCCGGAGGCATCATCTGGTTGGCGGGCTTGCCCAGCCCTTCCAGCACGATCTCGACCATGGTCTCACGGTCGATCGCGTGGTCGATGGCCTGACGTACCTTCAGATCGCGGAATGGGTTTTCGTCGAGGTCGGAGCCGTCAATGGCGCGCACCAGCGGCGTGTCCTCCCGCTGATCAAGCTGGAGGTTCATGATGTAGACGGAATCGCCCTTGACCGCGTCAATGTTCTGATCCCGCTCAAGCGCGAGGTAGTCGACGGAGGAGACATAGTTGATCACATCGACCTGTCCGGCCTTCAGCGCCGCGAGGCGGGAACTGTCGTTCGGGATTTCCTTGCGGATCACCTTCTCCCAGGCCCCCATGCCGCGCCAGTAGTCGTCGTTACGCTCAAGCACCAGATCACCCTTCGGCTCCCAACTGACGTACTTGTAAGGGCCGGTGCCGATGGTGGCCGCACCCGAGTTGAACCCTTCAGCAGCCGTTTCAGGCGTGGAATAGTCCGCTGCGGCCTCGGAAGAGACGATGAAGAGGCGGATGAAATCGTTGGGCAGAGTTGCCGCCTGGCCGTCGGTATGGATGTGGATGGTGTGCGGGTCGATAATATCGACACCGGCCACCCGGCGCACGTAGATCGTCGTGGTGGTGGGGCCGGAGACCACCGGAATACGCTCGATCGAGAACTTCACATCCTCGGCGTCAAAGTCGGACCCGTCATGAAACTTCACACCCTGACGCAGCTTGAATTCCCAGGTGTCGTCATCCACAGGTGTCCAGCTTGTCGCCAGTCCCGGTTCGATCTGCAGGTCGGTACCCGACCAGACGAGAGTGTCAAAGATGTGCTTGGCCGCCTCAGCGTGCGGGCCAAGCGCAGAGAAATGCGGATCCATCGATTCAGGTCCGCCGCGCACGCCCATGGTCAGCGTCTGAGCCGAGGCAGCCCCGGCTGCGCTAAGGCCCAGCGCAAAGGCCAGTGGTGCGAGGAATTTTTGGTATTTCATCATCTTCCCTTCCCGTTGGTGGGAGAGGCAGCAGGCCCCATCCCGTTGGCATTGTTTTCTTGGCGTCCCATTTGGAACTTGCATTTCAAGCATGTGCGGACATAGGGTGTCAGTCAAGTTCAATTTGGAACTCACTGTTTCAAACCCAAAGGATTTGCAACAAATGTCAGGTCCGCAGACCGCGCGCGATGAAGATTTTGGCAGGCTGGATCAGGGGGAAGCCCCCGACATGCTGGAGGCCAAGCTTTGGGCCAATCCCTGCCCCTTCACCTTCCGAATCAACTATCTCGCGCTGCTCTATAATACGCCGCTTTATAGCTGGATCAGCGATCAATATGGGCTGAAGCGGCCCGAATATGTCGTGCTCTATTCTCTCGCCCTTGCCGACGGCGGCAGTGCAAGGGATGTCTCGCGCACCTCCGGCTTTCCCAAGAACACACTCAGTCGGGCGATCAACCGGCTTGAACTGATGGGCCTGATCGAGGCGCGCAGCAAGGCGCCTGGCGGTGGGCGCAAGCAAGCGCTGCATCTGTCAGACAAGGGCTGGGCGCTCATCAACGAAACGCGGCCTGCCTTTGAGGCGCAGGAAGAACGGATGCTCAAGGTCCTGTCGCAGGGGGAACGCCAGATGCTTTTTGAGCTCATGTCGAAGGTCGTGATGGACGCCCAGGAATGGGCGGACGATCTGCCGCCGGTGGCAGGGACAAGCAGGGAAAGGACAGAGCAATGAAAGTGGCCAAGATGAACTGGCGCGACGTCGAGGCGGCCGCTGCGCGCGATCCGCGCTGTATTCTGCCCATCGGGTCAACGGAACAGCATGCGCAGCTTTCCCTCTGTGTCGATCTGATCCTCGCCGAAAAGGTCGCAAACGATGCTGCCGCACCGCTGGACATCCCGGTCTTTCCCGTCATGCCCTATGGGTTGGCACCCTATTTCAACGCCTACCCAGGTACCATCTGCCTAAGGGTCGAGACCCTGATGGCGGTCGTGCGCGATGTCGTCGCCTCGCTCCGCCGCTCCGGCTTCCGGCAGATCCTCATCGTCAATGGCCACGGGGGCAACAATCCCGTCGGCGCGCTCGCGCAGGAATTGATGGCGGAATACGGCGACATCTCCATCAAATTTCATAACTGGTGGAACGCACCCGAGACATGGACCAAGGCACAGTCCATCGACAAGACCGGTTCCCACGCCAACTGGATGGAGAATTTTCCCTGGACCCGGCTGGACCATGCCCAGGCACCGGAGGGTGAAAAACCCATGGTGGACATGGCCCTGATGAAAGCCTCTCCGCCCGATGTGGCACGGGATATTCTGGGGGACGGGGCCTTTGGCGGCCCCTGGCAGCGACCAGATGAAGAGATGTTGGCCCTGTGGGACATCGGCGTGAGGGAAGTTCGCGAAGCCTTGGAAGGCCCCTGGCCGGAGCTGGCCAATGGCTGACGAGGTCCTGATCTGGGGCGCGGGTGCCATCGGTGGTATTCTGGGTGCCTATTGGGCGCGCGCAGGCCATCCGGTCCGGATGGTCGATATCGTGCCCGAGCATGTGGAGGCCTGCCGGACCACCGGTCTGCATATCGCCGGGCCGGTCGAGGAGTTCACACAAGTGGTGCCTTGCGTCACGCCAGACGAATTGACAGGCACCTTTTCCCGGATCGTACTGGCGGTAAAGGCGCAGGCGACCGATGCGGCCGTCAAGGCCCTGCTGCCGCATCTGGCCGATGACGGCTTCATCCTCTCCGCCCAGAATGGCCTGAACGAACGGACCATCGCAGACCTCGCCGGACGCGAGCGGACGATGGGTGCCTTCGTGAACTACGGAGCGGACTGGGTTGGCCCGGGCCACATCCTTTTCGGCAACCGGGGGGCTGTGGTCGTTGGGGAAATCGACGGCTCCATCCGCTCCCGTACGGACAAGATGCACAGGCTCCTGCAGGTCTTTGAGCCTGACGCGATCCTCACCGATGACATCTGGGCCTATCTCTGGGGCAAACTGGGCTACGGTGCGATGCTGTTTGCGACCGCCCTGACCCCCGATAGCATGACAACCAACTTCGCCGATCCGGCCCGCGGCCCCGCGCTGGTGGGGTTGGCACGCGAGGTCATGCGCACGGCAAAGGCCGAGGGTGTGGACCCAAAGCCCTTCAACGGGTTTGAGCCTTCGGCCTTCATGCCCGGTGCGCCGCAGGCGGCAGCCCTGCAAAGCCTCGCCGATCTGGCCGATTTCAACGCAAAGACCGCCAAGACCCACACGGGCATCTACCGCGACCTCGCCGTGCGCAAGCGCAAGACGGAAGTTGACCCGCAGGTGGGCACGGTGGCCGAAATCGCCGGGTCGCACGGCATCGACACACCGCTCCTGCGCCGCCTCGTCGAATTGATCCACGACATAGAAGAAGGCCGCCGAGAGATGTCGGTGGACACCTTCCACGAACTGACCAAGGTGATCCAATGACGGCGCGCACCGCCCTCGTCACCGGCGTTATTGGCGGCATCGGTGCCGCCATCGCCGCGCGGCTGGCGGCAGACGGGGCAAGGGTGGTCGTCAGCGATCTGCCCGGAGAAGCGCTTGACGCGGCAAGTCAAAAACTCGGCCTGCCGGCTCTGGCCGCGGACCTCGGTGATCCTGCCTCCGTCAAGGAAATGAACGCGCGCTTGGCCAAAGACTTTGGCGCACCAGACATCCTTGTAAACGCGGCAGGCGGCGTGCGCGGACAGGTGGGCACACCCCTGGAGGAGGTGGACTCTGACGCCTGGCACCGCATATTCGCGGCCAACGTTGATGCCTCTCTCTACCTTGCCCAGGCGCTGGTTCCCGCGATGAAGGTGAAGGGCTGGGGCCGGATCGTCACCATCAGCTCCGGTGCGGGTCTGCGGCCCAGCCTGACCGGCATCCACGCCTACACGGCAGCCAAGCACGCGCTGATCGGGCTGACCAAACAGCTCAGCCTTGAACTGGCCCGACACGGCATCACCGTCAACTCCATTGCACCCGGCTTCATCCGGTCCAACCCCGCGACCGAAAGGCAATGGGCCTCCTACGGCCCGGAGGGTCAGGCGCAACTGATCAACCGTATCCACACCCGCCGCCTTGGCACACCCGAAGATATCGCAGCCGCCGCCGCCTTTCTGACATCTGACCAAGCAAGCTGGATCACCGCACAGATCCTCAGCGTCGATGGCGGCGTCACCTAAACCGGAGGCTCCATGTCAGATCCCGTTCTTGCCCACGCCATGAAACACAAGGCCGCACTTGTTGAGGGGCTGAAGGCACTGGTGGCCTGCCCTTCCGTCGGGGCGGACCCGGCCATGGCCGAAGGCATGGAGGCGGCGCGCAACCTGATTGAGGCACGGCTCGATGCCATGGGCTTTCGGAACCGCCAACGGCTGACCCCCGCCGACGGCAGCGGGCAACCTGCGATCTACGCCGAAAGGCTGGATGCGCCACGCAAACCGACGATCCTGGTCTACGCTCACTACGATGTTCAGCCGCCCGATCCGCTGCACAAGTGGGAGACACCGCCCTTTGAACCAGTGGGCCGGGATCGAAGGCTCTACGGGCGCGGGATTTCCGACGACAAGGGGCCGATGATGATCGCCCTCGGCACACTCTCCGCTTTCGTCGCGGTTGAAGGAGCATTACCCGTCAACGTCAAGCTGCTGATCGAAGGGGAGGAGGAAACCGGCTCACCCTCGCTGCCCGGTATTCTTGAGACGCACCGGGTACTGCTTGCCGCCGATGCCGTCCTTTCGGCGGACGGCGCACGCTGGCGGCCCGATCTTGTGGCACTGAATGTCGGCTCTCGTGGGAATGCAGGCTTCGAGGTAAGACTGCAGACCGCTGCGCAGGATCTCCATTCGGGACGGTATGGTGGGATTGTGGCCAATCCCCTGCACGAGCTGTCCCGGCTAATCGCTTCCCTCCACGACGACAAGGGCAGGATCGCAGCACCGGGCTTTTACGACGGCGTGCAGGAACCGACAGAGGCGGAACGCGCGGAGATCGAAGTCATCCCCTACGACGAGGCCGCTTCCTTCGATGCCATAGGGGCGGTCCCGCACGGGGAGGCCGGTTATTCGACCCTCGAACGGCTCTGGCTGCGGCCGACCGTCGACGTGAATGGGATGTGGGGTGGTTACACCGGTGCAGGCTCAAAGACCGTCATCCCCAACGAGGCTTTCGCCAAGCTGACCATGCGGTTGGTGCCCGGGCAGGATCCGCAGGCCGCGCAGCGGGCCGTGATCGAGCATCTCAGGGCCCAGGCGTCCAAGGGTGCGACGCTGGATATATCGGGCGAACGTGGCGCATCGGGGGCCTACGCCGTTCCCCCCGATCACCCCCTGCTGAGAGCAGCCAGCAATGCGCTGGAATCCACGACAGGAACGCACCCTCTGAAGGTGCGCATCGGGGCCTCCCTCCCCCTGACCGAAATCGTGAGCCGTATCCTCGGCCTCGACACGATCATGTTTTCCTTCGCCCTCTCGGACGAGAATTTTCACGCCCCAAACGAATTCTTCCGGCTGGACAGCATCACCGATGGACTCGCGGCCTGGGTGCGCATCCTGCGCGAGATCGCGGCAACCAATCCGGCCGATTTCGCACCCTACCGGCCAAAGTGACGGGCACCACGTCCGTTGACAACCGTCGCGGTGCCGCCCTTTTGGTGGCCGCCGCGGCGGTCTTTACCGCCGATGTCACGGTGCTGCGCTACCTCAGTCCGGAGGTGCCCTTCGGGCAGATCATCTTCTTTCGATCCCTGTCTCAGTTGCTGATCGTGGCGCTCTGGATCGGGATGAAGCCTGTGCTCAATTTCGGCTCCCCCCGTTGGCCGATGCTGGTCCTGCGGGGACTGACCAGCCTTGTCTGCTGGTGGCTCTACTACGCAAGCTTCCGGGCACTTGATCTTGCTCTTGCCTCCACCCTCACCTTCACCACCTCTCTCTTTGTCGTGGTCATGGCCCCCTTCGTGCTGAGCGAGAGGATTGGCTGGACAAGGGGTCTGACGACCCTCTTCGGTTTCATCGGCGTCGTGCTGGCCAGCGGGGCCGTGGGCCTGCAGGTGGAACCGGGCGTTCTGCTGGGTCTCGGCTCCGCCTTTGCGGCGGCGATCCTGATCTTTCAGAACCGGGTCCTGGCACGGACCGAACAGACCGCAACCATCATGTTCTGGATTGGGCTTGTCGCAACCCTGGGCACGGCACCAGGTGCCGCCCTCAGTTGGACCGCCCTCAACCTGCCCGACCTCGCCATTCTGGTCCTTGCAGGCACGCTTGCGACACTGGGCATGCTGTTGACGGTAGAGGCCTACCGCTTTGGCGAGGTCTCGGCACTCGCCCCCTTCCCCTATGCACGCATCCTCTTCGCTCTCGGCGCGGGTTACTTCCTGTTCGCCGAAACCGTATCCGCGCGCGCGTTGGTGGGCGCGGGGGTGATCGTTATCTGCGGAATGTTGGCAAATGAACGCAGGCGACCGGCGCCCCTGTGATCAGCCCATCTTGGACGCCGCCGTCAGCCCAGCGTCCAACGCATTCAGGATCGTGTCGATCTGTTCCGCCTCGATCACCAGCGGAGGCGAAAGAATGATGTTGTTGCCTGACACCCGGATCATCGCCCCATTCTCGTAGGTCACCTTGTGCACCCTTGCGGTAAAGCTCTTGTCGATGGCAGCCTTGGTGGCGCGGTCCGACACCAGTTCAATCGCGCACATCAGGCCATGCCCCCCGCGCACGTCGCCAATCGCCTCGTGCTTGCCTTGCATCCTGATCAATCCGTCGTAGAGCTGCGCGCCCCGCTCGGCGGCGTTATCCTTGACCTGCAGGCGTTCGGTTTCCTTCAGGCAGGCGATCGCCGCAGCGGCCCCCACGGGATGACCGGAGTAGGTGTAGCCGGATCCGATGGACCCCTTCCCACTTGCGTCATTCTCGAAAGGCTCAACAACCTTGTCGGACACCATGACGGCACCAAAGGGAAAGTAGCCGTTGGTAATGGCCTTGGCGGTGCACATGAAATCGGGTTGCACCCCCCAGTGACGCGAGCCGGACCAGCTGCCCAACCGACCGAAGGCAGTGATTACCTCATCCGCGATCAGCAGGATACCGTACTGATCGCAGATCTTGCGTACGCCGGGCATGAAGGTTTCGTGCGGCGGGATCACCCCACCCGCGCCCAACACCGGCTCCATTATGAAGGCCGCGATGGTTGAGGGATCCTGAAACCGGATCTCATCCTCGAGTGCCGCCAAACAGAGGGCGGACAGGCGTGCCGGGTCGGTCTCGTCGAAGGGATTGCGATAGGTGTAGGGGGCCGGAATATGGAAACAGCCCGGCATCAGCGGCTCGTACTGGGTGCGGAAATTGGCATTGCCGTTCACCGAAGCGCCGAGCGTATGGGTCCCGTGATAGCCCTTCTTCAGGCTCAGGAACTTGGTCCGCCCCGCCTCGCCGCGCAACTTGTGATATTGGCGGGCCAGCCGCAGCGCCACCTCAATGCTGTCCGATCCGCCCGAAGTAAAGAAGGCGCGCGCCATGCCTTCGGGCTTGAAGAACTCCGACAGCATCCATGACAGCTCAATCGCCGCATCGTTGGTGGTGCCACGAAAGATGGAATAGTAGGGTAGCCGTTCCAACTGATCCGCGATGGCCTGTTTCACCGGCCCGCAGGAGTAGCCAAGGTTCACGTTCCACAGGCCACCCACAGCATCGACTGTTTTGTGCCCGTCGATATCGGTGATCTCCACACCGTAGCCTTCGACGATGATGTCGGGCGGGTTGGCCATGCTGTCGGCGGGATGCGCCATCGGGTGCCAGAGTTTGCGGGCGTTGTTTTCCTTGAGAAAGTTCATGTCTTTCATGGTGGGCCTCTCATCGGTTGCGGGCCTGAGGGGATCAGGCGGATGCGCGCCTTGGCGCTGCTATGGGAAGATCAGGGTAGGTGCCCCCGAGCGAGCGGGAGGCCGCGCGGGCGGCGCGGCACAGGTCTGAGGTGATCTGCTGAAGACGGTCCTGCGGCGCGCGCACGGCGGGCACGGCGACGGCAATGGCCCCGATGACGCTGTCCTCCGCCCCGAAAACCGGTGCGGCCTGCGAGGCGACTTCATCGTCGAATGTGCCAATAAGCTGACTGAACCCGGTTTGCCGCACCTCTTCAATCATGCGCATGAGACGTCCGGAATCGACAATTGTCCGGTCAGTAAAGCAAGACAGCGGCCTTGACAGGACCCGCTCCGCCAGTTCGGGATCCGCAAATGCAAGCACCGCCAGCCCGCTTGCTGTAGCGTGCAGGGGCAGTATTTCCGCCTCGTCAAAGTGGACCTGCGTGCCGTGCAGACGGGGATCGGCATGGCAGACGGACGACAGGCCATCAGACTGCAAAAGGGAGGCATGGGCCAGTTCTCCCACGCTTTCGGCCAGGTCAGTTACGATGGGGCGGAGCAAATCGCGGGTGGGCGATGCCGCCTCGCGCACTGCAGCAAGGCGCAACAGGGCGGGCCCCAGACGGTAGGCGCGGCTCGCCCGGTTCTGATCCAGAAAGCCGTTGGCCTCCAACTCGGTCAGGTGGCGGTGCACGGTCGCCTTGTCCCTGCCGCTAAGCCGGACGAACTGGCTCAGCCCGATCTCGGGCCGCGCGGCGGAGAAATGGGTCAGCAGGTCCAGCGCCTTGGTGATGGTGCCCATCGCTAAACCTCCGCCCGTTCGCGGGAAACATACGCAACCGCATGTTCAAAGAAGCCCGCGATCTCTTCTGCGAAGGTCTCGCGGTCCGCCCGTTTTTGAAGCGACCTACGCGCCCTCTCCGTTACCGCCTTGCCTACCTCGTCGGCATAATGCTCGACCAGGTCGGTGATGAAGGCGTGGGTCATCTCCGGGTGGTGCTGGACGGTTGCCAGCGAATCGCCCAGCGTAAAGCCCGCGACAGGCAGGCCTGCGCCCCGGAAAACTACCCGCGCACCGGAGGGGGCGGCTTCGACCTGTTCGATATGGGAGCCATAGAGGCTCAGTCGCTGGGCCTCACCAGACCAGGGTGTCCTCCCGACCCGCTCAATCTCCATCCGCCCGTGCCCCCACCCTTGGGGATTGGAAACGATCTTCGCGCCCAGCGCCTTGGCGACGATCTGATGGCCAAAACAGACGGCAAAGATCGGCAGGCGTGCCGCGATCATTTCCCGGATCAACCCCTCAAGATGCAGCATCCAGGGTGCCCCTTCGGTGACCGACGCGGGACTGCCGGTGATCAGAACACCATCGAAGGACATCACATCTTCGGGAAATTCATCGCGGCAGACCCAGAAGGGTACGCAGACCCAATCGGGCCGAACCTCATGGATAAGCTGAGTGAACTTCTCTCCATCGTCGGGTCGCGCGCGCGCAAAGGCGCTGTCGTCGGTATTGGTGATGAGGATTGCCAGCCGCATCAGACAAACCACACGTAGAAATCAAGCAGCGCATCGGGTTCCAGGTCGCGCGTCTTGCGGAACTCCCGGTCCTTCATGAAGGCCTGGTGCTTCACCAGTTCCGCCCCAACGGCTTCGGTCAACGGCTGGTCGGCCTCCATGTCGCGAACCGCCTTGCGCAGGTTCGCGGCCACCCCCTCGCGCGCGTCGACCTTGTCGAAGCCATCGCCCTTCTCCATCGGTGGCAAGGACAGCCCCTGCTCGTACCCCAGCCGCGCGGCGTGAAGGACGGCGGCGCAGGCGGTGTAGGGATTGGCGCTGGCATCTGCCATCCGATGTTCCAGCCGGGCTTTCTTGCCCCCCTCACCCGACACCCGGGTCGTTACGGCACGGTGATCGCCGCCCCAGTTCTTCCAGTAGCCAGAAAGGGCACCGGGCTGCAGTCGCAGATAGGATTGCGCGGTGGGCGCGATGAGACCGGCGAGCCCCTTGTGATGATGCACCAGTCCTGCTGCACAGCCCTTGGCCAGATCGTTCATATTCTCCGGCCCGCCCACGGGGCCGTTGGCCAGGGCATTGTTCCCTTCTGCATCAACAAAGGAGAAGTTGATATGCATGCCTGATCCGCCCAACTCAGGAATGGGCTTGGGCAGGAAGGTCAGCACAAGGCCCGCGTTCAGTGCCACTTCGCGCGCCATCAGGCGGAAGAGGACGATATCATCGACGGCCTTCAGGGCATCGTCGAAGGTCAGGGTATATTCGAACTGCGGGCTGTCATACTCCGCCGTGATCATGTCAAGCTTGAAGCCCAGCTCTTCGGCCTTGCGCCAGATCAGATCGTTGATGTGCATCGGATCGGCAAAGGGCCCGGTGCCATAGACGACACCGCCCGGCGCATCGTAGGGGCGCAAACGACCGCTCTCGTCGCCCTGCATGGCGTAGGCTTCCAGCTCTATCCCCAGCTTGGGCGTCAGCCCATGCGCCTGCCAGGCCGCAATCGCCCGCTTGAGCGCGCCGCGCGGGCAGAGGGGAAGGGGCGCACTATCTGCACCGTAAAGATCGCCTAGCACGACCTTCGTATCGGTTTCCCAGCCCTGCCGGATGTCGGCATCCTGCCAACGCAGTTCCATGTCCGGCATGCCGTTCCTTACCTCTGCGTATGGCGCATCGAACAGCAGGTCCCGGTCATAGTGCACACCAAAGACCGCGCGGGCGAAACGCGAAGAGCCGTCACCGATCTTGTCTGCAGGCATGTACTTGCCCCGGTAGACAGAGAGGTGATCGCAGAAAAGGGCGCGCAGGCGGTCGGGCATAGGGACCTCAGGTCAGGGTCACGCGAACCGGCAATCGCTTGATGCCGTTCACGAAGTTGGAGCGGACGAAGGCCTTGGGGCCGTCGGGTTCAATGGCGGAGATGCGTTTGACGAGTTCCTCGAAGAGCACACGAATTTCCAGCCGCGCGAGGTGCATGCCCAGACAGACATGCGGTCCACCCTGCCCCCAGCCCAGCTGCCGATTGGGCTTGCGCGACAGGGTCAGGCGGTAGGGGTCCTCGAACATCTCCTCATCCCGGTTGGCGGAGATGAACCAGTAGAGCATCTTATCGCCCTTCATGATTTTTTTTCCGTGCACCTCAACATCCCGCGTTGCAGTCCGACGGAAGTAGGTGGCAGGGGAGGCCCAGCGCACGATCTCATCCGCCATGCTGTCCCAGACCACTCCCTCTTTCAGCTCCGCCAGAAGCCCCGGCTGACGGGCCAGCGCGTCAATCCCGGCGGCGATGGAATAGCGTGTCGTGTCGTTCCCCGCCGCCACCAGCAGGCAAAAGAAGTTGCGGAACTCCGTCTCCGAAATTGTCTCACCTTTCTCATCCGGCTGCAGGATCAGATGCAAAACCCCATCGGTGTCCCCCGCGCGGTTCTTGGCCTCCATGAGCTCCCGCGCGTATTCATAAAGCTCCGCCCCGGCGGGCGAGTTGAAGGGCATGAGGCGGTAGGCGTCCGTCTCCATCTGGTCCACCACGTGGGCGGTGAAATCCGGATCGCTGTTGGCCATCAGGGCATCGCCCTTGTCCACCAGCCAGGGCAGATCCTCCTCGGGTGTGCCAAGGATCTGGCCCAGCATTCGCATCGGCAATTCACGGGCGATGTCGCGGGTGGCATCCAGGCTGCCTTTCTCAAGGGCCGCATCCAGGATCGGATGGCAGAGATCCCGGATCTGCCCTTCGAAATTCTTCACCACTTGAGGGGAGAAGGCCTTTGCCACCTTCATGCGCACCTTGCGATGTTCCCTCCCGTCCGTCTCCTGAAAGGTGCGGCGGGCCATATATTCCTCGTAAGTCTGATCCTCCATCCGGATCCCCTGGGCCGAAGTGAAAGTCTCCACATCGCGGATCATCTCGACGATATCGGCGTGGCGCGTGATGGACCAGTATCCCTTGCCCTGATCGAAGTCCGACCAGTGGCACGGATCCTCCCGCCTCAGCCGCGCAAAGGTGTTGTAGGGCGCACCTTCCGCAAAGCTGTCGTGCGCGCCAAGGTCCGCATGGCCCGCGTCGTCAGGAACCCAGATGGTCATAGAGCCGCCTCCTTCTTTCGCGCTTGGTCTTGGCCCTGAAGTGACG
>JABDKA010000172.1 GCA_013002405.1 Sulfitobacter sp. | reverse complement strand
TTTCATCAGCCGAGCTTGACGCTGATGCGCTGAAACTGGCGCGTCAGATCCAGGCAGGGCCGAACTTTGCCCACATGATGACCAAGACCATGCTGGCCCAGGAATGGTCCATGTCCATCGAGCAGGCCATCGAGGCCGAGGCCCAGGCCCAGGCCATTTGCATGCAGACCGGCGATTTCGAGCGCGCTTACAGGGCCTTCGTGGCCAAGGAGCGCCCGGTTTTCGAGGGGGATTGAGTGTGCGGAGCGTGGGAGCCTCCGGCGGGGATTTAGAACCATTTGGAAATTGGTGGGAGGTGCTTGATGGCTGACCGAAGTTTTCTGACCTGGCCGTTTTTCGAGGCGCGGCACAGGGAGCTGGCCGGGGCGCTTGAGGATTGGGCGGCGCGCAACCTGGGGTCGATTGACCATGGCGATACAGATGCCGCCTGTCGCGCCCTTGTGGAGGCCATGGGCAAGGGGGGCTGGTTGCGACATTCGGGCGCGCCCGAGGGGGAGCAGCTGGATGTGCGGACCCTCTGTCTTATTCGGGAGACCCTGGCGCGCCACGACGGGCTGGCGGACTTTTCCTTTGCCATGCAGGGGCTTGGCACGGGGGCGCTCTCGCTTTTCGGAAGCCCGGAGCAACAGTTGGAATGGTTGCCGAAGACCCGCTCAGGCGAGGCGATTTCGGCCTTTGCCCTCACCGAACCGCAGTCCGGGTCGGACGTGGCTGCCTCCACCATGACGGCAGCCCCTGACGGAAACGGATTCGTTCTCGATGGCCGCAAGACCTGGATTTCGAACGGGGGCATCGCCGATGTCTACACCGTCTTTGCCCGCACCGGAGAGGCACCGGGGGCCAGGGGCCTGTCAGCCTTCGTGGTGCCCGCAGACACGCCGGGCCTGAAGGTGGAAGAGCGGCTGGAGGTAATGGCACCGCACCCCCTCGCCACGCTGCACTTCGACGGGGTCAGGGTCCCGGGTTCGGCACTTATCGGGGAACGTGGGAAGGGCTTTGGAATTGCCATGTCCGTCCTCGATGTGTTCCGCTCCACCGTGGCGGCGGCGGCCCTTGGCTTTGCCCGCAGGGCGCTGGATGAGACCATTGACCGTGTGACCAGCCGTACCGTTCAGGGGGCCCCGCTGAGTGATCTGCAAATGGTCCAGGGCCATATCGCCGACATGGCGCTCGACATCGACGCGGCGGCCCTGCTGGTCTACCGTGCTGCCTGGACCAAGGACAGCGGTGCGGCGCGCGTGACGCGCGAGGCGGCCATGGCCAAGCTTTTCGCCACCGACCGGGCGCAGCAGGTGATTGACCGGGCGGTGCAACTGCACGGCGGCGATGGTGTGCGGCGGGGTCAGATGGTCGAAAGCCTTTACCGCGAAATTCGCGCCCTGCGCATTTACGAGGGCGCGTCGGACGTACAGCGCGTCGTGATCGCGCGCCAGACTTTGGGAGCAAGGTGATGCAACTCTTTCCCTCCGCCCACCAAGATACTTTTGCCCGGGATAACCTGCCGGGTTTCGATCTCTGGCCGGACCTGCTGCTGGACGGGTTCGACTATCCGGAGCGGTTGAACGTCGGGTTTGAGCTGACCGACCGGATGGTGGCGCGGGGCTTTGGCGACCGAACTGCACTGATCGGCAACGGGCGGCGGCGGACCTACAAGGAGCTGGCGGACTGGACCAACCGGCTGGCCCGCACCCTGGTCGAGGATCTGGACGTGCAGCCCGGCAACCGGGTGCTGATCCGCTCGGCCAATAATCCGGCCATGGTGGCGGCCTGGCTGGCTGCGACCAAGGCGGGGGCGGTGGTGGTCAATACCATGCCCATGCTGCGCGCGGGAGAATTGGGGGCTATCGTCGACAAGGCCGAGATCAGCCACGCCCTCTGCGACACGCGTTTGATGGATGAGATCACCACCTGCGCCAAGACCTCGAAACACCTCAGGACGGTCGTGGGCTTCGACGGCACCTCCAACCACGATGCGGAGCTGGACCGACTGGCGCTGGAAAAGCCTGTGCAGTTCGAGACGGTAGATACGGCACAGGACGATGTGGCGCTTCTGGGCTTCACCTCTGGCACCACGGGCGATCCCAAGGCCACGATGCATTTCCACCGCGATCTGCTGATCATTGCCGATGGCTATGCAAAGGAGGTGCTGGGTGTCACGCCGGATGACATCTTCGTCGGCTCTCCGCCCCTGGCCTTTACCTTTGGTCTGGGCGGTTTGGCCGTCTTTCCGCTGCGTTTCGGGGCGGCGGCCACGCTCCTGGAGACGGCGAGCCCGCCCAACATGATCGAAATTATCGAGACCTTCAAAGCCACGGTCTGTTTCACCGCTCCGACCGCCTACCGCGCCATGCTGCAGGCGATGGATGAGGGGGCGGATCTGTCATCTCTCCGCGCCGCTGTCAGCGCGGGTGAGACGTTGCCCGCGCCGGTCTACCACGAGTGGATGCAGAAGACGGGCAAGCCGATGCTGGACGGCATCGGGGCGACAGAACTGCTGCACATCTTCATCACCAACCGTTTCGACGATCATCAACCCGCCTGTACCGGCAAACCGGTCACGGGCTATGAGGCCAAGATCATCGACGAGGAGGGCAACGAGGTTGAGACCGGCAAGGTTGGCCGTCTGGCCGTGCGCGGACCGACGGGGTGCCGCTATCTGGCCGACGCGCGACAGCGGGCTTACGTCATCGACGGATGGAACGTCACTGGGGACAGCTTCTCCAAGGACGACAAGGGCTATCTGCATTTCGCCGCGCGGAACGACGATATGATCATCTCCTCTGGCTACAACATAGCCGGACCCGAGGTAGAGGCGGCGTTGCTGGCTCATCCAAAGGTCAGCGAATGTGCTGTCGTGGGCAAACCGGATGAAGCGCGCGGGGCCATCGTGCAGGCACATGTGGTGCTGGTGGAGGGGGCGAACGGCGACCCGGTTCTGATCAAGGAATTGCAGGATCACGTCAAAAGTACGATCGCCCCTTACAAATACCCGCGCGACATCCAGTTCATTGACGCGCTGCCGAAGACCCAGACCGGCAAGATCCAGCGCTTTGCCCTGCGGGAAAAGGCGTGAGTACCTTCGACGAGGCTGCTAGGGGCGCGAAGATGGATTTCGCCGGGGACATGTCCTATGGCGATTACCTTGGCCTGGACGCGATCCTGACGGCCCAGCATCCTCTGAGTGCGGCCCACGATGAGATGCTCTTTATCGTCCAGCATCAGACATCGGAGCTTTGGATGCGGCTGGCGATCCATGAACTGCAGGCCGCGCGCCGCTGCATTGTCGGGGACCAGTTGCAACCGGCCTTCAAGATGCTGACCAGGGTGGCGCGGATCTTTGAACAGCTCAATTCTGCCTGGGACGTGCTGCGCACCATGACGCCCAGCGAATATACCGCCTTTCGCCCCTCGTTGGGCAATTCGTCGGGCTTCCAGTCCCACCAGTACCGGCTGGTGGAGTACCTTCTTGGCAATCGCAATGCGGCGCTGAAAAAGGTGCATGAGCACAAGCCGGACGCCATCGCGGCGCTGGAGGAAGAACTGGCACAGCCAAGCCTTTATCAGGTGGCCATCGCGGTTGCCTGCGCGCGCTTCGGAATCGCGTCACTGGCGGGCGAGCCCGGAGAGGGCAGCTGGCAGGCGGATCCGGCGGTGCAGGATCTATGGCAGCGCGTCTACCAAGATCCGGAAACCCACTGGGAGCTTTATGAGCTGGCCGAGAAGCTGGTCGATCTGGAGGACTACTTCCGCCGCTGGCGGTTCAACCATGTCACCACCGTTGAGCGGATCATCGGGTTCAAGCGCGGCACTGGCGGGACCAGCGGCGTGGCCTACCTCCGCCGTATGCTGGAGGTAGAGCTTTTCCCCGAGCTGTGGCATGTCAGAGGAGCACTATAGGTGTCTAAGGTATTGAAAAAAGAGCAATTCATCCTGCCCGACGGGGTCGTCTACCTGGACGGAAATTCGCTGGGGCCGATGCCGATATCGGTGCCGGAGCGTGTCGCCAGCGTGATGAACGAAGAATGGGCGCAGATGCTGATCCGCGGCTGGAACAAGGCCGGGTGGATGGCCATGCCTTCCGAGGTAGGCAATTCGGTGGGCCGTCTGATCGGTGCTCCCGAGGGGTCCGTGGTGATGGGCGATACACTCTCCATCAAGGTCTATCAGGCGCTGGCCGCCGGCTTGAAGATGCGCTCTGACCGGCGTGTGATCCTGAGCGACAAAGGCAACTTCCCCTCAGATCTCTATATGGCCGAAGGACTGGTGGGGCTGCTTGAGCAGGGCTACGAGCTGCGCACGGTAGAACCCGAAGAAGTGGCCGAGGCCATTGGCGAGGATATCGCCGTCGTGATGTTGACCGAGGTCGATTACCGTACGGGTCGCAAGCACGACATGAAGGTCATCACCGAGCTTGCCCACGCGGCAGGGGCCGTCATGGTCTGGGATCTGGCCCACTCGGCCGGGGCACTCCCGGTCGATCTGGCCGGGTCGAACTGCGAATTTGCGGTGGGTTGCACCTACAAATACCTCAACGGTGGCCCGGGTGCGCCCGCCTTTATCTACGTCCGGCCCGATCTGGCGGATGAGGCGGAACCGGCGCTGGCGGGCTGGCTGGGCCACCAGGCACCCTTCGATTTCGACATTCATTACAGACCCGGGCGCGGCATCGAACGAATGCGCGTCGGCACACCGCCGGTGCTGCAAATGGCGGCACTGGAAGAGGCGATGAAGGTTTGGGAAGGGATCGACATGAAGGATGTCCGAGCCGCCTCGCTTGCCCTGCAGGAGCAATTCATCGAAGAGGTGGAGGCAGAGGTGCCCGGCCTGACCCTTGCCAGCCCGCGGGACGGCGCGGTGCGCGGCAGCCAGGTCTCTTTCCGGTTTGAGCATGGCTATGCCGCGATGCAGGCCCTGATCGACCGCGGCGTGATCGGCGATTTCCGCGCGCCTGACATCATGCGCTTCGGCTTTACGCCGCTATACCTGGATGCGGACGATGTCAGTGCCGCTGTAAGGGTGTTGAAAGACGTGATGGAGAATCGTCTGTGGGATGACGA
>JABDKA010000014.1 GCA_013002405.1 Sulfitobacter sp. | reverse complement strand
CTATGACGCCCTGAGCGGATCCTTAAAGCCCCGCACCAGCAATGTGCCGACGACGCAGGTGCTGAAGCAGGCGACGACTGTGGTCGTGGCGGGGAAGAAGCCGCCGACGAAGCCTGCGACCGCCACGGCCACGCCGATGGTCCCGACCAGCCCGGTAAGTTCGGTGCGTTTCGATTCCAGTACCATTTTCGCTCTCGCGCCCCCAGGCTGGGGGCGGAGCGGACTGACCGCATTGATATCGGTCAAACGGCTCAGGCCACCGTGACCAGGGCCGCGTTCAACTCTGGCGCGTCGGTGATGGCATAGATGCTGGAGGCGATCTTCCAGCGTCCTTCCTTGCCATCCCACAGGATCACGGAATAGGCAACGTAGGGTGTCTGCACCAGGACATCGCCGTTCAGCAGGCGGACCTCGTGGGTGCTTTCGATGCGGGTGTCGGTTTTGAAGCTGGCTTCGATGACGCGTCGGACGGCGTCGGTGACGCCGATCTTGCACAGATGGTCCCGGAATGACTGGAAAACCGCGCGAAAATGGCCCTCCGTTTCGATCCGCTGTTCGCCCTGAAAGGTCTCGATCGTGTGCGGAAAGGCGATGTGCCGCATGAAGGCGTCGCAATCGCGGTCCATCAGGGCGATGCCCGTCTCTTGGAGCAGATGTCCCGCGATCACCTGCGCGCTTTGGATCTGTGTCACAGCCTTACCCCCAGGCGTAGTTGAAGCTGACCGAAATGCGGTCCTCTTCGCTCATGTTCATCGGCACCTCATGGCGCAGCCAGCTTTCCCACAGCAGGACATCCCCGACATTGGGCGCTACATAGGCGAACTGGCGCAATTCTTCGGGCGCCTCTTTCAGCCGCCCGGGGGCGGCCATCATCATAGGCAGGCGCGGGTCCTCGAACTTGATGGAGGCTGAGCCATCTGGCAGTGCCACGTAGGTGGTGCCCGAGATCACGGAGTGCGGGTGCAGATGGCCCGTGTGGTTACCACCTTCGGGCAGAATGTTGATCCAGATATCCTCAAGCTTCAGGTCCTTACCGTCGAGGTCGAAGGCAAGCTCTTTTGCGAAGGCGGCCACATGGGCATCCAGCACCTTGATCAGATCGGCAAAGATCGGCGACCGCCAGCCCAGATCAGTGAGAGAGGCATAGGATGTATAGCCGGGATATCCGTTCTCCTCGGACCACTGCTGACCGGCCTCATCATCCTCGGCAATGGCATAGCAGGAAGCTTCCAGCTCATCCGCGTTGATTGCGCTACCCAGATCGGACAGGGCGGCTTGATAGAGCGGCGTGATGAAGAGGGTCTTTATGTCAGCCATTTGAAATCATTATCCCAGCCTTGATCGGGAGGCGAGATGAAATTGGTCTCAGAAAACACGCTGCTGCGCGCGGGATAGAAAGAAGCCGTGCCCATCCTCGTTCTGGCATTCCAGTCCGCGGGTGGAGGGCCGGCAGACAAAACCGCCGAAGGTCCCCGTGACGCCGTAGTCCGCCACGTGCTGTGCACCGCCTGGTTTGTCTCCTGGTCGTGCGCAGTTCGTGGAAACGGATCCACGGTTTTGCATCATGACGGTCACGCCCTGGTTCAGGGAACAACTTGCGAGTTGCGGTACGGACGCAGGTTTTGAACGGTTGAAAATGGTGCAGCTGATGTCGGACCCACCGACGTCTACGCCAACCCAGCATTCGATGTTGCCGGAAGGTGTGGCAAAGCTCCAGACATCGGCCTGTGCGGCATACGCGGGGGATAGGAACAGAAAAATAAGGAAAGAGCGAAACATGGAAATGGACCTTGTGAAATAGGGGTATTCGAAAAGGTTCGGGCGGAAATCAGAGCGGATTGGGAGGTCCGAAGCGGTTGGCTCCGTCGCTGGGTTGAACATAGAAATAGAGCAACACAAGCGGACCAATGAGCGGAACAAAGACCAGGAGCAGCCACCAGCCGTTCCGGTCCGTATCATGCAACCGCCGCGCCGCGACGGCGATGCACGGCAAGAGCAGGGCCAGGCTGACCAAGGAGGAGAGGGGCTGCCCCGCATTGTCAGAGAAGGCCCCGAAGCCAAGGAACGGCGCGAGGAGGATGCCATCTATCAGTCGCAGGATGGCAAAGAGGATGAACATCGCCAGCGTCCACCACCAGAATTCCGCCCGGGGCGCGCGCCCCTCAAAGGTTGCGTATTTGGACAGAACGCGACGGACCGCTTTTTCAATGGGTGACATGGCCGACTTCTCCCTTTGATTGGGATCAGTTTACGTCCAGATCCAGATATGGCAAAGGGCAGGCTTGCAGGTGCAGAATGTTCTTATCCCAAAGGGGTTGCGCCGCGCTGCGATCCCTCCTATACGGCGCACTTCGAACCCACTCCACCAGAATCATGTGGTCACCCGAACGGGGCCTCCTGGTGATGTTGAAAAGGAAAAAGCGTGATGAACGCCCACGAACTGCGCGACAAGACACCGGATCAACTCCGGGAAGAGCTTGTCACACTCAAGAAAGAAGCCTTCAACCTGCGTTTCCAGCAGGCCACCGGCCAGCTTGAAAACCCGGCGCGCCTGCGCTCGGTCCGCCGCGATGTTGCACGCGTCAACACCGTGCTGAACGAAAAAGCCAACGCGGCCGCGGAATAAGGAGAGACACCCATGCCAAAGCGTATCCTGCAGGGCGTCGTGACCTCCGACGCGAACGCACAGACCGTCACCGTGAACGTGGAGCGCCGCTTCACCCACCCGGTTCTGAAGAAGACCATTCGTAAGTCCAAGAAGTACCGGGCTCACGATGAGAACAACACATTCAAGGTGGGCGACAGCGTACGCATCATCGAGTGTGCACCGAAGTCCAAGACCAAGCGTTGGGAGGTGCTGACGGCGGAAGCCTGAGGCAGC
Source organism: Sulfitobacter sp. (assembly GCA_013002405.1). Classification (GTDB taxonomy): domain Bacteria; phylum Pseudomonadota; class Alphaproteobacteria; order Rhodobacterales; family Rhodobacteraceae; genus Sulfitobacter. The sequence goes on along the minus strand of JABDKA010000014.1, from coordinate 4,451 downwards.
GCGCTTATCCAGCCTTTGGCCGTCTTTGCGAAGACCGGCTGAATGCCAGGGTTAAGCACTTGACGTGACATTAATCGAAACCCTGGGGACAAGGCACGCATCGCCCCCCAAAGGTCGGGAGAAACCAAATGATCCAGATGCAGACCAACCTGGATGTTGCTGACAACAGCGGCGCGCGCCGTGTTCAGTGCATCAAGGTCCTGGGTGGTTCCAAGCGTAAGTACGCGTCCGTGGGCGACATCATCGTCGTCTCGGTCAAGGAAGCCATCCCCCGCGGTCGTGTGAAAAAGGGTGACGTCCGCAAGGCCGTTGTCGTACGCACCGCCAAGGAAGTGCGCCGCGAAGATGGCACCGCCATCCGCTTTGACCGCAACGCCGCCGTTATTCTCAATAACAACAACGAACCCATCGGTACGCGTATCTTTGGGCCCGTTGTCCGCGAGCTGCGTGGCAAGAACTTCATGAAAATCATCTCGCTGGCTCCGGAGGTACTCTGATGGCTGCCAAACTGAAAAAAGGTGACAAGGTCATCGTTCTTGCCGGCAAGGACAAGGGCAAGACCGGAACCATCAACTCGGTCGATCCCAAATCGGGCAAGGCCGTGGTGGAAGGTGTCAACATTGCCATCCGCGCCACGCGTCAGAGCCAGGAAAGCCAGGGCGGCCGCATCCCCAAGGCGATGCCGATAGACCTTTCCAACCTCGCAATCGTCGATGCCAACGGCAAACCGACCCGCGTCGGCTTCAAGATGGAAGGCGACAAGAAAGTCCGCTTCGCAAAAACCACGGGGGACGTGATCGATGCTTGATGAGACAAACTACACTCCCCGCCTTCTGAGCGTCTACCGCGATGAGATCCGCGGCAAGATGCGCGAAGAGTTCGGCTACAAGAACGACATGATGATTCCGCGCCTCGACAAGATCGTGCTGAACATCGGATGTGGTGCCGAGGCGGTCCGCGACAGCAAGAAGGCCAAGAGCGCGCAGGAAGATCTGACCGCGATTGCAGGCCAGAAAGCGCTGACGACCACCGCCAAGAAATCCATCGCGGGCTTCCGCGTGCGTGAAGACATGCCGCTGGGCGCGAAAGTGACCCTGCGCGGCGCGCGCATGTACGAATTCCTCGACCGTTTGATCACGATCGCCATGCCCCGCGTCCGCGACTTTCGCGGTGTGCCCGGCAAATCTTTCGACGGCCGCGGCAACTATGCCATGGGTCTGAAAGAGCACATCGTGTTCCCCGAGATCGACTTCGACAAGGTCGATGAGAACTGGGGAATGGACATCGTGATCGCCACCACGGCGAACACCGACGCTGAAGCGAAGGCACTGTTGAAAGCTTTCAACATGCCCTTCAACAGCTGATCGGGAAGGATAGAGATATGGCTAAGAAATCCATGATCGCACGCGAAAAGAAGCGTGAAGCACTGGTCAAGAAATACGCCGCAAAGCGTGCCGAGCTGAAGGAAATCATCAGCGATGAGTCCAAGCCAATGGAAGAGCGTTTCCGCGCCTCCCTGAAGCTGGCCAAACTGCCCCGCAACTCCAGCGCCGTGCGCCTGCACAACCGCTGCCAGCTGACGGGCCGTCCGCACGCTTACTACCGTAAACTGAAAATCTCGCGTATCGCGCTGCGTGATCTCGGCTCTGCCGGTCAGATCCCCGGCATGGTCAAGTCGAGCTGGTAAGGAGGGCAAGCAATGAACGATCCTATCGCAGACATGTTGACCCGTATCCGCAACAGCCAGATGCGTGGCAAGTCCACTGTAGTCACCCCCGCTTCCAAGCTGCGCGAGCATGTGCTTGAGGTGATGGCCGACGAGGGCTACATCCGCGGGTTTGAAAAAACCACCGGCACCGACGGCCATCCGGCCATCGAAATCAGCCTGAAGTACTACGAAGGCGAGCCGGTGATCCGGGAACTCAAGCGGGTCTCCAAACCCGGTCGCCGCGTCTACATGGGCGCAAATGACATCCCCGTGGTCCGTCAGGGCCTGGGCGTGTCGATTGTCTCCACCTCCAAGGGTGTGATGTCGGACGCAAGCGCGCGCAGCCATAACGTTGGCGGCGAAGTGCTCTGCACCGTATTCTAAGGAGAAGGCAATGTCTCGTATTGGTAAGAAACCGGTTGAGCTGCCCAGCGGTGTAACCGCCACGGTCTCCGGTCAATCCATCGAAGTGAAGGGCCCCAAGGGCACACGCAACTTCAAGGCCACGGACGATGTGGACCTGAAGGTGGAAGACAATGTCGTGCATGTCACGCCTCGCGGTAAGTCCAAGCGCGCGCGCCAGCAGTGGGGCATGTCCCGCACTATGGTCGCCAACTTGGTTACCGGCGTTACTGAAGGTTTCAAGAAAGAGCTTGAGATCAACGGTGTGGGTTATCGTGCCCAGATGCAGGGCGCTACGCTCAAGCTGAACCTCGGCCTGTCGCATGATGTGGACTACGTGGCGCCTGAAGGTGTCACCGTGACCGCGCCCAAGCAGACTGAAATCGTTGTGGAAGGTATCGATGAACAACTCGTCGGTCAGGTCGCGGCCAACATCCGTGCCTGGCGTGCGCCCGAGCCCTACAAGGGCAAGGGGATCAAGTACAAGGACGAGTACATCTTCCGCAAAGAAGGCAAGAAGAAGTAAGGAACGCATCAGATGGCAAACAGCAAAAGACAACTGTTCATCAAACGCCGCTTGCGCGTTCGGAACAAACTTCGCCGCACCAACGCAGGCCGTATGCGCCTGAGCGTGCATCGGTCGTCCAAGAACATCTCCGCTCAGCTGATCGACGATGTGGCGGGCAAGACCGTCGCCTCCGCCTCCACGCTGGAGAAGGACCTGGGCGTCGTTGGCAAGAACAACGTCGAGGCCGCCACCAAGGTGGGGACCGCGATTGCCGAACGGGCCAAGAAGGCCGGTGTGAAAGAAGCCTACTTCGACCGTGGTGGTTTCCTGTTCCACGGCAAGGTGAAGGCTCTGGCTGACGCCGCGCGTGAAGGCGGTTTGAAGATCTAAGACCTGTAGGCGGCTCCACCGGGGCCGCCTCGATGATCCGGGCCTTCGTCAGATGATGCGGGCACCTGGATTGAAACAATCGGGCGCTTGCCCACCATTGAAAGGATGTTCTCATGGCAGAACGTGAAAACCGTCGCGGCCCGCGCCGTGACCGTGACGAAGCACCGGAATTCGCCGACCGCCTGGTTGCGATCAACCGGGTCAGCAAGACCGTGAAGGGTGGTAAGCGTTTCGGCTTTGCAGCACTCGTAGTGGTTGGTGACCAGAAAGGCCGCGTCGGCTTTGGCAAGGGCAAGGCCAAGGAAGTGCCCGAAGCCATCCGCAAAGCGACCGAGCAGGCCAAGCGGCAGATGATCCGCGTGCAACTGCGCGAGGGCCGGACCCTGCACCACGATATGCAAGGCCGCCACGGTGCGGGCCGCGTCGTGATGCGTTCCGCGCCTGAAGGTACCGGGATCATCGCCGGTGGTCCGATGCGTGCGGTCTTCGAGATGCTGGGCATCAAGGACGTTGTTTCCAAGTCCATCGGCTCGCAGAACCCCTACAACATGATCCGTGCCACCATGGATGGTCTGAAGAAAGAGCAGTCGCCCCGCTCTGTTGCGCAGCGTCGCGGCAAGAAGGTGGCTGACATTCTGGCCCAGCCCAAGGTGGACGAGCAGAGCGACGTGGCCCACAACAGCCCTTCGGCTGAAGCCACTGCAGACGCGTAAGGAGAGCTCAAGATGGCAAAGACAATCGTCGTAAAGCAGATCGGTTCCCCGATCCGCCGCCCCGCCAAGCAGCGCCAGACGCTGATCGGCCTGGGCCTGAACAAGATGCACAAGACGCGCGAACTGGAAGACACGCCCGCCGTGCGCGGCATGATCGCCAAGATCCCCCACATGGTGGAGATCGTGGAAGAGAAGGGCTAACGGTTTCTTCGAAGAAATCTGTCCGGAGTTTTAGAAACACCGGGTGCCTGAGATTGAAGCGCCTCGCAGGGAACTGCGGGGCGTTTTCTTTTCTTTTGGTTTGGATAAGTCTATGCTTTGAAGAGTACCGCTAAATGGGAGTTCTTAAATGCGTTTTGATAAGTCAATTCTGATAGCCAGTGCGTTTAGTATTATTGCGAGTACTGTTTCAGCTGAAGTTTGCGATTATCGACTCAGCCAATTTGTTGGCGGTTATAGCTCAGGCGCAATAGCGGGAGCCACAGGTTCGACTGCGGCAGCCGGAACAGCAATGCAGGCCGCAGGCTTTTACACTTTGGTCCACGCTGGTTCTGGTTTGACCATGCTTGGGTCGACAGCTGGAGGTGCGTCCGCTGCCGGGACGGTTGGCATTATGGGAGGCACAGGCGGAGTGATAGGGACGGCGGCTGCGTTCCTTATGTCGCCGTTTGTCATAGGTGCTGCTGCTGTTGTAGCTGTTGGGACCGCCGGTTTTGAGGGCGTCTGCTAC
>JABDKA010000012.1 GCA_013002405.1 Sulfitobacter sp. | reverse complement strand
GCTTTGTCCATCATCCAACCAGGAGGACAATAGGGATGTCATTTACAAGAACACTTTACGCCGCAACGGCCATGGCACTTGTCACGGCAGGCGGCGCACTTGCCGAAAATCTGGTAATTGCTACCGTGAACAACGGCGACATGATCCGCATGCAGGGTCTGACACAGGACTTCACTGACAAGACCGGTCACACAGTTGAGTGGGTCACACTGGAAGAAAACGTTCTGCGCCAGCGTGTCACAACGGATATCGCTGCCAAGGGCGGTTCTTTCGACATCATGACGATTGGCATGTACGAAACGCCAATCTGGGCAGCCAATGAATGGCTGGTCCCACTGGACGATCTGTCCGCTGAGTATGATGCAGACGACATCCTGCCCGCAATGAAGGGCGGCCTGTCTTACGAAGGCACCATGTATGCGGCACCGTTCTACGGTGAAAGCTCCATGATCATGTACCGCAAGGATCTGATGGAAAAAGCGGGCATGGAAATGCCAGAAGCGCCGACATGGTCATTTATCCGTGAAGCGGCTGCGGCGATGACCGACCGTGACAACGAGATCAATGGCATCTGCCTGCGCGGCAAGGCCGGTTGGGGCGAAGGCGGCGCGTTCATCACAGCGATGTCCAACTCCTTTGGCGCACGCTGGTTCGATGAGGACTGGAACGCACAGTTCGACACACAGCCGTGGAAAGACACGCTGGAATTCTACGTCGGCATGATGAACGAAAGCGGCCCGACGGGTTACGCGACAAACGGTTTCAACGAAAACCTGAACCTGTTCCAGCAGGGCAAGTGCGGCATGTGGATCGACGCAACTGTTGCGGCATCCTTCGTGACAAACCCCAACGACTCTGAAGTTGCGGACAGCGTTGGTTTCGCACTGGCACCCGATAACGGTCTGGGCAAGCGCTCGAACTGGCTCTGGGCATGGGCGCTGGCAATTCCTGCGGGCACTCAGAAAGAAGCGGCCGCCAAGGAGTTCATCGAGTGGTCCACTTCCAAGGGTTACATTGAACTGGTAGCCGCCAACGAAGGTTGGGCAAACGTACCTCCGGGTGCACGTATCTCTTTGTACGAAAACGCCAACTACAAGGACGTTCCGTTCGCAAAGATGACACTGGACTCCATTCTGTCAGCTGATCCGCAGAACCCAACCGTGGACCCTGTTCCTTACGTCGGTATTCAGTTTGCCGCGATCCCTGAGTTTGCGGGCATCGCGACAGAAGTCAGCCAGGAATTCTCCGCTGTCTACGCTGGCCAGCAGTCCATCGACGAGGCGCTTGAGAAGGCCCAGGCCCTGACGAACGACGCTATGGAAGCCGCCGGCTACCGCTAAGCAATCCTCCTGCCCCGGGGGGGCTACACATTTCATAATGTGCTCCCCCGGGTACTCTCACTACTCCCTAAATCGCAACTCCGTTACAGATTGCCCGATGGCGATCAACAGAGGAGGTATGCCCGATGGCAACCCAACATTCCCGATCAGCGGCCCGGATCATGATGGCTCCTGCGGTCATCTTGCTCCTCGGTTGGATGCTCGTCCCCCTGATCATGACCTTGCTCTTCTCATTCAAGAAGTACCTGCCCATGCGCGGCGGTGACCTCGGATGGGTCGGTTTCGACAACTATGTTCGTTTTGTAAGTTCGAGTGCGTTCTGGCCATCCGTTTCGGCCACACTCATCATCGTAGGCGGCGTGCTGGCAATCACCATCGTCTTCGGCGTCCTTCTCGCGATCCTTTTGAACCAGCCGATGTGGGGCCAGGGCGTTGTCCGTATCCTCGTCATCGCTCCCTTCTTTGTCATGCCAACCGTATCGGCGCTGGTGTGGAAGAACATGTTCATGGATCCGACCAATGGTCTTTTCGCGCATCTTTGGAAGTTCTTCGGGGCAGAGCCGATCTCGTGGCTTTCCGAGGCATCCATGCCTTCCATCGTTATGATCGTTTCCTGGCAATGGCTGCCTTTCGCGACCCTCATCTTGCTGACAGCGATCCAGTCGCTCGACAGTGAACAGTTGGAAGCGGCCGAGATGGACGGTGCCCCGCCGATAAAGCGCTTTGCCTTTATCACGCTGCCGCACCTGAGCCGCGCCATCACGATTGTGCTGCTGATCCAGACGATCTTCCTGCTGGCAATCTTTGCCGAAATCTTCGTCACCACGGGCGGTGCCTTTGGAACCCGGACGCTCACATACCTGATTTTCCAGCGTGTGCTTGAAAGCCAGAATGTCGGCTTGGGCTCTGCTGGTGGTGTTTACGCAATCATTCTCGCCAATATCGTTGCCATCTTCCTGATGCGCATCGTCGGCAAGAATCTCGACGCGTGAGGAGGACACAATGGCCCGCGCAGTAACTCAACAACGCAAGATCATTAACACGACCGCCGCTTGGGGCATCGGATTGCTGATCTTCTTCCCGATCCTCTGGACAATCCTGACCAGCTTCAAAACCGAAGCGACTGCGATTGCAGACCCACCTGTTTTCCTCGCCTTCGACTGGACGCTGGAAAACTACACCGCGGTAATGGAACGCTCGAACTACGCCAAGTTCCTTTGGAACTCGATCATCATCGCGGGTGGGTCCACCATCCTTGGCATCATCATCGCCGTTCCTGCGGCATGGTCGATGGCCTTCGTTCCTTCGCGAAGAACCAAGGACATCCTGCTCTGGATGCTGTCCACAAAAATGCTCCCGGCTGTGGGTGTGCTGTATCCAATCTATCTGATCTGCATCAAACTCGGGATCCTGGACAGCCGTATCGCGCTCGTCATCATCCTGATGTTGATGAACCTGCCGATCATCGTGTGGATGCTCTATACCTACTTCAAGGAAATCCCCGGTGAGATCCTTGAAGCGGCGCGGATGGACGGGGCAAACCTGAAATCAGAGATCCTCTATGTGCTCACGCCCATGGCGATCCCCGGGATCGCGTCCACACTATTGCTGAACTTCATCCTGGCATGGAACGAGGCGTTTTGGACACTGAACCTGACAGCAGCGAACGCGGCCCCGCTTACGGCCTTCATCGCCAGCTACTCAAGCCCCGAAGGACTGTTCTTCGCCAAGCTCAGCGCGGCATCCACAATGGCCATCGCGCCGATCCTCATTCTCGGCTGGTTCAGCCAGAAACAACTCGTCAGCGGCCTGACCTTCGGCGCCGTAAAATAAGGAAACTGACCAATGGGACAAATCAAACTCAACCAGGTGACCAAAAGCTTTGGTGACGTACAGGTCATTCCACCCCTCGACCTGACAATCGAAGACGGAGAGTTCACAGTGTTTGTCGGGCCCTCGGGCTGCGGTAAATCCACCTTGCTGCGCCTGATCGCCGGCCTTGAAGACATCACGTCGGGCCACATCGAGATCGATGGCAAGGACGCCACAAATGTGCCCCCCGCCAAGCGCGGTCTGGCCATGGTGTTCCAGTCCTACGCCCTCTACCCGCATATGTCGGTGCGCAAGAACATCGCGTTTCCGATGCGGATGGCCGGGATCGATGAGGCAGAACAGAACCGCCGCATTGAGGGAGCCGCGAAGGCGCTGAACCTGACCGACTACCTCGACCGTCGGCCGGGCCAGCTGTCGGGCGGCCAGCGTCAGCGCGTGGCCATTGGTCGTGCGATTGTGCGTGAGCCATCAGCCTTCCTGTTCGACGAGCCGCTCTCCAACCTCGATGCCGCCCTGCGGGTCGGCATGCGGCTGGAGATCAGCGAGTTGCACAAGCGTCTTGCGACCACGATGATCTACGTGACCCACGATCAGGTCGAAGCCATGACCATGGCCGACAAGATCGTCGTGCTGCGCGCCGGTTTCATTGAGCAGGTCGGCACCCCTCTGGAACTCTACCACAATCCGCGCAACGAATTTGTCGCGGGCTTCATCGGCTCTCCAAAGATGAACCTCATCAAGGGGGAGGAAGCGCAAAAGCACGGTGCAGCCACCATCGGCATCCGCCCAGAGCATACGGATGTCAGCAAGACCGATGGCATGTGGAAAGGCACTGTCGGCGTTGCTGAGCATCTCGGCTCCGACACCTTCATCCACGTGCACGACACCGGCCTCGATTCAGGTCCCGGAGACATGGTGACGGTGCGGATCACGGGCGACATTGAGGCCAAGCATGGGGATGACATCTACCTCACGCCGCAGCTCGACAAACTGCACAAGTTCGATGCCCAGGGTCTGAGGATCGGCTGATGCAACTGGCTGGAAGGACAGCCCTGATCACAGGTGCCGCCCGAGGAATCGGGCGGGCCTTTGCCGAGGCCTATCTGCGTGAAGGGGCGCGTGTCATCATCGCTGATATCGATCAGGATCGGGCCTCGAACACAGCGATGGAACTGAGCCCCGACAAGGCGCTATCGGTGCAGATGGACGTGACGGACCGCGCCAGCATCGGGACCGCCATTGGTATCGCCGAAAGCAGCGGTTTCGGAGCTATTGATATCCTCATCAACAACGCGGCACTCTTCACCGCTGCCCCCATCGTGGATATCACCGAGGAGGACTACGCGCGCTGTTTCGACGTGAACGTCAAGGGCACGCTTTTCACGATGCAGGCCGTCGCCCGCCAGATGATAAGCCGCGGTAAAGGCGGCAAGATCATAAACATGGCCAGCCAGGCCGGGCGGCGCGGCGAACCGCTGGTAGCAGTCTACTGCGCCACCAAGGCAGCCGTCATCAGCCTGACCCAATCTGCAGGACTGGACCTGATCAAGCACGGCATCAACGTCAACGCGATCTCCCCCGGTGTCGTGGACGGTGAACACTGGGAGGGTGTCGATGCGTTCTTTGCCAAATACGAGAACAAAGCACCTGGTCAGAAGAAACGCGAGGTCGGTGCCGCCGTCCCTTTTGGACGCATGGGCACACCGGATGACCTCACAGGAATGGCCGTGTTCCTGGCCAGCGATGCGGCAAACTACATCGTCGCGCAAACCTACAACGTGGATGGTGGACAATGGATGAGCTGATCTCTCTCTCGAACGCGACACTGGATCAATTGCCTGTCGAGCACCCCCGCTACGACCGCACGACACTGACGCCGGGCATCGTACATATCGGTGTAGGCAACTTCCATCGTGCGCACCAGGCATGGTATCTTCACCGCCTGATGCAGGCAGGTCAGGCCCACGATTGGGCGATCATCGGCGCAGGTGTGCGCCCTTACGATGCCGCAATGCGGGAAAAACTGCTGGCGCAGGACTGCCTGACCACACTGATTGAGCTTGATCCGCAAAATGTTTCTGCCGAAGTCGTGGGCTCCATGATCGACTACTTGCCCATCGAGGAGGGCAACGCGCCACTGATCCGCCAGATGTCAGATCCCGCAATCCGTATTGTCGCCATGACAGTCACCGAAAGCGGCTATTACATCGATCCGGTGACAAAAGGGTTTGATGCAAACCATCCTGATTTGATCCACGACGCCCAAAACCCGGAAACACCGCGCACGGCATTTGGGGCAATCGTGGCTGCCTACAAATCGCGCCGAGAGGCAGGCGAAGCCCCCTTTACCGGGCTAAGCTGCGACAACCTGCAAGGCAATGGCGATATTCTGCGCCAGACTGTGGTGTCGCTTGCGCGCCTGTCTGACCCGGACCTCGCTGACTGGATCGACGCGAAAGCGGCTTTCCCCAACTCCATGGTGGACAGCATCGCCCCGGCCACCGGACCGAATGAACTGGCGTTGGCCGAAAGGTTTGGCATCAAGGACGCCGCTGTCGTCACTCACGAAGCCTTTCGGCAATGGGTCATCGAGGACAAGTTTTGTGCCGGTCGGCCCGATTGGGACCGGGTGGGGGCAACGTTCTCGGACAATGTCCATGCCTATGAGACGATGAAGATCCGTATCCTGAATGCAGGTCACCAGGTGATTGCAAATGTGGGCGAAATCCTTGGCATAGAAACCATCGCCGACTGCATGGCACATCCGGGCATTTCGGCCTTCTTTGGCAAAGTTCAGCGCACTGAGATTGCGCCAACCGTGGCACCTGTTCCCGGCAAGACGCCGTCGGAATACGTGGATCTTATCGAAACCCGCTTCTCGAACCCGCGGATTGTCGACACGACACGCCGTGTCGCATTCGATGGCTCGGCCCGCCACCCCGGCTTTGTCCTGCCGATCCTGCGCGACCAACTTGCAGCGGGTCGCTCCGTCGAAGGGCTGGCCCTGGTCGAAGCCCTTTGGGCACGCATGTGCGCCGGGATCCGTGAAGACGGCAGCAAGATTGAAGCCAACGATCCATTTTGGGATGAGTTGATGGATCGGGCCATGGCCGCAAAAGCACGCCCGATGGTATGGCTTGAACAGGACCGCATCTATGGGGATCTGAAGGGGCAATCGGCCTTTGCGGATGCGTTTTCGCACTGGCTGAACCTTGTTTGGGACGACGGATGCGAAGCGGCCTTGAAAGAGTATACTCACTTTGCTCGCGAACCAGTTGGAACCTAAAGCGTCTCAGGCGTTTGCAATCCAAGACTGCGAGCCGAGTGTTTCTGGGGCGAAGGCCGCAGGTAAAGAAGCCATTCACGTTCGCTCTCAATATCCTGGTCCTGACCGCAATCGACCAGCCACATACTTACCGCAAGATACTGGTATATCTATGTTAATTTCAGAGGCCCACCCCGACACTTGATCCAACACCTGGAACACGTCAGAAACGGTCAATTTTCGAACCTCGTGGGGTCTTGGCGGCTATTCGCTCCCAAATGCGCGCTTCTACGAACCGTCAGAGCGGCGATTAGGCATCCCCTGGAAGGCGTCTGACGCTGTTGGGACCGGACAGAAATCGTCAGGGTTCTACAAACCTGCTGGTGCGCCAACCTGTCGATGAGACCTGTTCACAGGCCAAATCCGCAGCGAGGAGCCTGTCCATTGCCGCAGCCATCCAACCGCTATTCCGCAGCGGATTGTTGGTGCATGATCCGCATCCACTTCCCATCATCCTTCAGGTAGGTAGAGGTACAAAGGGCTTCGTAGATCGGTGTGTCATCTCGCTCTGCTGAAACGCGGTAAGCTATCACAGCAACATCCTTTTCTTGCTGATAGTAGCGTTCTGAGAACACGACGGACCGCCATCTTTGGGCGACCAGGCTTTCTCGCCAAACGGAGTCGCCCTGAAGAATCCCTGGCGGGTAGGGCAGAACATACACGGCATCTTTTGCTGACATAGCCCGCGCACTTGCAGCGCCTTCCCTCCAAAATCGCTCCTCCATTTCCCAAAGGTCCTCTTGGTCTGCCATCGTCCACCTCCATTTTTCTAATTTGTATGATCATTCGAGAGTAGAAATTCATTGTAACACCGAAAAGGTTGGCCAGTGCCTTGTTGACGTTCAACTCCCTCCGAAGTTTCTCACCACCGCTCTTTTCGTTTTGCCGCCAGTTCTGGGATCACTATTGGCAAAGTCACTGCGTGCGCCAAAGCCGATACCAAGGTGGCCCCCGCCCCGACGATGATCAATCAACCGGCGCAGTTGCCGCGCAGAGTTCCGCCTGTTCCGTGGGGTGCTCTTCCCGCAACTCGGAGACTTGCCCGAGGTTATAAACATCCGGGTATGTCACTGTCTCCCCAAGCGCGTCGATGAAGCGCGTGTAATACCCCAACTCAACCGGGATCGGCGCCGCGGGCGCATCGAAAGTGCGCCTGCCATAGGCCAGATTTCTCACCTCGGCGGTGTCCATATCCAGTACGAAGGAAACCAGGTCCATCCAGCGTTCCACCCGCACGCAGCCATGCGACAGCGCGCGGTTCTCTTCCACAAAAAGCTCGCGCCGGTTGGTGTCATGCAGATAGACCAGCAACCCAGGCTGCAGCCTCACGGCAGCAAGACCGAGTGGATTGCGCTCTCCTGGGGGCCAGACGCGGTCCCGGTGCTCCCCGCTTGCGATCATCGAAGGTGTCGGCCGCCAGGTGGGGCGAAACCGGACCGCAGAAACATAAGTTGTAAGCCGCGGTGTACGGTGCCATGGGGCACCCACGATCACCCGGCTTCGCAGCACCGGCGTTCCGTCTTCAAATGCGATCAGTTCGAATGCAGGGATGTTGACCAGGATGGCCTTGCCATCGGATGGTACCAGATAGTTAATTCCGGCTTTTTCCAACTGTTTCTGAAAACTGGAGCCAGAAGCGGTAGTCGCGGATAGTATTGCTGCCAGCAGGACGACGTGAAAAAGCCGCAGGGCTAGGGTGTAAGGGCGCTTGGATGTCAAATCTTCTCACTCACTCAAGGTAATATCCAAAACAGGCGCGTTCCCGGCCCCGCACGACACGCTTTCCATCCAATGGCCCACCATGCTCCGTCACGACCGTACATTGGCCCTCTGGCTCATTGTTTCTCTGATAGTAGATCACGACCCAGTCGCGTGTCATCCTGTATTGATGGGCCAATCCACTGTTTGAGAAAAGCGCCGTGTAACTCCAATCGTCCCGCTCGGTATGAAGGATCGGAATGCGATTCTGACCGGTCTCGTTGAAGCGGCGCGGTCTTATGGTCGGCAAATCAAACTCCTTCGTTCGATACTCCTGGTCAACGGCCAGAATGTCGGCAACGGATGGTTCCGATGTCTCTTCTTTCGGCGTCCGGGGACGTCGGCGTCTGAGTATATCGTTCAGCGAATGTCGGATGCTTTCCACCCGTCGCGGGCCAATTCCGTTGATCGTCGCCAACCGGCCATCCGCTGCGGCAGCTTCCAACCCTTCCAGCGTATCCACGTGCAAGGACTCATGGATCGCGTGGGCCAGTGCAGGACCGATCATCGGTACGGTTTGCAAAAGCTTTTCCGGTTCAGCCGATCCGCGCAAACGGTCCAGCAGACTGAGCGTGCCCGTTTCAAGGATTTCGGAGATACCTGAGGCGATCGATGCGCCGATGGTTGGCAGATCTTCCAAACCTCGCCGACCGTCAGTCTGGTACACTTCGCGGATTGGATGGGGCAATGTGGCTACGTAAGTTGCTGCATCCCGGTAGGCACGTACCCTGAAAGTGGAAGCGTTTTGCCGGTCAAGCAGGTTTGCCACTGCGTCAAGCTGATCTGATATGAACAGGTTTTCAGCTAAGGGATCAGACCGGTTCTGCTGCACTGAGACCATCACGCTCTCCCTTTCTTTTCAGATAGTCCCGAAAGGATAGGGTCTTTGCCCCCCCGGCCCATTGACTATGATCAAGAAGCGGCGGCGCATTGCGGATTGGCTTCGGCTTCTGGTGCACCCCGCGTTTCAGGGCAATTGAGGGGCCGGAACAGTCCCCCATCTCTGTCAAGCAATAGAAACGTCTGCGCGGCACTCGTCCTCCCCGACAGTTCCAGTCACGCGCATGGTGCCCGTGGTTTTTTCCAACGCTTGGCATCATCCTGCAGGCTTTCGTTGCGAGCTTGTTAAGCACCATCAACACCTCTTCGTATGAGAAGAAATGAAATCGGGTTCAGGTTCGGTTTGGGCGACGCGAGTTGTTTGATCCCAGGGTTTCATGGTGTGATCCGCTCTTTGAAGAGGAAGGAAGCCCAAGGGGACAGGTTCGTCACGGGAGCGGAAGCGCCCACCGGATCCGGGAGATTACTCGACGGGGTCAGGCTTTCTCGCGACGAAGCAGGCCCAGGTGATATGTCCTGCGGCCAGGGCCTTTTGCCAACTTTGAATGCTCGCACTCAGGCGGGCCTCCGCGCTGTCGCTCAAACTGGCGGGCGGGGAAGCAAGCTCATGTGCCAGCTTGGCATAGTGCCTCTTGATGTCCGCGGGGCGTTCTTCAATATGCTCTATTTCAAAGCCGGCCTCTTGAGCCATATCACGGTAGTCGGCCGGTGTGGCACCGCCCCTGAC
>JABDKA010000111.1 GCA_013002405.1 Sulfitobacter sp. | reverse complement strand
GTGAGACACCGGTCCCTACGCGCTGATCGTCCGAGCATCGGAACGACTTGTGCGGGCGGACCGGGGCTCTGCCCCGGACCCCGGAGTTTTTTGCGTGACAAAGAGAGAGCCTGTCAGTCCTTGAGGGCCATGGTATGGGCGCGCATCCAGGCCATGAAGCCGCGCGGGTCATCGGCGCGGGCGTCAATCTCTGACTGTGGGATCGGATGGCCGACAACCGGTGCCTGCGGTTTGTTGCAGGATTTGACTATCTCATGGAGCAGCAGCCCCTGCCGCAACATCGGGCTGACCCGGTTGGCGATCTGATAGGCGCGGCTGTTCTGCCCCGGAAAACGCATCGGCACCACCGTCGCACCCGAGCGGCGGATCATCTTAGCCGTGAAGACGTTCCATTCCCTTTCAACCGCGGGGCCCCACCAGGTGTCGGACGAGGCGACCACGCCGGAGGGAAAGATCGCAACCACGCCGCCTTCCTTGAGGTGCGCCATGGCCTTCGCCCGCATTTCCACGCCCTTGGCCAGCGCGTCGGGATCGTGGGGGAAGGGCACCGGGATCATAAAGCTGCCCGCCACCTCATCGATAGAGGTCAGCAGCGAGCGCGTCAGAATGCGGTAATCGGGCCGGACCCGTCCAATCAGATCGGCAAAGATCATACCGTCGACCATCCCGTGCGGATGGTTGGCCACGACAACGACGGGTCCCTCTTTTGGAATGCGTTCGATCTGCTCTTGGGGGGTCAGCAGATCAATGCCCATGGTATCAAGAGCGGCGCGCCAGAAGGCCTGTCCACCGGGGGCACCCCGTCGCTCGAACTTGCGCACCATGCGCAGGATCGTGAGCTTGCCGGTGAAAAGCTCGATCACGCTGATCATCCGCGCCTTCCACGGATCCTCGAAGGTGGAGGCGTAGGAAAGGCTGCTGCGATCGTACTGCTCAATCGCGACCGGTTTCCCTTCGACCTGGGAAGAGGTGACCGGATTGCCGTCCATCGAAGTTGCCTTGGTCACGTGACGTCTCTACCCTTGCGTTCTTTCTACGAAGCCTAGCGGCCCTCACCAAATTTGTCCGCGACCAGGGCTGTCAGTGCCTCGGCCAGGGCATCGGCATCGGGGCCGGACGTCTGGACGTCAATCGTACTGCCCTTGGCCGCCGCCAGCATCAGAAGCCCCATGATGCTGTCGCCAGACGCGGTCATGCCATCTTTGCTGACCTCTGCGCGGGCGTCAAATGCCTCCACCACCTCGACCAGCTTGGCCGAAGCGCGGGCGTGCAATCCCTTTTCGTTGAAAATCGTGAGAGAGACTTCGGTCATTGAGGGGGGCTTTCTAGTGGGCGCTGACGTTCTGGCTGTCGATGTACTTCTTACCCGCCTCAAGTGACGCGCGCACGGCGTCTGGTACATCTAAGTGGCGTGATTTGGCCAGCTTGATCAGCATCGGCAGGTTCGCGCCGTAGATGATGCGGCGGTTTTCGGGCTGACAGGCCAGCAGCGACAGGTTGGAGGGAGAGCCGCCGTAGAGGTCAGTCACCACGACAACACCGTTTCCCTGATCGACCTCGTCAGCGGCGGCACAGATCTCGCGTTCTTTTTCGCGCCGGTCATGATCCGCATCGATCGTAATCGCCCGCACGCCATTCTGCGATCCCACAACATGTTCGATGGCGGCGAGATACTCGCGCGCCAGCTGCCCATGTGCGACGATGACAATTCCGATCACGTGGTGGCCTCGTTGAGATTCTGGCGGTCCAGCTCACGGTGCCTAATTGACACTTGCCAGCCCGCTTCCGCAAGGCGCAAAGCGTGGTGTTCGGCCAGGGTGACGGACCTGTGTTGGCCGCCGGTGCAGCCGAAAGCGATGGAAAGGTGGGATTTCCCTTCATCCCGGCTGGCCGGAAGGATCAGTAGGCTCAGGTCAAGGACCTGCTGGGCGAAGGCCTCAAACCGCGGATCGCCCGCCACAAAGGATGCAACCTCGGGGTGGGTCCCGTCCATGGGACGCAGGCCCGCCTCCCAATAGGGGTTCCGCAGGAACCGGCAGTCATAGACCATATCGACCGACCGCGGCAGGCCGCGTTTGTAGGAAAACGACTGGACCGAAACCGTCAGGTGATGCCGACCCGAGGGGGCGAACCAGCGCTCGACCTCGCTTCGCAGTTCATGGATGTTGAGGTGCGTTGTGTCGATCAGGACATCGGCACGGGTGCGCAGCGGGCGCAGCAGATCCTGTTCCCGGCGGATTCCGTCCGCCGGGCGATCCTTAGGCGCAAGGGGATGGCGTCGGCGCGTTTCGGAGAATCGGCGCAGCAGGGTTTCAACGGCACAGTCGAGGTAGAGCAGCTCCATTGTCATGTCCGCCTGCGCATTCATCCGGTTGAGCAACTCGATCACACCGTCGGTTGAGAAGTCCCGGTTGCGCGCGTCGATCCCAAGGGCCACGGGCCGGTCGTTGCCCGCATACTCCACGAGTGCTGGCAGGAGCCGCAGAGGCAGGTTGTCGATGGTTTCAAAACCCGCGTCCTCCAGCACGTTGAGGGCCGAAGACCTCCCGGCACCCGAAGGTCCCGTTACCAGCACGAAACGCCGGGTTCTACCTGCGGGGGAGGAGGGGCTACGATGGGGGGCCGCTTTCATGCGCCGGAGGTAATCCCACCTCGCATATAAAGCAATATGGCTGCGGCGAAATGGTCCCCATCGATCCGGTGGAGGCAGGGAAATTCGCGGCCTTCCACGATGTGGAAGTGTGGGTCGGGCAGCCGTTTCGCTTCTTCCTTTGACAGATCCACGACCAGGTGCAGGGGTGTCGGGCCTGCCGACGGGCTGCGCAGAATGCCGACGCCGCGGGCCTCTATCAGACCGCTGATCGCCTTGGGCGCCGTCGCGATGACCGCTACCCCCTCCCGGCGCACTTCTGTCCTGTCGTCCGCCACCAGCTGCCCGCCAAGGCTGATCAGCCGCAGGCCCAGTGCCGATTTGCCTGCGCCCGAGGGACCAAGGATCATTACCGCCTTTCCATCGACGCTGACGGTTGTCGCGTGCAGGATGGTGGCCTTTTCCATGTTGTGGCTAACGGGTTGTCAGGTCGGCAGACCCACGACAAAGCGCGCACCCAGCGGCTCGGACGTGATATCAGCCTCCGTCGGGCGGATATTCTCGGCCCAGATGACGCCGCCGTGGGCCTCAACGATCTGCTTGGAGATGGCAAGGCCAAGGCCCGAGTTGTTGCCGAAATGCTCATCCGGTCGCTGCGAATAGAAGCGTTTGAAAATCTTGGAAAGGGCCTGTTCGGGGATACCCGGTCCGGTGTCTTCGACGACGACCAGAACCCTGTTGTCCCGTTTGCGCACCCAGACGCGGATCGCATCGCCGTCCTCGCAGAAGGAAATGGCGTTGGTGATGAGATTGACAAAGACCTGCGCCAGCCGCGCCTCAAGCCCGTGCACATGGATTGGCGAACTCGGCAAATCGGTGATGAAATCAATGCCCTTCTTCTTGGCATCTTCACCCAGGTACTGGCCCAGGTTGCCGACCATCTTCAGCAGGTCGAATTCTTCCTCCTCTTCCTTGACCAGTTCTGAATCAAGGCGGGAAGCGTTGGAGATATCGCTGACCAGGCGGTCGAGGCGACGCACATCGTGGTCGATCACGTCCAGCAGTTTTTCCCGCTGGTCGTCGCGCTTGACCATGCGCAGCGTGCCCACGGCAGAGCGGAGTGAGGCCAACGGGTTCTTGATCTCATGGGCCACATCGGCGGCAAACTGTTCGTTACCGTCGATGCGATTGTAGAGCGCGGATACCATACCCCGCAGAGCGCCGGACAGGCGTCCGATTTCATCGGGGCGCGCGGTCAGATCGGGGATGCGGATGCGCCCCGGGTTCATCTTTCGCGCGTCCTTGTCCCGCCCCAGTTCGGCAGCGGTCGCAAGATCGGCCAAGGGGTGGGCGATGGTGGAGGCCAGAACGATGCTCAAACCGATGGAAACCAGCGTCGCGATGACGAACATCTGCAGCACCCGTTCACGTTCCCCGCGCACAAGGTTGTCAATTTCGCCGGCGATCGAGGCAATGGCCACCACGCCGACGGGCTGGTCGCCCTGCATGATCGGCGTCAGCACGGTGAAGAGGGTGCCAGCCTCTGCATCGACCGTATTCTCAATCTGGGTGCCGGATTGCATCGTGACCTGGACCAGCGACTTGAGACGCTCTTCGACCGGTTGGTCGGAAACCTCTCCGGCTGCGCTGCCGGTGCCGGAGACCTTGTCCCAGACCCAGTTCAGACCATCGGTCAGCCAGGTGCGGTCCTGCCGGTCCACACCCCCATTCGCGGCGGTATCGCCCATGTGGCTGGCCACAATTCTGGTGGAGGGGTCATAAACAAAGACATCCACGCTGTCGCGCAGATCCAGCCCCTCAAGCGTCTTGGCGGCGTCTACACCGTCACCCGTGGCAAGGTTGACCGGCACGCCGACAGCCAACTGCGCCTCGATCACGTCGGCGATCAACTCAGCCTCGGACACGAGTGCCGTAGCGCGTTGTACAGCCAGGCTGTCGCGCGAGGAGTTCAGGTATAAGATACCTGCAACCAGAACGTTGAGCGCGATCAGGTTGAAGGTGATGATCTTGCGTGTCAGCGGCGAAGCCCGCAGCGAAAAGAGGCCGCGGCGCTCGCGACGCGCGCGCACCTCATCCGGTGCGCTGTGATCAGGGGTCACCCAATCATCGCCCAGGACAACATCATTGTCCGCCGGATGCTGGCTCAGATCGCGCACGAAGCTCCTCTCGGCCAAGGCCATTTTACGGACTTACTCTTCGTTATAGCGATAGCCGATACCGTAGAGCGTCTCAATCGCGGAAAATTCATCGTCCGCGGTGCGCATCTTTTTGCGCAAACGCTTGATGTGGCTGTCGATGGTTCGGTCGTCCACATAGACCTGATCGTCATAGGCGACATCCATCAGCTGGTCACGGGATTTCACGAAACCGGGGCGCTGTGCCAGGGCCTGAAGCAGCAGGAATTCGGTCACGGTAAGCGACACGTCCTTGCCCTTCCAGGTCACAGCATGACGCAGCGGATCCATTCGCAGATCGCCCCGCTCCATCACCTTGGTTTCTTCGGTATCACCGACCTCACCACTGTCGACGGCGTCCTGGCGGCGCAACAGTGCGCGGATCCGCTCGACCAGCAGGCGCTGGCTGAAGGGCTTTTTTACGTAGTCGTCCGCGCCCATGCGCAGGCCCAGAACCTCATCGATCTCATCGTCCTTGGAGGTGAGGAAGATCACCGGCATCGCGGTTTTCTGGCGCAACCGCTGGAGCAGATCCATTCCGTCCATGCGCGGCATCTTGATGTCCAACACAGCCATATCCGGCAGTTTCTTGTTGAAAGCGTCCAGAGCCGCCTGCCCATCGTTGTAGGTTTCTACTTCAAACCCTTCCGCTTCGAGAGTCATCGATACGGACGTCAGGATATTCCTGTCGTCATCGACCAACGCAATTTTCGACATTGCCTGTATCCTTCATGCTGCTCAATTTTCGTCTTTTTAGTTTTGCATCATAAATCACCAATTTCGGCATACGAATCAATCTCTAAGTGCGAATCAGTCGTGCGCCTGGCCCCATTTCCGCCATAATTTGGTTAGGAATGGCTAAATTGCCGCACTTTTTCTATTGACCCAAGACCGCCTCTTTGCCGGTTTTCAAGGCCGGAAAGGGCCCTGGGGCCAAAGTTTGCCATGATGGCGCTAACGCCTGACAAGCCACCTGTTCATCCGCGAAAGCGTCGTGTTAATAGGCGCATTACGGCCCTGAAGGGTCGCGGGCGGACCGTCCGCAAAAGCCAGACCAGCGCCACGCGCGCACCTACAGGAGACTAAATATGACATTTGGACGGGTGAACCCGCAGTTCCGCCTTGAGGATCAACAGATCGATGGGCTGGGCGATGTCTATTACAACCTGATGGAGCCCGCGCTGATTGAAATCGCGCTGAAGCGGGATGAGGGTACCCTGGGCAACGGTGGCTCCTTCCTTGTGACCACGGGCAAGTTCACCGGTCGGTCGCCCAAGGACAAACACGTCGTTCGGACCGACGACGTGGCCGAGCATATCTGGTGGGAAAACAACGCCGAGATGTCGCCCGAAGGATTTGACGCGCTTTACCGGGACATGCTCTCTCATATGCAGGGCAAGGACTACTTTGTGCAGGACCTTGTCGGCGGTGCAGACCCCCGTCACGCAATCAATGTCCGCATGGTGACCGAGCTGGCCTGGCACGGGCTTTTCATCCGCACCATGTTGCGCCGCCCTGAGCGGGCTGATCTCAATGACTTCATCGCGGACTTCACGGTGATCAACTGCCCAAGCTTTCAGGCAGACCCCAAGAAACACGATTGCCGGTCCGAGACGGTCATCGCCATGAACTTTGACCGCAAGTTGATCCTTATCGGCGGGACGGAATATGCGGGCGAAAACAAGAAGTCCGTCTTCACCCTCCTCAACTACCTGCTGCCCGAAAAGGGTATCATGCCCATGCACTGCTCGGCCAACCATGCGGTGGGCAATCCTGTTGATACGGCGGTTTTCTTCGGTCTGTCGGGGACAGGCAAGACGACCCTTTCCGCCGATCCCCAGCGCGTGCTGATCGGGGATGACGAACATGGCTGGTCCGATCACGGCACATTCAACTTCGAAGGGGGATGCTACGCCAAGACGATCAACCTCAGCCGCGAGGCGGAGCCCGAGATCTACGACACCACGACAAAGTTCGGGACGATCATCGAAAATATGCTTTTCGATCCCGAGACCAAGGAACTGGATTTCGAGGACGACAGCCTGACGGCCAACATGCGCTGTGCCTATCCCTTACACTACATTTCAAACGCCTCGGAAAAGGCGGTGGGCGGGCATCCCAAGAACATCATCATGCTCACCTGCGATGCCTTTGGCGTGCTGCCCCCGATTGCCCGGCTGACACCGGCGCAGGCCATGTACCACTTCCTCTCCGGTTTCACCTCCAAGGTTGCGGGCACCGAGCGGGGCGTTACCGAGCCCGAGCCCACCTTCTCAACCTGTTTCGGCGCGCCCTTCATGCCGCGGCGGCCCGAGGTCTACGGTGAGCTTTTGCGCGAGAAGATCGCCCAACACGGGGCGACCTGCTGGCTGGTCAACACCGGCTGGACCGGCGGCGCCTACGGCACAGGAAGCCGGATGCCGATCAAGGCGACCCGGGCGCTTCTGACCGCGGCACTCGAAGGGGCGCTGGCGGATGTGGAATACCGCAAGGATCCGAATTTCGGCTTTGAAGTGCCAGTATCGGTCGGCGGCGTGGCGGATATCCTGCTGGACCCGCGCCGGACCTGGGACAGCCCGGAGGCCTACGACCGTCAGGCCGCCAAGTTGGTCACCATGTTCTCCGAGAACTTCGCCCAGTACCTTCCCTTCATCGACGACGACGTGAAAGCCGCGGCGATCAACTGACTGCAAGAATAGTTGAGAAACAGAAAGGAGCCGCAGCAGACTGCGGCTCCTTCTCTATAAGCAGCGTGAGTTGTTTTCAGGCGGCCTCGGCTACCAGATCCTCAACCGGGATATCGAGCATATAGCGCGCATCCTCGGCGCTGAGCCACGTGAGGAAGGCCTCAATCGGCTCTTCGATCCCTTCGATCTGCCATTTCAAGGCACCGGGCTCATTGTGCATGTAGCCCATGCGCTCGGCAAAGCCCTTGAAGGCCACTTTGCGCAGCATGAACCCGTACATGAAGTCCGGATCCCAACGGCGCATCACCTCCAACAGACCCGTTCGGGCCAGAACGGTGGAAAGCCCAACACCCCGGTAGCGCCCCTTTTCGGGAGGCGCCATCCAGACCTCACCGTGGTACACAACGTTGCCCTTGATGTGATGCGATCCGGGCGACGCTCTGAAGCGCGAACGCTTCAAATCGACACCGGGCAGAGGCGGCGGAAAGTCCCTGAACCTGCGGAGAAGATGCGCTGCCAACGTTTTTCCTCCGAGGGGCACTTTTTTCGCCGCCTGTGTGTGAATCAGGTCACCATCATCGTTTCGACCGATCAACCAGAACGAATCTGCTGGTTTCAGTTCGTGCTGTTCATGGTCAAATGGGGCACCCAGATTCTGTACTTTTCGCTCCTCTCTGATGATCTTGCTATATTCGGCGAAGTCACTGCCAATTGTGATTTCGACGCCAAAAGACCTCAAGATATTGCGGCTCGTCGCGATGAACGGTGCCGCGTCCTGCGGAAACTGAATTGTCATTGATACTGTCCCTACTACCTACCGTAGAAGAACGTTAATACAAATGCCGCCAAAATGCCCGTGTTTTGGCCCGTTCATGCCTAAAAAATGTCACAATTGCGTCGAGGTCTTAAAATTGGGTTAATCGAGCGCTTTCTTAGCGCATTTCTCGAATCGAGCCTCTTCCTCGTCAAAGGGGATAGGTTCAACCGGATCGAGGGCTTCCAGCTTCTCCGGATCAAGCCCGGAAATCGCCACATCCGCCACCGGCATGATCAGGGAAAGCACGGCCGGACTTCGGTCCGGGAAGAACCCGTTGAAGATCAACCTCTGATAGGCAACAGGTACCTGAGAGGCCGCGCCAAGACGGGGCATGCGGGTAAAGACGTGGTCGAGGCGGGCGGTTTGCGTGGCCTGAACCTCATCGAAAGCCTGATAGATGAGATGGGAAAACTCTTCTCCTGCGGGCATCTGGGCCAGGGGTCGGCCGATAGAAGAGCGCGCGAAGTCGCGGCCGAACCAGTTCACGTAGACCGACTTCTCGCCAAATTCAACGCAGATCCAACCGGCGTCGGCCTGACGATAGATGATCAGATAGGGGCGCACATGGGCGAAATTCGGGTGCTCGATCTCACCTGCGGACATGGCCCAGGCCCTGAAGGTCTCTCGCAAAAGCACGGATTCATCCGTCCAGATTTTCCCCAGCGGTTGCTGCTCCTGGTAGAAATCCCAGTCTCCCACGCGGGCCTTGAGATGCTGTAGATGGCCGATTGAGCTTGACTGCCCCTTGAGCCAGGTCGTCCCGCGCGCAAGGATGTCTTTCGCGTCCGGCAAGGCATTTTCGCCCGCGCTGGTCAGGAAATACTGGCGATCATCAAGGAAGAACAGGGGCGCGCCCATCGCCTCTTCCAGGGTGGCGATATGCCGGCGCACAGTCTGGCGCGTGCTGCCAAGTTCCTTGACCGCGTGGCTCAGGTTCAACGTTGCGGCCAGTGTCACGAAGGAACGTATCATCTCGAACAACAGGCCTGGCGATACATTGGTGTTTGCCGGAAAGGCTGCTGACTTGAGATCGATCGTTCGATTTACTGCGTTTTGATTTTCCAAGGTTTCTTCTTCAGGCTGCCAAGGCCCGCCCCCAAACCGAATCACATATATTGATAGTACATTTATCACCCATTGCGGTTAAATAGATCATACATTGGTGGTCGATTTACACGTCAAAATAGAAAATATGTAGCCAATTGCATGGATTCGCGTTCTTGGCGATTACTTCTGTATCAATCAGAGGTTATCCAGATGGCACATCCAGTAGACGCCCACGTAGGGCGGAAATTGAAACAAATCCGTACCTTGCGCCGCATGTCGCAGACCGACGTCGCGCGCAAACTCAACCTGTCGTTCCAGCAGATCCAGAAATATGAAATTGGATCGAACCGTATCGCCGCAAGCCGTCTTTTCGAGCTGTCGGAAACCCTGGATGTCCCGCCAAGCTACTTTTTCGAAGGGTTGAACCAGATTTCGGGCGATCAACCCAAGCAAGATACCGGGATGGAAATCGTCTCGGCCCTTGCCGCAATCAAGGATGCCGCAATCAAGAACCGCATCGTCACCTTCATCGAAGACGTCTCGGGCGTGACCGTTTCGCGCCAGCGCTAGAAGAGCGCCCTGCGGATCAGATTCAGCCCCGCCAGCAGCAGCACGAACAGCGTTGCCCGGCGGAAAACGTTCTGATCGATCCGGTCCATCACTTTCCCTCCGATCCACATGCCGATCAGGGCGGGCGGCACGAGTGACAGAGAAAAAGCTATGGTCTCTGATCTCAGCACGCCCGATCCCAGGTGCGCGGCAAAGAGCAATACGGATCCCGCGCCGTAGATCACGCCCTGGATTCGCATCTGGTCATACTTGGGGGTGTTGAGGGCCGTGAGATAGCTGACCGTTGGCGGTCCCCAGACCCCTGACAGCCCCCCCAAAACACCCGAAAGCCCGCCAACTGCCGCCTCGATCCGCCAAGTCTTGCGGGTGATGTGGAACCGGTAGCCGGAAAGCTGCAGCAAGGCGAAAAACACGACCGGCACACCGATGGTCAGCTGCATCGCACTCTCCGAGATGATCCTGACGAATTGCGCTGCAATGATCAGAGTGACGCCCCCGGTCACAAGAAACACCCAAAATACGCGAACGGACTGCCAGGCGGCTGCAAGACCCTGACGCATGGATTGCCACATGTTGCTCACCAGTGTCGGAATGATCAGCCCCGCCAGCGCAATCTCGGGCGCCACAAAGGTCCCGAGGCCCGAAATCAGAACCAGCGGCATGGCAAATCCCACGACCCCTTTGACGAAACCCGCGCAAAGCGCCACCACCAGGGCACTGACGAAATATAAGGGATCGAGAAAGGGGAAAAGCGTGGTCATGGCTCTACATACCAGCCCAGATGGGGACTGCACGGCTAAATCCGCCGCGTAATTATCGAACAAAATGACGCAGTCAAACGTATCTTTGTTGTGCTGCACCTGCAAACAAGCTATCCGCTAGCCAACAGCAAAAGGGATGATGATAATGGCACACGACGGTCAGGACATGACGCAAATGCAAGCGCCCAGCATTTTAGACAATCTTCTTCAGCTGACGGATGCAGCCGTGGCCCCGGTCATGGCGATTCTTGAAACCGCTAAGGCGCGGGTCCGCGAGACGGTCAGCCGTGACGGTCGCGTGTCCGCGGACCTGATCGAGGAGAACCAGACCGCCGCCCACGGGCTGGCCTGGCTTGCCACCTATGCGCAGTCACTTGAACAGATGCAGAAATGGGCCGAGGCGCTGAATAGGGAAGGCAAGTTCGGCGAGGTTGAGCAGTTGATCCACCAGATCGCCTTTGGTGAATACCTCTGGCAGATCTATGGCGGCATCCAGATGAACCAGGCAGAGATCCTGCGCCTGCAGGATCTGGGACTGTCCGAGGAAGAAATGCGCGGCATGATGGAACCCGCGGTCATGGCCCTGACCCAGGGCGGCAACACCCAGAACGCCCGCACACGCCTTGTAGAACTGATGCAGGAACGCAGCGCCGAGATTACCGTGGGCGCCACCGGCCTCGACGATGAGCTTGAGATGATCCGCGAACAGTTCCGCCGCTATGCCGTCGACAAGGTCGAGCCCTACGCGCACGAGTGGCATCTCAAGGATGAGCTGATCCCGATGGAGGTGATTGAGGAACTGGCCGAGATGGGTGTCTTCGGCCTCACCATCCCCGAGGAATTCGGCGGTTTTGGCCTCTCCAAGGCGTCCATGTGCGTCGTCTCCGAGGAACTCTCGCGCGGCTACATCGGTGTCGGCTCGCTGGGCACCCGGTCCGAAATTGCGGCTGAGCTGATCATTGCGGGCGGCACCCAGGAGCAGAAGGAAAAGTGGTTGCCACGCCTGGCAAGCGCCGAAACCCTGCCCACGGCGGTCTTTACCGAGCCCAACACCGGTTCCGATCTGGGATCGCTGCGCACCCGCGCTGTCAAGGACGAGAACGGCGATTACAAGATCACCGGCAACAAGACTTGGATCACCCACGCGACCCGCACGCAGATCATGACGCTGCTGGCACGGACCGATCCTGAGACGAGCGATTACAAGGGCCTGTCCATGTTCCTGGCCGAAAAGACCCCGGGTACTGAGGAAAATCCCTTCCCGACCGCAGGCATGACCGGCGGTGAGATCGAGGTGCTGGGCTACCGCGGGATGAAAGAATACGAGCTTGCCTTCGACAATTTCCACGTCGACGGTGAAAACCTGCTGGGCGGAGAAGAGGGCAAGGGCTTCAAGCAATTGATGGAAACCTTCGAATCGGCCCGCATCCAGACCGCCGCGCGCGCTATCGGCGTGGCACAATCGGCGCTCGACATCTCCATGCAGTACGCGCAGGACCGCAAACAGTTCGGCAAATCCCTGATCAACTTCCCCCGCGTGTCGTCGAAACTGGCAATGATGGCGGTTGAAATCATGGTGGCGCGGCAGTTGACCTACTTCTCCGCCTTCGAGAAGGATGAGGGGCGCCGCTGTGACGTTGAGGCCGGTATGGCCAAGCTGCTGGGGGCCCGGGTGGCCTGGGCCGCGGCCGACAACGGCCTGCAGATTCACGGTGGCAACGGCTTCGCACTGGAGTACAAGATCAGCCGGGTGCTTTGTGACGCGCGCATCCTCAATATCTTTGAGGGAGCGGCTGAAATTCAGGCACAAGTGATCGCACGCCGCCTTCTGGGCTAGGCTTTTTATCGATGGGGGGAGGCGTGCCTTGCCTCCCTCTTTTTCAGGGCGTAAGCCTCCTCCATGTCACGTCCGCGCCTCTCTCCGGAAAAATGGATCGCCGCTGGTTTTGAAGCCCTTGCAGCCCTGGGGCCGCAAGCCTTGGCCGCCGAACCCCTCGCGCGCCGATTAGGCACGACGAAGGGGTCGTTTTACTGGCATTTCAAAGATGTGCCGACCTTTCAGGGGGCCCTGATCGACACATGGCGTGAGGAGGCATTGGCCGCCCTGGCCGCCTCTGTCGCCTCCGGCGGCAATCCCGACCAGCGCCTCCGCCAATTGGGGCGCGATATCCTCTCGGATCACACCGAAATCGCCCTGCGTATCTGGGGTCGGACCGATGTTCGCGTTGGCCAGTCCCTGAAGCTGATCGACGAAGAGCGGCTGACCTACATTTCACTGCTGTTAAGGGAACTGGGCCTCGGCAACGCCGATTTCGCCATCGCGCTGCAGGCAACCCTGGCGGGCCTGCCGGGTCTTCCCGCAAGTGAAGCGGCGGGGCAACTCAGGATCTTTGACACCCTGATCGATACTGTGCTGGCCCTTTCTGAATAGCGGTTTCCTGGCACTGGAGCCAGTTTTGAGCGGAGATCTGATGTCACAATCCATCCTTCTCACCGGTGTCACCGGCTTTCTGGCCAAACATATCCTGCTGCGCCTCTTGAACGACGGACACAAGGTGCGCGGATCGCTCAGGTCGATGGACCGTGCGGATGAGGTGCGGGAGGCCGTTCGCCCCCACCTGACGGACCCCGAAACAATCAATCACCTCGGTTTCGTTGCGCTCGACCTATCGTCAGATACGGGATGGGATGAGGCCTGCGATGGCATGGATGTCCTGGTCCATACCGCCTCCCCCTTTCCCCTTACTCAGCCAAGAGATGAGCAGGAGGTCATTCGCCCAGCGGTGGATGGTACCCTGCGCGCCATGAAGGCTGCGGAAAAGGCGAAGATCGGAAGGGTGGTTCTGACCTCTTCGACGGCGGCCATCGCGGGTCAGGGCGGCGAAGGCTCCATCAATGAGAGCGACTGGACCGACCTGACGGCCAGAGGCGTGACGCCCTATGTCAAATCAAAAACACTTGCCGAGCAGGCCGCCTGGGATTTCGTGAAAGACCATCCCGATGTCGCACTGACCGTGATCAACCCCGGCTTCATTCTGGGGCCCGCGCTGGACCGCCACTACGGCACCTCCCTTCGGGTCATTGAACGGGCCCTTGCGGCCAAAGACCCAGCCGTACCACAGATCGGATTTTCAACTGTCGACGTCCGCGATGTGGCAGATATCCACGTGAACGCCATCGACAGGCCCGACAGCATCGGCAAGAGGATCGCTGCCGTGTCGGATTTCATGTGGTTCATGGACATCTCAAAGGTTCTTGCGGAGGCCTATCCGGCCCGAAAGGTCGTGACCCGGCGTGCGCCGGACACGTTGGTCCGTATTCTGGCCCTGTTCGATCCAACCATCAGGCAAATCGTTCCAACCCTCGGGCAGCGCCAGGATGTCTCAAATGCCCGGGCCAGATCGCTTTTCGGAATGACCTTCCGACCGGTTGAGCAGGCCGTACAGGACGCCGCCCAGTCCGTCATTGATGCCGGGAAAGGCGGCTAAGTCACTCTTCGGCTTCGCTCACTCCGTTAGGGCGGCGATGAACGGACAATCAGTCAAGCCAGGCGAACCTTACGGCAAACTCTATCCAGACATGTCAAAGTCGCCGTTCGAAGGTCGCAACAAACCGGGCCCGCGCCTCGGGCAGGGGCTTATCGCCCAGATCGGCGGCAAGATGCGCCGCGAGGAAATAACCCGTTGTGCGAAAGGCCTCGGCAATTTCGGCGTCTGCCCCTTCACCCTGCCCCCGCAGGACGTCCGGTAAAGGTAGGAGCCGTTCTGCCCAGTCGCCCGCGCCTTCGGCCGATACAGCGCGGCCCGATTTGGGTGAGACAAAGATCAACCCTTCCGTCGCGCCGGTCACCGCGCAGGAGGTGAGATCAAGAGCATAGCCCATCTCTTCCAACAAGCTCACTTCCCACTGCAGGTAGGCCAGCGGCCAGATCTCGTTTTGCCCCAGGAGGTCCAGTAGCGCCTCGCTGCGCCGATATAGGGACGGATGGGCCTCGCGCTCCGGCAGACAGAAGGCCAAGAGCGCCGTAACCGAATTTAACCCCGCAAGCGCGAGCCGGTCGCCCATCACAAGTGCGGCGCGACTGCGCACCGGTTCTACCGAAAAACTGCCGATGTGATCCTCCAGCCGCGCGCGCCAGGCAACATCAAGCTGCGCACCGGGCTGCAGGATCGGCGCGACCTTTCGGCTGGTCCCGCCGCGTACGACACCCACGTGACGGCCCTGCTGCGGCGTGAAGACTTCGATGATGGCCGAGGTTTCTCCGTGTTTGCGCGCCGACAGCAGGATGCCTTCATCACGCCACTCGATCACGCCAGCCCCTCCTCATCCAGCAAATGGCGGCCCTGCCGATCCTCCACCTCGATCACCCATAGATCGGGATCGAATCCGCGCTGACGGCTGATCGCCTCGTCCACCTCCGTCTCCGCCCCGGTCGCCAGATCGACCCAGCGCCGCTCCCCGCTCATCAGATCGAAGGAACGCTGAAAGACACGCGCCTGCCCGTCAAGGGTCGAGACCTTCACCAACACTGCGCCGCCCGTATCGTCACCGTGAGCGACAACGAAGGCCGGGATGTCGAACCCCCGCAACCGGGCCAA
This sequence comes from Sulfitobacter sp., assembly GCA_013002405.1. Lineage (GTDB taxonomy): Bacteria > Pseudomonadota > Alphaproteobacteria > Rhodobacterales > Rhodobacteraceae > Sulfitobacter. The sequence goes on along the minus strand of JABDKA010000111.1, from coordinate 19,352 downwards.
ATAGGCGTCGACCCAGAACCGAGCTGTCAGACGGGGCACAACCGCTCCTGCTTCATCCTGCAAAATACACTCAATCGGACCGCGCTGGTTGCGCGCCGGTCAGGGACAACGCGGCCTGGCTCAGCCATTCCCATCGCGGAAATCAAGCCCCATTTCGGAATAGCGCTCCGCCTCTTCCAGCCAGTTGGGCCGCACTTTCACCTGTAAAAACAGATGCACTTTGCGGCCCAGAAACTCTTCCAGCTCTTCGCGGGCGGCCTTGCTGACGGCCTTGATCGTCTCCCCCTTGTGACCCAGCACGATCCCCTTGTGTCCGTCGCGCATCACGTAGACCAGCTGATCAATCCGGGCTGAGCCATCCTTGCGCTCCTCCCAGTTCTCCGTTTCGACGGTCAGCTGATAGGGCAGTTCCTGGTGCAGGCGCAGGGTCAGCTTTTCGCGTGTCATCTCCGCTGCAATCATGCGCATCGGCAGATCGGCGATCTGATCCTCGGGATAAAGCCAGGGGCCTTCCGGCAGCTCCTGCGCGAGCCAGCCCCTCAGCGCCTCCACTCCGTGGCCCTTTTCGGCGGAAATCATGAAGGTCTCAACAAAGGGATAGCGGTCATTGAGATCCTTGGTCAGCCCCAGCAGGACCGGTGCCTCAACCCTGTCGATCTTGTTGATGGCCAGGGCCACCTTGCGGCCTTCACCGATGTCAGCCAGCCCTTCGAGGATCCGCTCCACCCCTTCGGTTACGCCTCGGTGCGCCTCGACCAGCAGGACGATGATATCGGCATCCGCCGCACCGCCCCAGGCCGCGGCCACCATTGCCCGGTCCAGCCTGCGGCGCGGTTTGAAAAGGCCGGGCGTGTCAACGAAGACGATCTGACTCTCCCCCTCCATCGCCACGCCGCGGATGCGGGCGCGGGTGGTTTGAACCTTGTGGGTCACGATGGAAACCTTGGCCCCCACCATCCGGTTCAGCAGAGTGGATTTGCCCGCGTTGGGCTCTCCGATCAGGGCGACAAATCCGGCGCGGGTGCTCATGCGTTATTCTCCAGTTGCGCCAGAAGTTTCTGTGCGGCGGCCTGTTCGGCGGCGCGTTTCGACGGCGCCGTCGCCTGCGCTTCTTTTCCGTTTTCCAACCGGGCGGCAATGGTGAATACGGGCGCGTGGTCCGGCCCCTTGCGCGCGGTCTGCAAATATTCCGGTGGCGGCAGTTTGCGCGCCTGGGCCCATTCCTGCAAGGCGGTCTTGGCATCACGGGCATCTTCCTCCACCCGTTCGATCCGGCTGCCCCAAAGGCGCAGAATCAAGTCGCGTGCTGCGCCGAAACCACCATCGAGGTAGACGGCGGCGATGACCGCCTCTATCGCGTCCCCCAGCAGCGCCTGCTTGCGCCGCCCGCCAGAGATCATTTCGGACCGTCCCAGCTTCAAGACTTGCCCCAGGTCGAACTCCCGTGCGACATCCGCGCAGGTTTCCTTGCGCACCAGCGCATTGAATCGGGGGGCAAGCTGGCCTTCGGTAGCCGATCGATCCGTGGCCAGCAGCGCCTCGGCCATCACAAGACCAAGCACCCTGTCGCCAAGGAACTCAAGCCGTTGATTGTCATCGCGGTTGGCCGAGGACATGGAGGCATGGGTGACTGCGCGCACCAGCAGTTCCGGCTTGGCGAATTGATGCCCGATCCGCGCCTCGAAGGCCTTCAGATCCCCGCTCAGCTTCATTCGACCGCTTGGAAGTACCGGTCACTCCGCCAGGTCCAGAAGAAGAGCATGGAGCGCCCGCCGGAGCTGAACATGATCCGATCGGCCCGTCCGATGAGGTTTTCAAAGGGAACGAAGCCCACGCCACCGGCCTGCTGCGCCAGGCGGCTGTCGGCGGAGTTGTCGCGGTTGTCGCCCATAAAGAAATAGTGCCCCTCTGGCACCCGGTAGATGCCGGTGCGGTCGGACTGCTGGTTGGCGATATTAAGGATCGGGTAGGACACCCCATTCGGCAAGGTTTCGATCTGGCGGCTCTTGATGCAAGCACCCCCCTCGCCCACCGGACCGTTTTCACAGCGCGGTCTTAGCCCCTGCGGCCCTTGCGGACCGGTAACCTCTTCGAACTGGCCGTCAGCTTTGAGCGCTACAGCCGTGCCATTTATGTGAAGCACGCCGGCTTTCATCTGGATGGTATCACCCGGCATACCCACCAGCCGCTTGATATAGTCACGACCGGACACCGGATGGCGGAAGACAACCACATCGCCGCGTTCCGGCTCGCTCCCGAAAAGGCGGGTGTTGTCGCCATCGAAATAGCCGCAGATATCCTTGGCATCCACTTCGATCCCGAAGCGAGGCATCATCAGACTGGGACAGGAGGCGTAGGAATAGCCGTAGGCCATCTTGTTCACAAAGAGGAAATCACCGATCAGCAGCGTTTCCTTCATCGAACCTGAAGGGATCCAGAAAGGCTGGAAAAACAGCGTGCGGAAAACGCCTGCGATCAAAAGCGCGTAGACGATCGTCTTGATCGTCTCGACGAAACCACCGCCCGATTTTTCCTTTTTCTTGTCGGCCATCCGCCGCACCTCACCGATCTGATTTGGGGTTACATGCGGGCGGGGAAAGGTACTGTCAAGGGACGCTAGGCGGAGGCCGTCCGATCCCGGGCAATGGGAATCGCCTCAATCACGACAAAGGCCTGCGCCCACGGGTGATCGTCCGTCAGCGTGACATGTATGAATGCCTCATGCCCGGGTGGTGTGATCTGCGCCAGCCGGTCCGCGGCCCAGCCCGTGACATGCATGATCGGTTGGCCGGTGCGCAGGTTGCTGACGGACATGTCCTTCCAGGCGATGCCCATCCGCAGTCCGGTGCCAAGGGCCTTGGAACAGGCCTCCTTGGCCGCCCAGCGCTTGGCGTAGGTGCCCGCTACATCACGGCGCCGCTCCGACTTGCGCTGCTCCACTTCGGTGAAGACGCGGTCCCGGAAACGGTCGCCAAAGCGGTCAAGGGTGCCCTGTATCCGCTCGATGTTCGCCAGATCGGTGCCAACGCCAAGGATCATGTGGCCCGCGCTGCATCCATCAGACGGCGCATTTCCTCAATCGCGGGGGCCAGTCCGAGGAAGATCGCCTCACCGATGAGGAAGTGCCCGATATTGAGCTCCCGCACCTCGGGACAAGCGGCAACCGGGGAAACGGTGTCATAGGTCAGACCGTGGCCCGCATGCACTTCGAGCCCCAGTTCATGGGCGAAGGTCGCCATTTCGCGCAGCCTGTCCAGTTCAATCTGCGCCTCGTTCAGTAAGCCTTCGGCAAAGGCGTCGCAGTAGGCACCGGTGTGCAGTTCGATCACCTCGGCCCCGATGCGGTTGGCGGCCTCAATCTGGCGCTGGTCGGCGGCGATGAAGATCGACACGCGGCTGCCCGCCTCTCGCAAAGGGGCGATGAAATGGGCGAGCCGGTTTTCCTCGCGCGCCACCTCAAGTCCACCTTCGGTGGTCCGCTCCTCCCGCTTTTCAGGCACGATGCAGACGGCGTGGGGCTTGTGACGCAGGGCGATCTTCTGCATCTCGTCGGTCGCTGCCATCTCGAAATTCAGCGGAACAGAAAGGACATCCATCAGCCCTTCGATATCCGTATCAGAGATGTGGCGGCGGTCTTCACGCAGGTGTGCCGTGATGCCATCGGCACCCGCTTCTTCCGCGATCTTGGCCGCCCTGAGGGGGTCCGGATAGGCGCCCCCGCGGGCGTTTCGTACGGTGGCCACGTGATCGATATTCACGCCCAGCCGTAGTTTGTGCTCTTCAGCCATCGCTGACGCTCCCCTTCTTTTCCTCGGCGCGGCGCTTGGCCTCTGCCCGTTCCGCCGTTTTCTGCTTCAATGCTTCAAACTTGGCCTTGATGATGCCCCGGCGGCGCTTCTGGTAGGCCCGCAGCAGCGGAACCATCATGTAGTAGGCCACCGTGCTGCAGACGAGGCCCGGAATGATGCCGCCGATCAGGTAGGGATAGAAGACATCGCGCGAAAAGATCGCAAGTCCCGACCAGTCCATTTCGGCCCTTGTGAAGATGGCGATGAAGTTCTGCCAAAGATCGCTGCCCGCGTCGCCAAACTTGCGGCTAAGCGCGCGAAGCTCCCCCTCCGCCAGTTCCGTGCCCAGGATCAGGTGACCGGTCTTGAGACTGGAGAGGGCAATGAAGACGAAGGTCAACGGATTGCCCACGAAGGTGGCCATCAGGGCGGCCACGATGTTGCCCTTCATCAACCGGGCGAGCAGGGCCGCGAAGACAAAGTGCAACCCGAAGAGCGGCGTGAAGGTGACAAAGACGCCCGCCCAGATCCCGCGGGCGATCCGCTCGGGGCTGTCCGGCAGGCGGCGCATGCGGTGTTTGATGTAGTGAAACGCGCGCGTCCAACCACCGCGGGGCCACAGAAAGTCGGCCAACGCCTTCAAGGTCGGTTTGGGATCGCGACGTTTGAAGATCAAATCTTGCTTCCAGTTCCGGTCGTGCCCCCGGCGCGTGAGCGTCAGGCGCTTTTCTCTGCGGGTCGGGGCACGCTTTCATCCCGGTATCGGCTGATCGCGGCGACATCGCTGTCCGCTTCGAGCGTTGACATCAGCGAATGCAGATGTGCCACGTCCCTAAGCGCCACATAGATCAGTACCCGGTAAAAGTCAGGTTTGCGCTCCAAAAATTCCAAGTCAGAGATATTGGCCGATGCTTCTCCAATCAAGGTGCAGATCCGTCCCAAAACGCCTGCGCCATTGCCAATCGTGAGGTCAAGTGTCGCATCGTAGACCGCCGGGTGGTTGCCTTCGTGCCAGCGCAGATCAAGCCAGCGGTCCGGCTGGTCCTCGTATTCCGACAGACGCGCGCAATCGATCGCGTGAACGGTCACGCCTTTGCCCCGGTAGGTGATGCCCACGATCCGCTCGCCCGGCAGAGGATTGCAGCAGGGCGCTCGATCAAAGGACTGGCCTGGCTCCAGACCGACCACCGCCCGTTTCGCATCGATCTGCTCCCCCTGCTTGGGTGCCAGATCGGGATAGACCGACTGAACGATCTCGCGTCCGGTCAGCTCCGAGCTTCCAAGCCGGGCAAGCAGATCGTCCGCCCCGCTCAGACGCATGTTCTTGGCCGCCGTGCGCAGCGCCTTTTCCGTCGCCCTTTTACCCACCTGGGCGAAGGCGGAACGGGCCAGCTCCTGACCCAGTTTGACGAAGCGCGCGCGGTCGACCTCCCTCAGAGAGCGGCGGATCGCCGACTTTGCCTTGCCGGTCACTGCGATATCAAGCCAGGTCGCCTGCGGCGTCTGGCCCTGGGCGCGGATCACCTCGATCGACTGGCCGTTTTTCACGCGGGTCCAAAGCGGCACGCGCATGCCGTCAATCTTTGCCCCGACACAGGAATTTCCGATGCGGGTGTGAATAGCATAGGCGAAATCTATGGGGGTGGCCCCCCGGGGCAGCTTGACCACGTCACCCTTGGGCGTGAAGCAAAAGACCTGGTCGGCGTACATCTCCAGCTTGACCGCTTCGAGGAAATCCTCGTGATCCTCCTCGGCGTCAAATTGCTCTGAGAGTTGCGCAATCCAGCGGGCGGGATCCACGGCGAAGGGGTTCTCGGAACGGACGCCGTCGCGGTAGGACCAGTGCGCGGCAACACCGGTTTCTGCCACGTCGTGCATCTGTCGCGTCCTGATCTGCACCTCGACCCGCTTACCGTCCCGGCCCGACACTGTTGTATGGATCGACCGGTAACCGTTGGTCTTGGGCTGGCTGATATAGTCCTTGAAGCGTCCGGGCACCGCACGCCAGCGGCCATGAATGGCCCCCAGTGCGAGATAGCAATCCTGTTCACTGTCCGTTATGATCCGGAACCCGTAGATGTCGGAGAGGCGGTTAAAGCTCAGCTCCTTCTCCTGCATCTTGCGCCAGATGGAATAGGGCTTCTTAGCGCGACCGAAGACCTCAGCCTGGATCCCTGCCTTGTCCAACTCTAGCCGCATGTCGCCAGTGATCTTCTGGATCACATCCCCGGTTTCGCGCTGCAGCGTGATGAATCGGCGCATAATGGAGGCACGGCCTTCGGGATTGAGCACCTTGAAAGCCAGATCTTCCAGCTCTTCGCGCATCCACTGCATACCCATTCGGCCGGCCAGCGGGGCGAAGATCTCCATCGTTTCGCGCGATTTCTTGCCCTGCTTTTCGGGGCGCATCGCCTTGATCGTCCGCATGTTGTGCAGCCGGTCCGCCAGTTTCACGAGGATGACGCGCATGTCCTTGGACATGGCCATGAAAAGCTTGCGGAAATTCTCCGCCTGTTTCGTCTCAGATGAATTGAGCTGCAGATTGGTCAGCTTGGTCACGCCATCGACCAGCTCCGCCACCTCGCTGCCGAACTCCCTCTCAATGTCGGAGTAGGAGGCGCGGGTGTCTTCGATGGTGTCATGCAGCAGGGCCGTGACGATGGTGGCATCGTCCAGCTGTTGCTCCGCCAGGATTGCGGCCACTTCGATGGGGTGTGAGAAATAGGGCTCGCCCGAGTGGCGGAACTGCCCCTCGTGCATCTTGCGACCAAAATCGTAGGCCGCGCGGATCATCTTTTCGTTGGTCTTCGGGTTGTAGGCCTTAACAAGGCCTACAAGTTCATCGGCAGTCTTCGCGGCGTTGTGCATGCCATCTGCCTTCTGCCCCGGCCAGGGGGTCAGCCCTGCCCTTGCGCGGCCATCAGCTGGCGCAGCAGCATCTCCTCGGACATGCTGTCTTCGTCGGGCTTGTCCTGCTCGGCCCCCATGAGCAGCGCCATGGCGTCCTCTTCGGGCTCATCCACTTCGATCTGGCTCTGGTTGCTTTCGATCAGACGTTCCCGCAGATCGTCGGCTGATTGGGTTTCCTCAGCAATTTCACGCAGGGACACGACAGGGTTCTTGTCATTATCCCGGTCCACAGTCACCGGAGATCCGGCAGCGATTTCACGCGCACGGTGCGCGGCCAGCATGACAAGTTCGAACCGGTTGGGAACTTTGTCTACGCAATCTTCTACGGTGACGCGGGCCATGGCATGCTCCAATTTCTCTTAGGTCTGTCGAAGAGGCCTATCTAGGCCGCTTTCAGCGCTTTTACAAGCGACTATTCCAGCGGGCGCACCGCCTCGCGGTCCCTTACGCTCAAGGCCGCGCAAAGCTCTGAAACGGTCTTGTCGAGCACCGGATGCCGCCAGTCCGGCGCAACCTCTGCAAGGGGCACCAGGACGAAGGCCCGTTCGTGCATGCGCGGATGCGGGAGGATCAACCGGTCGGGGGTGCCCGCCATCTGTTCCGCCAGCGAAATAGCGCGCCAGCGGGCGTATGTTTCAGCGTCGGGATGGATCAGTTCATCGAAGGCGATGAGATCAAGGTCCAGCGTACGCTGCCCCCAGCGCTGCACCCTTTCGCGGCCAAACTCCGCCTCAACAGCGTGAAGTTCGCTCAGGGTCGCTTCTGGCGACCAGTCTGCGGTGATCCGGGCGGCGGCATTCACGTAGTCCGGACCATTGCCAGCGGGATATGCAGGAGTATGGTAGAATGCCGATAGGGCGCGAATCACTGCGCCCCGAAGAGTCAGTAATTGAAGGGCCGATCTGAGCGTTTTAGCCGGACTCCCTACTGATGACGCAAGGTTACCACCAAGGGCAATTAGGATGTCCGAAGGGGGCTTAGGCGGTTTACGGCCAGTTTGTTTCTGATCTTGGCCTTGCGGCATGTGGAAAAATCCGTAGGTATGCGCACCGTTGCCGCGATCCAGTCAATCGTGTCCTGTTTTCCAGATGTAAACAAGCGGCGTAATAAAAATGATAAGGGCGAACACGCCCCAGAGGAAACCTAATGTTCTACAAAGACGAGCGTCTCGCGCTCTTCATCGATGGTTCTAACCTTTACGCTGCTGCAAAAACACTCGGTTTTGACATCGACTACAAGCTGCTGCGCCAGGAGTTCATGCGTCGTGGCAAGCTGCTGCGCGCCTTCTACTATACCGCTCTTTTGGAGAACGATGAATATTCGCCGATCCGGCCGCTGGTTGATTGGCTGAATTACAATGGTTTTCGCATGGTGACCAAGCCCGCCAAGGAATTCACAGACAGCATGGGCCGCCGCAAGGTCAAGGGAAACATGGACATCGAGCTGGCCGTGGACGCGATGGAACTGGCCCCGCGTGTCGATCATATCGTGATCTTCTCGGGTGACGGCGATTTCAGGCCCCTTGTCGAAAGCCTGCAGCGTCAGGGCGTGCGGGTGTCGGTCGTGTCGACCATCCGGTCGCAGCCGCCGATGATCTCGGACGATTTGCGCCGCCAGGCGGATAACTTCATCGACCTGGAAGACCTGCGCGACGTCATCGGGCGCCCGCCCCGCGAACCCCAGACCAACGACTGATGCGCCCCTAACGGGTCACGTCTGAGCCATGCGCCCCAGGCGCGACCGCGCAGCATGCAGCATGTAGAGCGGCTCAACAGCGTTGGGCAGTTCACTTGACATGACCTGACCCAGCAGGATTTCGGTTTTGCCCGTCCCGAGGATTTTCAGGTCCGTCTCGGCCACGGCCCTTTCGATGGCACTGCCTGGTCCGGGACCAGACCCTGCCCGGAAGGCAAAGGATAGCGCGACAAAGGCTCCTTCGCCCTGGTAGCTGACGATGCCCTGCTGTTCGGCGAAAACGCGGGTCAGATTTCCGGCAAGCTCAACGAGGTATCGGTCCACCGTTTCCTGCGAAAGGTCCTGCCGGAAGGCATCAAAATCCCGGATCTGGATCATCAGCATACCCAGATCACCCCCCGTTCCGACGCGAAACCGCTGCAGGCAGTTCTCAAGAGCATCCTCAACGACCAGCCCGCTTTCGCCGATGGTGTCCGGTGATCCGGGCCCCTCAAGAGAACGGAAGGCCCTGACCGGCATCTCAAGCTCTATCGGCGCCTCGTTCGGTTTGCGCATCAGGCGGGCCATTTCCGCATTGCGCAACTCGGCCGCATGAAGCCGTGTCTCAATCTCGTACATCTCGAAGGGTTTGACGATGTAATCCCAGGCTCCGGCGACAAAGGCCTCCGCAATGTGTTTGCGGTCGTCCAGCGCGGTCAGCATGATGATGGGCGCAAATCCGTAGCCCGGAACCTGTCGGATGTGCGGGATCAACTCGATCCCCGTCATCTGGGGCATGTTGATGTCGAGCAACAGGCACTCGAATGGTCTTTCGGTTTCGGTGATGGCCTGAAGCGCTGCAGCCCCAGAATTTGCCAATACCACATCTTGAAGGTCGATCGATTCCAGGAATGCCTCAAGGATTTCCAGAATCACGTCATCGTCGTCTACGATCAGGATACGCATTGCACCATACTCGTCCTGTTGAGAGATCGGATCGACGAAGGCGCTGGCCAATTGCTACGGACCCATAACGGCGAAGCGTCGCCGACGTCGATCTATGTGAAAGTTGTTACTTGGGGGTCTGCCTGCTTGCGTTTCTTGATTATGATTATGTTAACCGTAGACAAAACCCGTTGATTTACCAACCCCCGGTAGAAGAATCTGCTGCCACCGTAACCATTTTAAACAACTCAAAGTTGTTTTTCGGTGGGCACTGGACGATTGCTTTTCGACCCATTAGGTCTGAGTGGATCACCGGAGAGTACGATGTCGAAACCGCCCCTCAACCTCTATCTTGCCGCCCCCCGCGGCTTTTGCGCCGGAGTGGATCGGGCCATAAAAATGGTGGAAATCGCGCTTGAGAAATGGGGAGCGCCCGTTTTCGTGCGCCATGAGATCGTACACAATAAATTCGTGGTTGACGGTCTGCGCGAAAAAGGCGCTGTTTTCGTGGAAGAGTTGAGCGAGTGCCCTGACACTCGCCCCGTAATTTTTTCCGCACACGGTGTGCCAAAATCCGTTCCGGCCGCTGCACAGGCCCGAAACCTGGTCTATGTCGACGCAACCTGCCCTTTAGTCAGTAAGGTCCACATCGAAGCGCAGCGCCATTTCGATAACGGTCTGCAGATGATCATGATCGGCCACGAGGGCCATCCCGAGACTGTGGGCACCATGGGCCAACTCCCCAAAGGCGAGGTGCTTTTGGTTGAAACCCCGCAGGATGTCGCACGGGTAGAGGTGCGCGATCCCGACAGGCTCGCCTACGTTACGCAAACGACGCTCAGCATCGACGACACCGCCGAAATCGTCGCCGCCCTGAAAAAGCGCTTTCCGAGCATCGTGGGGCCTCACAAGGAAGACATCTGCTACGCCACGACGAACCGACAGGAAGCGGTCAAGGCCATGGCCCCGAAATGCGATGCGCTGCTGGTCGTTGGGGCACCCAATTCCTCCAACTCCAAGCGCCTTGTCGAAGTGGGCGCGCGGGCGGGTTGTTCCTATGCCCAGCTTGTTCAGCGTGCCGACGACATCGACTGGCGCAGCCTGGAAGGTATCACCAGCATCGGCATCACCGCGGGCGCCTCAGCACCGGAGGTTTTGGTCAATGAGATGATCGACGCCTTCCGCGCCCGTTACGAAGTGTCTCTTGAAGTGGTAGAAACCGCCCAGGAGAACGTGGAATTCAAGGTGCCGCGCGTCCTCAGAGAGCCCGCCTGACCTCGGGGGTCTGACCGCCCTTTACCCCTATGCAGGACCAACCTAGTCTGCACGAAATTTTGAGTACGAAGGGCAGTCCAGATGTTCAATACCCGCATTCCCTCCGCAGCCCTCCTTCTCAGCCTCGCCGGTCTGGCGCCTTTCATCTGGGCGGCGCTCCTCGTGGTCGACATCTGGGAGGTTGAGACAGCCTGGGTCCCCGAATTCATGAAACTGCCCCAGGTGCTAGAAGGGGACGGCCGACTTATCATGATCCGCTACGGCGGGATCATCCTGCCCTTCATGTCCGGAGTTCTCTGGGGCTTCGCGACCAAGGCCTCCAGTTGGCGTGCTGCGGCCTGCTACATCTTTTCGGTGCTGCCCGCGCTCTGGTGGTTTTTCATGCCCGGGCTTGGTGTGAACAGCGCACTGATCAACCTTGCCATCGGCTTCCTCGCCCTCCTGATCCTCGACTACATGTTCCAAAGGTGGGAACTGGCCCCGGCCTGGTGGATGTTCTTGCGGGTCCAGTTGACCGTTGTCGTTCTCATCTGCCTCGTCATCGGGATCTGGGCATGAGCGACAGGGAAACCCTTTCCGTCTACGCGAGAAAGGCGGGCGACTACGTTGAACTTACGCAGGGCGTCGCCGAAAAGGATCCACTGCTGAAGCGGTTTTTGAAGGATCTGCCGAAGGGTGGGCATATTCTTGACCTCGGATGCGGTCCCGGCAGCTATGCCAGGGTCATGGCAACAGCCGGTTTCAAGGTCACAGCCGTTGATGCGGTACCCGAAATGATCGAGATTTCGAATGCATTTCCGGGCGTTGAGGCCCGTGTGGCCAGCTTCGATGAGATCGACGACAAAGACCGTTTCGACGGTATCTGGGCCAATTTCAGCCTGCTGCACGCCCCGCGGGCGGACATGCCGAAACACCTGGCAGCGCTCAATCGGGCCCTGCGTCCCGGCGGGCTCTTTCACATCGCGCTCAAGTCCGGAGACGGCGAAAAACGCGACAGCCTCGGCCGCCGCTACGCCTATTTCGAGATGGCCGAGCTTGAATCGCTGCTTGAAGATGCCGGCTTCACTGTCGTGCACCGGGAAAGCGGGCGCGAAAAGGGGCTGGACGGCACCCCGGCGGATTGGATCGCGCTGCAAGCCCATGGCTGAACTTTTTGCCTATACGGACGGGGCCTGTTCGGGCAACCCGGGCCCTGGCGGCTGGGGTGCGCTGATGCAGGCGCGGGAGGGCGCACAGATTGTGAAGGAGCGCGAGCTGAAGGGCGGTGAGCGAGATACCACCAACAACCGGATGGAGCTTCTGGCCGCGATCAACGCGTTGGAAGCGCTGGACCGCCCCAGCAAGATCACGATCGTAACGGACAGCAATTACGTCAAGAATGGCATCACCGGCTGGATCCACGGCTGGAAAAAGAACGGTTGGAAGAACGCCGCCAAGAAGCCTGTCAAGAACGCGGAGTTGTGGCAAAGGCTCGATGCGGCCAGCGCGCGCCACGAGGTGACCTGGGAATGGGTCAAGGGCCACGCGGGCCACCCCGAGAACGAACGCGCGGATCAGCTGGCCCGCGATGGCATGGCCCCTTTCAAGCCGTGAATACGGTTGCGCTCCTCGATTACGGGTCGGTTCTGATCTTCGCGATTACCGGGGCCCTTGTGGCCAGCCGCGCGCAGCTTGATCTGGTGGGCTTTGCCTTCATCGCTTGCCTTACGGCCCTGGGCGGCGGGACGATCCGGGACCTGCTGCTGGACCGCAACCCAATCTTCTGGATCGCCAACCCCACCTACCTCGCCGTCGGCGCGGGGGCGGCTTTGGTGGTCTTCCTCACGGCACATCTGCTGGAAAGCCGCCTGCGGACGCTGATCTGGCTGGACAGCTTTGCCCTGGCCATCGCCGTCGCCGCGGGTGCTGGCGTGGCACTGGCCCTCGATCAATCTGCCGTGGTCGTCATCCTGATGGGGATGATCACCGGCTGCATGGGTGGGCTGATGCGTGACGTGGTGGTGGGTGAGGTGCCGCTGGTGCTGAAACAGGGGGAGCTTTACGTCACCGCTGCCTTCATCGGTGCCGCTACCGCCGTGCTGGCGCGCAGCTTCGAGATCGACCCGCCCGTCAGCCTGCTCATCTGCGCCACCGTCACCTGGATTTTGCGGGCGGGGTCCCTTTTCTTTGGCTGGCACTTGCCCGTCTACAAGAGTACGCCCCCGAAGAGCTGACGCTTCTCCATCCACTTTGCCAGAAAAACTCCCGTAGGAGGAACCGCCTCGCCCCCCGGCTAGGTCAATGAAGGCTCAAGCACCCTACTTCCGCCAGTGAAAGGGCACGATGATCAGCGCCCCGATCGACGAGAAGACAGCATTCATGCCCGGACTGTCAAAACCGATCCCGAACATGATCCGCAAGAAATAAAAGAGGAAGGCACCACCAACGCAGATGATGATCGACTGGATGATCCCGTTGTGGGTCCATCCGGTCTTTTCCGAGGCGTAGCCAATGATGCCCGCGATCACAACGGTGCCAAAAAGTTGCAGGAACATGGGACAGGTCCTCTTACAGCCGCGTTCCGGGCGCGATGCGTGCGCCCGCTTGAAAGCTGCTCACATCCTGCGCCGCCTTGCCCGCCCGCTGCAAGCGCAGAAGTTGTACCGCACCGCCGCCACAGGCCACGCGAAGATCGTCATCCAGAACCTCACCCGGTACACCCTGCCCATTGGCAAGGGATGAGTGCAGCACCTTGATCCGGGTGCCGTCCAGTTCGAACCAGGCGCCGGGAAAGGGGGAGAGACCCCGGATCAGCCTGTCCACTTCCTCTGCGGGCCTGCTCCAGTCGATCCGTGCCTCTGCCTTGTCGATCTTCGCGGCGTAGGTCACCCCTTCCTTGGGCTGCGGAACCGCCTCAAGCGCCTCGAGATGCGCCAGCGCCTCGACGATGGCCTCGCCCCCCAGAACAGCAAGCCGGTCGTGCAGATCCGCCGTCGTCTCCGCCGCGCCGATCTCCGTCTCGCGCCGCAAAAGGACCGGGCCGGTATCAAGCCCTGCATCCATCTGCATGATGCAGACCCCGGTCCGCGCGTCCCCTGCCATGAGGGCCCGGTGGATGGGCGCCGCTCCGCGCCAGCGCGGCAGAAGGCTCGCGTGGATGTTCAGACACCCGTGCCTGGGTGCGTCGAGAATCTCCTGCGGCAGTATCAGCCCGTAGGCGACAACGACGCCAACATCGGCCTCAAGCGCCGCGAATTCGGCCTGAGCTTCCGCGTTCCGCAGGCTGACCGGGTGGCGCACCTCAAGTCCCAGGGCCTCGGCCCGCGCTTGAACCGGGCTTGGCTGCACCCTCTTGCCTCGGCCCGCGGGACGGGGGGGTTGGCAATAGACGGCTGCAATCTCGTGATCTGCTTCAACCAAGGCGTCCAGAACGGTGACCGAAAAGTCGGGCGTGCCCATGAAGACGATCCGCATCCCCTACCCCTTTATCTTGCGCGCGCGGCGCAGCAGCATGTCGCGTTTGACCTTACTGAGGTTGTCGAAATACATGCGCCCCTGCAGATGGTCGATCTGGTGCTGCACGCTGGTTGCCTCAAGCTCCACAAAGTCCCGCCGCACGATCACGCCCTTTTCGTCGAGGTAGCGCACACTCACCGCGCGGGGCCGCGTGATCTTGGCCGAAACACCCGGCAGGTTCGGGCTGGCTTCCTCGTGCTCCCGCATCTTGCCGGAGCTTTCGATGATCAGCGGATTGGCCATCCTGAAGCGCCGGTCACGTCCGGGGCTTGCATCGACCACGGCCAGTTGCAGCATCACCCCGATCTGCGGCGCGGCAAGGCCCACGCCTGGCATGGCATCCATCGTGTCGATCATGTCGTCCCAGATGGCGTGCACCTCATCGGTGATCTCGGCCACCTTGGCGCAGGGAGTGCGCAGCCGCTTGTCAGGCCAGGGAACGAAGGGGCGGAGGGTCATTGGGACTCATATTTCCCTATCAGGATCGCGCGCGTCTCCGCGTCCAGATGATCAAAGGTGACCACGCCATCCAGATGATCCAGCTCATGCTGCACACAGGCCGCAGCAAAGCCTTCAAAGCTCTGAACATAGCGGCCCCCGTTCAGTCCGGTCCAGACCATCTGGGCCCGGGCCGGGCGGGTCACTTCCGCGCTCACGCCGGGGATGGACAGACACCCTTCGGTCTGGGTCGCGCGCTCCTCGCTCACCTCCTGCAGCATCGGGTTTATGCAGACGATGGGATCGGATTTCCCCTCTTTCCAACCCACATCCATCACGAATATCCGCTGCATCACGCCCACCTGAGGGGCGGCCAGCCCGCGGCCCGGCGCATCATACAACGTCTCCAGCATGTCGGCGGCAAGTCTTTCGATCTCCGGTGTGACCTCTGGAACTGGCACGCAGGTCTCCGCCAGCCGAGGATCAGGCCATTTCAGGATCGGCAGGACACTCACGCCCGGGCCAACTCACGCTTTAGCTTGACCATCTTGCGGGTCATCATCTGTCGCTTGAGCGGCTTGAGGTAGTCGATGAAAAGCTTGCCGTTCAGATGGTCGATCTCGTGCTGCACGCAGGTGGCCCAGAGGCCGTCGAAGGTTTCCTGCTTTGCCTTCCCGTCCCGGTCCATCCATGTCACATCGACCACCCTGGGCCGGGTCACATCGGCGTAAAGATCGGGCAACGACAGGCAGCCTTCCTCGTAGGTGTTCAGATCATCGGAGGCAGCCACCACTTGCGGGTTGAACATCACAAGCGGCCGCGGCGTCTCGCCCTCTTCCTTCACACAGTCCAGTACGATCAGCCGGTCCAGAATCCCCACCTGAGGCGCGGCGAGGCCGATCCCAGGTGCCTCATACATGGTTTTCAGCATGTCGTCTGCAAGCGCGCGCAGATCGTCCGAGATGTCGTCAACGGGCTTGGCGACCTTCTTCAGGCGCGGATCGGGGTGCAGGAGGATATTGCGTTTCATGGGGTTGATTTAGGGGATGGGGCAGCCTGCTGCAAGCTGCCCCCTTGCAGCCAGCCACGATCCGGCTAGCTTGCGCGCCGACAACGAGGAAGATTCCATGAGTTTTGACGAGATCATCGACCGCCGCGGCAGCCACTGCGCAAAATGGGACAAGATGGAAGCGATCTATGGCGTGCCCGCCGACAAGGGCATCGCCATGTGGGTGGCCGACATGGATTTCCGCCCGCCACAATGCATCCAGAATGCCGTGCAGGAGATAGTCGATCACGGATTCTACGGATATTTCGGGGATGACAGCAAATATCTGGCTGCGATTCAGTGGTGGATGGAGACGCGCCATGGCTGGAAGGTTGAGCCGGAATGGATCTTCTCCACTCACGGGCTGGTTAATGGAACGGCGCTCTGCGTCGATACCTATACGAATGAGGGCGACAGTGTGGTTCTATTCACGCCCGTTTATCACGCCTTCGCCAGGGTGATTAAGGCGGCCAACCGCAAGTTGGTCGAATGTGAGATGCCCATCGTGGACGGGCGCTATGAGATGGACTTCGACGCCTGGGATGCGCAGATGACCGGCGCGGAGAAAATGCTGGTGCTCTGCTCGCCCCACAATCCCGGTGGCCGGGTCTGGAGCCCGGCGGAATTGCAGGGCGTGGCGGATTTCGCCAAGCGGCACGATCTGATCCTTGTTTCGGATGAAATCCACCATGATCTGGTCATGCCGGGCCACACCCACACGCCCATGACCAAGATCGAGGGGATCACCGACCGGCTGATCATGATGACCTCAACCACCAAGACCTTCAGCACCGCCGGTAGCCACGTGGGCAACGTGATCATTGAAGATCCCGACCTGCGCGCGCGCTTCGGGGCGCGCATGATGGCGCTGGGGCTTTCGCCCAACTCTTTCGGTCTTTTCATGGCCACGGCGGCCTATTCGCCGGAAGGGGCGGCGTGGGTCGATGAGCTTGTCGCCTATCTGGACGGGAACCGGAAACTCTTCGATGAGAGGGTCAACGCCGTCCCCGGTCTGACCTCCATGCCGCTGGAGGCGACCTACCTTTCCTGGGTCGATTTCGCCGGGACCGGGATGGCGCGGGACGAGTTCACCAGAAGGGTCGAAAAGGACGCCTGTATCGCGGTGAACCACGGGCCGACCTTCGGCAAGGGCGGTGACAGCTTTCTTCGCTTCAACATCGCCACGCCGCGCGCACGGGTCGAGGAGGCCTGTGACCGCCTGGCCGAGGCCTTCAAGGACCTGCAGTAGGGATCAGCGCGCGTCGGTGATCAGGGCAGCGGGCGCATTCTGCGCGCGTTCAAAATCAAGTGCCGCGGTATAGGTCACGGCGGTAGCGCGCTTGAATTCGTAACGCATCTCTCCGCCTTCTTCGTCCGCCTTGACGATGAGGCACTGCAAGAGGTGCGTCGTCCCATCGTAAAGGTCCACAAGCCCTCGCAACTGGGGTGCCCCTTCGGCAGGGATCGCGAAACCGCTCTTCCACAACCGCAGCACCGGGTGTTCCCGCCCATCGACGTTCAATCGCAACCGCGCCGCCTTGCGCAGGGCAGTCCGCCGCGCGGCCTCCAGACCTGCCTGAATTTCCTTGGAAAAAACCGCTTCCATCACACAAACTCCCCAGTCGATGAAGTATAGCTGACGTAATATTCGAAAATTTCAAGTAACAAATTCGAAATATTGTTTCGCTGTGCATCCACGCAGACCAACTGCGCGATCCCGGCTATGGGCGACGCAGCCTACGCAGGCTACACCATGGCCAAAGACGCAAAGGAGAGAACGATGGGCCTTCTGGTGGACGGTGAGTGGAAAGACCAGTGGTACGACACGAAAAAGACCAGCGGAAAGTTTGAACGCTCCGCCGCGAAATTCCGCAACTGGATCACCCGGGATGGCAACGCCGGACCGTCAGGAGAAGGGGGCTTCAAAGCCGAATCGGGACGCTACCACCTCTACGTCAGCTACGCCTGCCCCTGGGCCCACCGCGCGCTGATCTTTCGACAGCTCAAGAACCTGACCGACCACATCGGTGTTTCCGCGGTTCACCCGGACATGCTGGGCGAAGGCTGGACCTTTGAGACCGACGCAGACGGCGCAACCGGCGACAGGCTTTATGACCTGCCCTTCGCGCGGGACATCTATACCAAGGCCGATCCAAA
The DNA here is from genome assembly GCA_013002405.1 of Sulfitobacter sp. Classification (GTDB taxonomy): domain Bacteria; phylum Pseudomonadota; class Alphaproteobacteria; order Rhodobacterales; family Rhodobacteraceae; genus Sulfitobacter. Next base: position 1,622 of record JABDKA010000111.1, on the reverse strand, counting down.
CTTCAGCGGCCGCGTGACCGTGCCAATCCTGTGGGACAAGGACCGGGAGACGATTGTCTCAAACGAAAGCTCCGAAATCATTCGGATGTTCAACGACGCTTTCAACGACATCACTGGTAACACCGATGATTATTGGCCCAAGGCACTGCGCAAGGCGATTGCCCCGATCAATGACAGGATCTACGACACGCTGAACAACGGCGTCTACAAATCCGGCTTTGCAACGACGCAGGAGGCCTACGACGAGGCCGTGCACCCGCTTTTCGACACGCTGGACTGGATCGAAGGCATTCTGTCCGAAAACCGTTATCTGACGGGTGACAAGATCACCGAGGCTGACTGGCGGCTCTTCACCACGCTGATCCGGTTCGATCTGGTTTACCACCTGCACTTCAAGTGCAACCGGAAGCGGATTGTCGATTATCCCAACATCTGGGCCTACACGCGGGAGCTCTACCAGTGGCCCGGCGTGGCGGGCACGGTGAATTTCGGTCATATCGTCCGGCACTACCACTACAGCCACGATAGCATCAATCCGCACCGGATCATCCCGATCAATCCGCAGCCGGACTTCGATGCACCACACGGGCGAGGCTGAGGGCAGCCGACGCCTGTCTAACGCCGCTCTGATCCGTAGTATTCAACCATTGCGGCCAGATCATCCGGCGGCGTGCCGGTGGGCAGGAACGCACTTGCGTTGCTCGCATGCTCAAAGATGGATCCGTCGGAGAAAAAGCTGGAAGAGGTGACAAAAATCACCCGCGCCTCCGGCTGTCGGAAACTGGCGTAGTCGCAGATGGCAAGAGCGGACCCTTCCAGGAGGACGACGTCGAGAATGATGATGTCGACGACATTGTCGTTGAGGTACCGGATCGCTTCGCTTTGGCCTTGCACGTTCATCACGGTCATCCCAAGGCGATCAAGATGACGCCGCCAGAGGCGGCCGAGGTCAGACCGGCTTTCGACGATCAACACGCGCATGAAGGCTCCACAATAGAGTACGATTATCAAGAAAAGACCCAACATTGGTCGCGCCTGAGAGTTAACAAATCGTTAACGTGAAGGGGAATGCATTAATCGAACCCTCTCCAACCGCCGCTGTTCTTGAATATCAGGCGACATTCCGCTTTGTCTCAGCTGGAGTCGGCGGTGATGTGCCAAAGACCGCCTTTGAATAATGCTGCGGGGAAGCCTTGATGAGCCTGGGAATATCGCTTTTCATCGCGATGACTATCGATGCCTTTCTGGGTGAGCCTGACTGGATTTGGCGCCGTCTGCCGCACCCAGCGGTCCTGATGGGGCGTTTGATCAGCAGTCTGGAAGAAAGGCTTAATCGCGGTACCCAGCGTCGCGCCGCAGGTGTCCTGCTGATTCTGGTACTTCTTGTGACAGGTATCGCTGTGGGCGGGGTGCTGAGCCTTCTTGGCCCTCTGGCCGAAATCCTTGTCACCGCGGTTCTTCTCGCCCAACGCTCCCTCGTGGATCATGTGGCCGCTGTCGTGGACGGCCTGCGCCAATCGTTATCCGCCGGGCGTCGGGCCGTCGCGATGATCGTCAGCCGCGATACAGCCGGGATGGAGGAAAGCGCCGTCGCGCGGTCGGCAATCGAAAGTGCCGCAGAA
>JABDKA010000042.1 GCA_013002405.1 Sulfitobacter sp. | reverse complement strand
CAAGAAGAACCGGGTCCGCGCGAAGGCAGCCAAGGGGCGCGGCGCGGGCAAGCCGGGTGGCTTTGCCAAGCCGAAACGGCCCAAGAGCGGATCCTGACGGCTATGCTTGTTGCGACAGGCCAATGCTCGGCAATGCTCTCTCAGACGTGACCGGATGTGCGCGATCCTCTTGATCCGCGTCAGCCCAAAGCCGTCCTTTGGTGTCATAATGACCCGGAATTGGGTGCGTGGAAGTATTGCACCGCGCACCGCCGGTCAAAGGAGTTCATTATGAAACGGATACTTTCAGCAATCGCGCTTTCCCTTATCTTCGCAAGTGCCGCCGGGGCACAGACCTACCGCTCGCAGAGCCGCGTCATCGTTACGGGCCTCGGGGGCGATACCTTTTCCGTCCCCACGGGCGGCACCTACGGGGCCACGGGCGCCTGGTGCGCGGCTGCGGACTACGCCATCCGCATCCTGAACGCGCGTGGGGTTGCAAGGCTCTATGTGCAGCAGCCCAAGACGACGCCCAGCGGGGCTGTGGTGTTTGGGTTGACCCCGGGCGGGACAGTGCCCGTCACCGTCGCCAGTATCGATGCGGCCCTCCGCTCTGCCGGGGCGAACCTGTCGGTCGATCACGCCTATCAGTCCTGTCACGATCTGCGCTTGCGCCGCGGCCGATGAGTTGATCGTTACGAGGACGATCCGCCCGAACCGGTTTTCCGCGTAAGGCACTGCAAGTGTGAATCACCTAAAAGGCCGCTGATGTCCTGGTCGAGCATCGGCGGCCTTATCGCGTCCTGGTTGACGCTGCGCCACCCTTCGCAGCGTTTGCATTTTCCCCTAAGGCGCATACCATTACCGTAAGGGATCGGGAAAACCCGGCCGCACCCCCCGGCGCATAATTCAAAGCCGGTCTTTTGGAGGAAATCACCTTGTCTGATACGACCAAGCTTGAACGCATCCCCATGCCGGAAAAGACCCCGGTGCTGGGAAACATCCTGTCTGTAGACAAGGACCAGCCACTGCAGAGCCTGATGGAGCTTACCCGCGAACTGGGGCCGATCATCCGGATGGACATGATGGGCACGCCGTTGGTGGTGGTCTCGGGCCACGATCTGGTGGATGAGCTTTGCGACGAAAGCCGGTTCGACAAGGCGGTGCGCGGATCCCTTCGCCGGGTGCGGGCCATCGGCGGCGACGGACTTTTTACCGGGGATTCCCAGGAACCCAACTGGGGCAAGGCGCACAACATCCTGCTGCCCACCTTCTCGCGTCAGGCCATGTCGAACTACATGCCAATGATGCTGGATGTGGCGGGCCAGCTTTGCTTGAAGTGGGAGCGGCTGAACAACGATGACGAAATTGACGTGGTCCACGATATGACCGCCGTCGCGCTCGACACCATCGGCATCTGTGGCTTCAACTACCGATTCAATTCTTTCTACCGTGAGGAATACCACCCCTTCATCAATGCCCTGACGCGCACGCTGGAGACCTGCATGATGCAGCGCGGTCTGCCTTTCGAATCCACGCTCCTGAAACGTCGCATCGACCAGATGGACAAGGACGTGGCCTACATGAACAAGCTTGTCGACGACATCATTGCGGAGCGACGCAAGACAGGCGGCAGCGGCGAAAACGACCTACTGAATTACATGCTGGAAGGGGTCGACAAGGCCACGGGCGAGAAGTTGTCGGATGAGAACATCCGCTACCAGATCAACACCTTCCTCATCGCGGGGCACGAGACGACTTCCGGTCTGATGTCCTTCACCCTGTATTACCTGCTGAACCATCCCGACGTACTTGCCAAGGCCTACGAGGAGGTGGACCGCGTCCTGGGCCGGGACATCTCTGTGCAGCCCACCCTGAAACAGGTGAACCAGTTGCAATATGTCAGCCAGATCATCCAGGAAAGCCTTCGGCTTTGGCCCACCGCGCCTGCCTTTTCGCTTTACCCCTACAAGGACGAGGTGATCGGCGGAAAGTACAAGCTGAAAGAACGGACCTTCACCACCGTGCTCACCCTCATGCTGCACCGGGACAAGTCGGTCTGGGGCGAGAAGGCGGAAGAGTTCAACCCCGATAACTTCTCCAAGGAGGCGGTCGCGAAGCGGCCCGTCAATGCCTACAAGCCCTTCGGCAATGGTCAGCGCGCCTGTATCGGGCGGCAGTTCGCCCTGCAGGAAGCGGTGCTGGTGATGGGCATGATCCTCCAGCGGTTCGAATTGGTGGACCACACCAACTACAAGCTCAAGATCAAGGAAAGCATGTCGATCAAGCCCGATGGCTTCAAGATGAAGGTACGTCTGCGCGAGGATATCCAGCGCTCCACCCTCGTGCCCGGCGCAATGCCCGAAGGGGAAAGTAGCGCTGGTGGCCTGTCCGATACGGCCAAGAGACCCAGCCACGGCACGCCCGCGCTGGTACTTTACGGATCAAACCTGGGCACCACGGAAGACTACGCCCGCGATCTCGCCCGCTCTGCGGACATGAGCGGGTTTGACGTCACCCTTGCGGAGCTGGACGAATATACTGGCAAGCTGCCCACCTCGGGTGCCATCATCATCGCTTGCGCTTCCTACAACGGCACCCCGCCCGACAATGCGCAGAAGTTCGTGGACTGGCTTGAGAATGCGGAGGCCGGAACGGCCAGCGGCGTGCACTTCGCCGTCTTTGGCTGCGGTCACAGCGATTGGGCGGCCACCTTCCAGGCCACACCGCGCACCATCGACGAAAGGCTGGAGGCGCTGGGCGGCACGCGGATGCTGCCCCGTGCCGAAGGGGACGCACGCGATGACATCGACGAGCAGTTCGAAAGCTGGTCTGGCGCGCTCTGGCCCAAGGTTGCAGAGACGCTCGGACTTGACATTGACCTCAGTGATACAGCCGATGCCGCACCGCTCTACACCGTTGAGGTGCTGTCAGGGGCCGAGGCCAACCCGGTCGCGGCGCAGGCCGGGGCCAAGCCCGTGCACATCACCGAAAACCGCGAGCTTCAGAATGCCGAAGCCTCGCACCGGTCCACCCGCCACATCGAGGTCGATCTGGCCCCCGGCATGACCTACCGGACGGGTGACCACCTGAGCGTTGTGCCCCGCAATTCCGACCAGCTTGTGGGCCGGGTCCTGCGCCGCTTCGGCTTTGGCGTCGACACGCAGATCCGGCTCCACTCAAGTGCCGAGGCCCACAGCCAACTGCCCACGGGTAGCGCGATCAGCGTTGAGAAACTCCTGGCCGAGATGGTGGAGCTCCAGCCCGTCGCCTCGCGCAAGGATGTGGCAACGCTTGCGCGCCACACCGAATGCCCGAAATCCAAACCCTCGTTAGAGGCGCTGGCGGGCGACGGCTACAAGGCCGAGGTGCAGTCGAAACGGGTGAGTGTGCTGGACCTGCTGGAACAGTTCCCGGCCTGCGAGATGCCCTTCGGTGTCTTTCTGGAACTGATGCCCATGATGACGCCGCGCTATTATTCCATCTCTTCGTCGGCAATGAAATCCCCCGACCGCTGTTCCATCACCGTAGGTGTCGTGGATGAACCGGCCATCTCCGGCAACGGTCAGTTCAAAGGCGTCTGCTCAAACTTCCTGAAAGACAGCCCGGCGGGCACCACCATTCAGGCCAGCCTGCGTGGTACTTCGGACGGCTTCCGCCTGCCCGAGGACCCGACAGTGCCGGTCATCATGATCGGCCCCGGTACGGGCATCGCCCCCTTTCGCGGTTTCCTCCAGGAACGCAGCACGCTGATGGCGCAGGGCAAGGACCTGGGTCCGGCCATGCTCTTCTTCGGCTGCCGCCATCCCGACCAGGACTATATCTACCAGGATGAACTGGAGGCCTTTCACAAGGAGGGAGTCGCAAACCTGCTCTGCGCCTTTTCCAGGCAAGAAAAATCCAAGGTCTACGTGCAGGATCTGATCCGACAGAACCGGGACGAGGTCTGGGGCCTGATCCAGAAAGGCGCAAAGATTTTCGTCTGTGGCGATGGCAGCCGGATGGAGCCGGACGTGCGCCGGGCGCTGTCGCTGATCTATTCCGAGGAAATGGACGTGGGCGCAGAGGCTGCCGATGCCTGGCTGGACCAGATGATGGCCGATGGCCGCTACAACCTGGACGTCTGGGTGTCGAACTGAACGGGAATGCCAACGCTTGCCATTGGTGATGGCGGGTCATAGTGCTGAAAGTCTGATTGCAAAGACCGGGCGCGGATGACCCCCAACACACCTTCCCTTTTCACGGGCTATGCCGCAGCGTGGATCATCGTCTTCGTCTGGGCCTTCTGGCTGATCGTGAGCCGGGTGGCGGAAAGCAGCGGACTGACGATCTATGATCTGGCGGCCCTGCGCTACGGGCTCGCCGCATTCGTTGGCCTGCCGCTCTGCCTCTACTACCGGGATTGGCAAAAACTGCGGCTGACCCAGATTGCGGTCCTCTCCTTCATCCTTGGTCCTCTCTACATCCTCTGCGTCTTTGCCGGGTTTCTTTTCGCACCCGCCGCGCACGGCGGTATCTTCATGAACGGTCTACTGCCGCTGGCCAGTATCGTCATCGGGATCACCCTGTTCCGCATCCGTCCCACCGCGCGGCAGACCGGGGGCAGCCTGTTGATCTTTGTCTCCGCCCTGGCGCTTGGGGCGGACAGCAATGGCAGCGGGGCAGATCAGGTCTGGATCGGTGATCTGCTCTTTGTGATCGGCGCGGTCTTCTTCGCTTCCTTCGTTATCCTGTCCGAGCGATGGCAGATCAACGCGATCCAGATCATCTTCTGCGGCACGGTGGTGAATGCGGCGCTTTATCTGCCTGTCTGGGCGCTCTTTCTGCCGTCGGGGATCGCGGATGCGCCGACAGGCCCCTTACTGCTTCAGGCCATCTATCAGGGGTTTGTGCCCAACCTCATCGGGCTGCTTTTCATCGCACATGCATCACGCCGGATCGGCACGGTCAGCACCTCTTCGATCCTGGCGGCGGTGCCGGGCATGGGCGGGCTTTTGGGAATGTTGATACTGGGGGAGGTTCTTAGCCCACTCAGCATGGCCGCGCTGGGGCTGCTGACGCTGGGCCTTCTGATCACCGTGCGCAGCCGCAAGCAGAAGCCGGTTCTCTAGGGTCAAAAAAGAAGAAAGCCCGCGGGGAGGGCGCGGGCTTTCTCTTTAGGGCGTCAAGTCAGACGAGGAAGCTTAAGCAGCTTTCTTGTCGGACGACTGCCACATCTTCGCGTAACCTTCGCGCACGGAACCAACGTTCTCGGCGGCGACGTCACGGACGTAATCGTACGCGGAGCGGATGTGCT
>JABDKA010000036.1 GCA_013002405.1 Sulfitobacter sp. | reverse complement strand
CCTTCAAGGTGGCCTTCGCCGAAGGCGTCGGCAAGCCCGAGTAGCGTGAAACACAGGTCCGGGCGACCCCAGTTGATTCTTCGCACAACTTTCGCGTGAATTTCTGTTAGGATGGCGGCATTAAAGGCCGCCATTTTTGCATTCGGGGGATTTGCGCCATGAAGATCGTCAACTGGAATATTGAATGGATGAACCGCTGGTTCAGCGGCAACACGTCGCCAAGCTGGGGCAGTCATTCGCTCAATGCCACTGCCGCAAAGGAGGCCGCCGGACGGGCGGCAAGGGTGATACGCGCGCTCGACCCAGACCTGCTGACCCTGCAGGAAGGTCCCAGCGCGCGCGAAGAAATGGCGCTTTTCCTGGATCATATGGTGTCCGAAGGCGGGCCAGAGTTCGAGGTGATCATGGGTGCCGACGGGGGTGCCCAAAAGCTCTATGCCCTGCGTAAGGTGGGCGGTCGGTGCGAGAGCTTTGGACTTGCCACGGACGCGCTCACCGAAAGTTTGCGGGATGTCTGGCTGGCCGACGTGAACGGCGACCTGATGCTGGAAAGCTATGATTTCACCCGCGCGCCGCTGGTGATCTCGGCTGATCCGGTTGCGGGGCAGCCCGTGCGGGTCGTCGTGCTACACACCAAGTCTAAATATGTGCATCGTGGCCAGCAGCTTTTTGAGAACCCGGCGACCCGGCCCGAATTCATCGCCGATGCGATGCTGGCGCGCCGCCGCATCTCAGCCGAAGCGTTCCGGTTGCGCAGCTATCTGGACGCTGTGCTGGAGGATGACAACGCCGCCCGCATCATCGTCACCGGGGATTTCAACGACGGACCGGGGCGTGATTTCTTTGAACGGTCCTACCTGACCCACAATGTCACCGACATCCTACTGGGCAGCACATTCTACCCTGAACTGATCTTTGCCCATGGTTTCCTGTCGCGCGTGGCCCCCGCAGCCCTCTTTACCGCGCGCTTCGATGACTTCGTCGACGATGTGCGGGACCGTCCCCTGCTGCTGGATCATTTCGTGATCTCCCCGGCCATGGCCGATGAGGTTCAGGATGGCGGGATCGCGCACGAGGCTTTTGATGCGGAAACCGATCGCATGGATGGCCGCCGAGAGGAGCGCGCAAGCGATCACCGCCCGATCTGGATCACCCTCGGCATGCCGCTGTCAGGCTAAAGCACTTCATGGGTGACAGATAAAAACACTATTGTCAGATCGCCGCTTTCCGCATCTCGTCGATGTAGATCTCACGCAGTCTCGGGGCCACGCGGCCCGGTTTGCCATCGCCCAGCGCCACGCCGTCGATCTCCACCACTGGCATGACGAAGGCTGAGGCGGAGGTGGTAAAGGCCTCGTCCGCCGCCTTGGCCTCGTCGATGGTGAAGTTGCGCTCTTCGACCTCCATCTGTGCCTCCCGCGCGAAACGCAGAACTGCGGCACGGGTAATCCCGTGCAGTATATCGTTGCTGAGGGCGCGGGTGATGATCCGGTTGCCCTTGACGATGTAGGCGTTGTTCGAAGTGCCTTCGGTTACGTATCCATCCTCGACCATCCAGGCATCGTCGCAGCCTGCCTTCTTGGCCATCATCTTGCCCATCGAAGGGTAAAGCAGCTGCACGGTCTTGATGTCGCGGCGGCCCCAGCGGATATCCTCGATGGAGATGACCTTGGCCCCCTTCTTCGCCGCCGGACTGTCGGCCAGACCGGGCTTGTTCTGGGTGAAAAGCACCACGGAAGGATCCGTTGTTTCGGGATCGGGAAAGGCGAAATCGCGGTCCCCGTCGGATCCGCGCGTGACCTGAAGATAGACCAGCCCTTCCTCGATCCCGTTGATCCGCACCAACTCCCGGTGCACCTCAAGCAGGTCTTCCTTGCTCATCGGGGTCTTCATATCCAGTTCCTTGAGCGAACGCGCCAGCCGCACTGCGTGCCCCTCAAAATCAATCAGCTTCCCGTCCAGAACGGAGGTGACCTCATAAACCCCGTCGGCCATCAGGAAACCGCGGTCAAAGATCGATATGGTGGCTTCGTTCTCAGGCAGATAATCGCCATTTACGTAGACGGTGCGGCTCATGTCAGGTTCCCTTCGCTTGGCCATTGTTTGTTGTGCTGTTCTGGGGATAGGGTCAAGAGCACATCCAAACTGGCGCCCCCATTCCGGCGCGTGCGTCAAGGAGAATGATCATGCCCTCTCTTTATCTGGCGGAACACGAAGGGTTCATCCGATGGGAAGAGGTCGGTCGGTCCGGTCCCGTCGCCGTCTGGCTTCCGGGCATTGGCTTTCCTGCGTTGGGCAACTTTCTGGGGGTCGTCACCGATCCGGCAATGCCGACAATGCGGTCGATTCTGATTGATCCAATTGGTGCCGGGCGCAGCACGCCTGCCTCAGGCCTCTCGATTTCTGATCACGCAGATACCGTGGCCGCCGTGCTGGACCACTTGAGACACGCAAGCTGTCACGTCATCGGCTACTCAATGGGCGGCGCGATTGCCGCAGAACTCACGCTGCGGCGTCCCGATCTGGTAGACCGGCTGATACTGGCCGAAGGAAACCTTCTTGGCGGTGGTGGTCCGGGCACACGCTATATGGCTGCAGTCTCGGCCCAGAAATTTCAGGATGAGCGCCTGCCCGAAATGTTGGGCAATCTGCAAGAGGGGGCAATGAAGGGCGACGTGGTTGATGACTTCATCCTCGCAAGTTGGGGCCAAGTTAATCCGGTTGCACTCCACGGCATGGCGCAGGCCCTGGTCGCGATCCGGCCGGACCTCGAAGCGGATTTCTTGAACCTGACCTTGCCGCGCCATTACGTATTTGGCGTAAAAAATCTCGAAGACCCGGAGGAGCGCGTCGCCAAGAACCTGCCCGATCCGGCGCGGCTAGAAGCAGGGGGCGTTACAGTCCACACGCAAGTGGGTGCGGGGCACGATCTGATGCTGAAAGACCCTGCAGCCTTCGCCGCGTTGATCGCCCCGGCCCTAGCCCCATAACGACGCATCCGGCGGATGTACGCCCGCCCCATCGAACAGCAGCGGATGCGCCCGGTCCTCGGCCAGCAATAGCGGACCGTCCAGATCGACCACTTTGGCCCCCTGCGCCACAATCGTCGCAGGGGCCATGGCAAGGGATGAACCAACCATGCAGCCCACCATGACCTGATACCCCTCGGCCAATGCGGCGGCGCGCAGCGCCAGTGCCTCGGTCAGCCCACCGGTCTTGTCGAGCTTGATATTAACCACATCGTATTTGCCCTTAAGCCCCGGCAGGCTGGCGCGGTCATGGCAGCTTTCATCGGCGCAGACAGAAACGGGCCTCTCCATCCCGAGCAAAGCCTCATCCTCCCCCGCCGGCAATGGTTGCTCGACGAGGGCCACGCCAAGCCGCACCAGATGGGGGGCCAGATCGGCGTAGACCTCGGCCGACCAGCCCTCGTTGGCGTCCACGATGATGGTGGCCTCTGGCGCACCCGCCCGCACGGCCTCGAGCCGGGGCATGTCGTCGGGTGTGCCCAGCTTGATCTTCAGCAGGGGGCGGTGGGCGTTCTTGGCGGCCTGGGCGCGCATCTCTTCGGGTTCGGCCAGGGACAGGGTGTAGGCCGTGATTTCGGGCCCCGGGGTTGCCAGACCGGCCAGTTCCCAGACCCGCTTGCCCGCCCGCTTTGCCTCCAGATCCCACAGCGCGCAATCGACCGCGTTTCGCGCCGCGCCGGCGGGCAGAAGATCGTAGAGCGCTGCGCGCGTTACATCACCCGGTAGGCCCTCAATCTGTGCCGTCACGCTGTCCAGCGTCTCACCGTAGCGGGCGTAGGGCACGCATTCGCCCCAGCCCGTCACACCATCCTGCTTGATCCGCGCCGTCAGCACCTTCGCTTCGGTCCGGGACCCCCGGCTGATGGTAAAGACCTGAGCCAGCCTGAAGGTATCCTGCGTCACATCTACGCGCATCACGCTCCCCCTTGCGTCGGTCGGGCAAAGGCCCGGTCCCGCTCCTCTTTTTCACCAAAAATACTCTGACACAACGCTCCAGTCTACGAGGCGCCCTGAGGTCGCGCGCTTCGGCTCAAAGCTCCTCCAGCGCCGCGGCCAGCTTTGCCGCGCCCTGACGGAAAGGATCAACTGCCGGAAGCCCCATCTCCTTTTCCAGGTCGGCAAGATAAGCCTCTGCCTCAGCTTCGCTCATGTGCTGGGTGTTGACGGAAATCCCCACCACCTGGCAGTCCGGGTTCGCCACCCGCGCGAGCATGAGGGCTGCATCGCTGACCGCCTGAAGCGAGGGCAGTTGATATTCCGGCAGGCCGCGCATGTGGGGCCGGGTGGGCTCGTGACAGAGGATCAGGGCATCGGGCTGCCCGCCGTGGATCAGGGCCAGCGTCACACCGGAATAGCTGACATGGAAAAGGCTGCCCTGCCCTTCGATGATATCCCAGTGATCGTCGTCGTTTTCAGGGGTCAGATACTCAACCGCCCCGGCCATGAAGTCCGCGATGACGGCATCGAGCGGTACACCGGAGCCGGTGATAAGAATCCCGGTCTGGCCGGTGGCGCGGAAGGTGCTTTTGATGCCCCGCTCGTGCATCGCCTCGTCGAGGGCGAGAGCCGTGTACATCTTGCCTACCGAACAGTCCGTCCCCACGGCCAGGACCCGTTTGCCGCTGCGTTTCTTGCCGTTGGCGATCGGGTATTCGACGTTGGGCACTCTTACGTCGTGCAGAGTGGAGCCGCTGACCTGAGAGGCGGCAACGAGATCCCCTTCATTTGCCAGCAGGTTGTGCAGGCCAGAGGCCAGATCGAAGCCCATCTTGAGCGCCTCGATCAGGACATCCTTCCAGGCCTGGCTGATCACGCCGCCACGGTTGGCGACGCCAATGACCAACGTCCGCGCGCCCGCCGCCTTGGCCTCCGCCAGGGACATGTCCTGCAATCCGACATCGGCCCTGCAGCCCTGCATGCGGTACTGGCCGACGGCATTATCTGGACGCCAGTCCTTGATCCCCTGCGCGACCTTCGCGGAAAGCTGGTCCGGCGCATCGCCGAGAAAAAGAAGGTAAGGTGTTTCGATCATCATGGCCCCCTGTTCAAAGATTCGCTGCATAATCCGCGAAAGGACCCGCAAGTGCATCCCGATTGGACTCCGTTTGCGCCCTCCGATGCAAGATCGTCCGGGTATTGGGCCAGTTTGCGCAAAATTATTGCAAAAGCTGCATCCGGTCCGATGCTGCACCTGCAAAAGACCGCTTGTGATGGACCGCGCAATTTAATACCAGCAGGCACCAGAAACCCGCAATAAAAGTTCGCGAAAGGTCACCCCTTCATGTCATTCCGCATCCAGCCCGCCGCCCCCGCACGCCCGAACCGCTGCCAGCTATTCGGCCCCGGATCCCGTCCCGCGATTTTCGAGAAAATGGCAGGCTCCGCCGCCGATGTGATTAACATCGACCTGGAGGATTCGGTCGCTCCTTCCGACAAGGAGAGCGCGCGGGCCAACGTGATCAAGGCGATCGGCGAGATCGACTGGGGCAACAAGACCCTGTCGGTGCGGATCAACGGGCTCGACACGCCCTACTGGTACCGCGACGTGGTGGACCTGCTGGAACAGGGCGGCGAACGTCTGGACCAGATCATGATCCCCAAGGTGGGTTGCGCCGGTGACCTCTACGCCGTGGACGCGCTGGTCACCGCAATCGAGGCTGCCAAGGGCCGCAAGAAGCGCATCGCCTTCGAGGTGATTATCGAAAGTGCCGCCGGTATTGCCCACGTGGAAGAGATTGCCGCCGCCTCCCCCCGCCTGGAGGCGATGAGCCTCGGCGCCGCGGATTTTGCCGCCTCCATGGGGATGCAAACCACTGGGATCGGGGGCACGCAGGAAAACTATTACATGCTGCACGAGGGGGCGAAGCACTGGTCCGATCCCTGGCATTGGGCCCAGACTGCCATCGTCGCCGCCTGCCGCACTCATGGCGTGATGCCAGTCGACGGACCCTTCGGCGATTTCTCCGACGACGAGGGCTTCCGCGCCCAGGCGCGTCGTTCCGCGACCCTTGGCATGGTGGGCAAGTGGGCCATCCACCCCAAGCAGGTGACCCTCGCCAACGAGGTCTTTACCCCGTCCGATGAGGCCGTTGCGGAGGCCCGCGAAATCCTGGCCGCGATGGAAGAGGCCAAGGCAAAGGGTGAGGGCGCCACGGTCTACAAGGGTCGCCTCGTGGACATCGCCTCCATCAAGCAGGCCGAAGTGATCGTGCGCCAGTCCGAAATGATTTCGGATCGCTGACGCGATCCGACCGGGGCGGGCGCTGCGCACCCCCGGCGCCCCCGCAGGGTTTACCTGGCAAAGTGAATGGGGAGCATTTCGCTCGACTTGACCGGCCCTCTTGCAAAGCGAGTCTCCATTTGCATTGCAAGTGCATAGGTCATGCAAGCAATCCATCTCACCTTACCGCTGCCAACGTTTCTGATCGGCGGACGTCGTTGCATTGCCCTGCGTCTGCGGCCATATACGATCAACGCTTTTGGAGTACGCCATGACCCAGTACCTGGATTTCGAGAAACCCCTGGCCGAGATCGAAGGCAAGGCCGAGGAACTGCGCGCCCTAGCGCGATCCAACGAGGATATGGACGTCACAGCAGAGGCAAAGGCGCTTGACGAAAAGGCCGTCAAGATGCTTGAGGACCTTTATAAGTCCCTCACGCCTTGGCGGAAATGCCAGGTTGCAAGGCACCCCGAGCGGCCCCATTGCAAGGACTACATCGACGCCCTTTTCACAGAATACACGCCCCTCGCAGGGGACCGGAATTTCGCCGACGACCTGGCCGTAATGGGGGGGCTGGCGCGGTTCGGGGACAAACCGGTGATGGTAATCGGCCATGAAAAGGGTAATGACACCAAGAGCCGGATCGAGCGAAACTTCGGCATGGCCCGGCCCGAGGGCTATCGCAAGGCCGTGCGCCTGATGCAGCTTGCGGGGCGTTTCGGCCTGCCGGTCATCACCCTGGTCGACACCCCCGGTGCCTATCCCGGCAAGGGGGCCGAGGAGCGCGGACAGTCGGAGGCCATCGCCCGCTCAACCGAGTCCTGTTTGCAGATCGGTGTGCCCCTGGTCTCCGTCATCATCGGCGAAGGCGGCTCCGGCGGCGCGGTCGCCTTTGCGTCTGCCAACCGTGTGGCGATGCTGGAGCATTCGGTCTATTCGGTGATCACGCCCGAGGGCTGCGCATCGATCCTTTGGAAGGATTCCGAAAAGATGCGTGAGGCGGCGGAAGCCATGCGCCTGACCGCAGACGACTTGCGCAAACTGGGCGTAATCGACCGCATCATTTCCGAGCCCAAGGGCGGCGCGCACAGGGACGCGGAGAGCACCATCAATGCCGTGGGCCGCACCATAGCCGAGATGCTGGATGAGTTGCAGGGCAAGAACCCCAAGGCGCTGATCGAAGATCGCCGCCGCAAATACCTGAACATGGGGACCAAGGGGCTGGCGGCCTGAAAGGCCTTCACCGGATCACAATTTGATGCGAAAGCGTGGACCCGGCGGGGGCAGCGGGTCAAACCCGGCGCGCAGATAGACCCGTTGGGCGACCCGATTGTCGCCCTGTGTCCCGACCGTCAGGTATCTGCAATGCGCTGCACGGGCGGCATTGAGGCTGGCATCGATCAGGGCGTGCGACAGTCCTTTGCCACGTTGATCCGGCCGCACGAAGAGATGGTGCATATCCATGCCCCGCGCGCCGTATTGCAGCTGTATCAACGGGCACAGAAGGGCGTAGCCGACCGGTTCCTGCACCTGCACCGCGACGAGCAGCGTCGCCCAGGGCGCATCGCCCATCGTGTCACGATGCAGATCTTCCAATTGCACTGTTGCCAGATCCCCGTGATGGGCGGCAAGAGCCCGCACCATGGTGAACACCTCAGGAAGCTCCTCGGCGCGGGCGCGCCGAACGTTGGTTTTTGTGATGATTTCTTCCGCCAAACGCAGGAATGACCGCGTCGGGCGGCCTTTCGTGAGACGGTTCGGAATGTGAAAAGGGGGCCGCTGTCAGATTGCGCGGCGATAATACGAAAATGTGATGTTCGTTATCATCGGCTGCATCCTGGGCAGAAAGGCCCTTGGCGTCAAGGAGTTGGCGCAGAAGTCGGACCCTGTACCCTGCCCCGTGAGGATCCGTGATTTGAAAAGCGCGCCCTGACCCCCGATCTTATGGGGTAAGGGGACGATCCGCCCCGCGGCCAAGCCCCTTAACCAACTGAAATTGGAAAGGAGCCTGTCATGTACAAGCGTATCCTCACTGCCGGTCTGCTCTTCGGTATGGTCTCAACCGGTCCGCCTGCCCATGCGGCTGGCTGCGCCCTGCGCGACGCCATGGTGGAGAAGCTGACCGAGACATACGCCGAACGCCTTACCGCGACGGGATTGCAAAACGCCCAGTCGATGGTGGAGATCTGGACCTCGGACGAGACCGGAACCTTTACGATCCTTGTCACGCGGCCCAACGGCATTTCCTGCCTTGTTTCCGCTGGCGAACATTGGACCCCCGTCCCGGTACGGAAGAGCCCCGAAGGCGTCGGAGGCTAAGCTCCCTCAGCTTGCCAGCATCCTCAGGCCTTGCGTCACGTCGGAGCGTACCGCCAGCCTGAGGCCGGGTTCATCCCCGGCCTTCAGGGCCGCGATGATAAGACGGTGAAACTGTGGCGGCTCCGTCCGGCGCAGCCTGCCGTAGAGCGCGCGCATGGTGGGCCCCATCTGCAACCAGACCGTTTCAGCCATGGCCAGCATCGCCGGGGCCTGCGCCCTGAGGTAGAGCGTACGGTGAAATTCAAGATTGGTCCGAATGTAGCGGACCGCGTCGCGGTGAGTCACGGCCTCCGCGATGGTGCCATTGATCGCCTGCAAGCGGTCAATCAGAGCCATGTGAGCGCGGGGCAGCGCGCGGCTGGCCAATTCCACTTCAATCAGGGCCCGGAGCGCGGCGAGTTCCTCAATCCGCTCATTGCTCAACTCCGGAGTGGTGATCCTGCCGGAAGATGACATGGTCAGGGCCCCCTCCGCCACCAGCCGCCGGACCGCCTCGCGCGCGGGGGTCATGGAGACTTCGTACTCTCGCCCGATGCCGCGCAGGGTCAGGGACTGGCCGGGCGGCAAATCACCGTGCATGATCCGGCTGCGCAGGTGCCGATAGACACGGTCATGGGCCAGCGGCGTGGCCTCAACGGGGCGGGGCGGATAATTCATGCCCTTTTGTGATCACAGCTGCTTTCAGGGTCAATCACCTTCTTGCCCGCTGTGTCAGAACTTGTAGCGGTGCAGGTCCTGCCCATTTTCGCGCAGCCAGGCGCGTGGGCCTTTGTAATCCCCGTAAAGGCGGGTGACCTCATCCCAGAAATGGGCCGAATGGTTCATGTGGGCCAGATGGGCCACCTCATGGGCGGCGACGTAATCCAGCACCTCTGGCGGTGTCATGATCAGCCGCCAGGAAAACATCAGTGCGCCGTCACTGGTGCAGGAGCCCCAGCGCGACCGGGTATCGCGCATGGTGATCCTGCTGTAGGGATGGCCCAGCCGCGCCGCATAGTCGTCACAGGCGCCTGCCAGGCGGTCACGAGCCACTTCCCGCAGGTATGCCACCAGGCGCCGCGAGACGCGCTCTGGCGGGCCTGGGACGGCGATGGTCTCGGGCCCAAGCTGCACGCCACGTCCCTTTCCTTCGACCACGGGCAAGAGCTTCCCCCCCAACGGGATCATGCTGCCGTGGGTGACCGTGACGTCCTCTCCCCGCGCGTCGAGGTGCTTGCGAATCCAGGTCTCCTTATCCCGCGCGAAGTCGAGCGCCTCGGCCAGCGGAAGGCTCTTTGGCAGGGTCAGCGTCACCCGCCCGTCAAGCTGCGATATGCGCAGGGAAATGCGCCGCGCGCGGGGCGACCGGCGCAGGGTCAGCGGGATCGGGGGATCCCCTGGAAGAAGATGGTCAGCAAGGCTCATGCGGATCGGGCGGTGCGGTGGCTAAACACTTTGACAGTCCCCCTCTCATATGGCACTTGCCCGGAATCATCTATACGCAAACTGATTCATGAAAGGGTGTTTCATGCCCAAGGAAGAATGGGGAACGAAGCGTTTGTGCCCAACATCGGGCAAACGCTTCTACGACCTCAACAAGGATCCGATCGTCAGCCCCTATACCGGCGAAGTGCTGGAAGTGGACGCCTCCAAGTCCCGTATGATCGCGGCCGATGCCGAGGACGCGGTGACGGCCAAGGCCAAGGCGGTCGAAACCGAGGAAGAGGATGTCCTGGAAGAGGACGAAGTCGACGTGGATCTGGACGATGATCTGCTGGACGACGATGACGACGATGATGATACGGTTCCGCTTGAAGATATCGCGGACGTGTCGAACGAAGACGACGACAGTTAAACATGCCGGGCGGGAGATGCATTTTTGCCCTTGATCCCGCCCGCATGAGCGCCTAACTACCGCGCATCCAAGGCACCCCCAAAGGGGCTGCGATGGGGCATTAGCTCAGCTGGGAGAGCGCCTGCATGGCATGCAGGAGGTCAGCGGTTCGATCCCGCTATGCTCCACCAAACCTTCTCTTCACATTCTCCCTTGTCGCGTTGCATGACAAGCGTTTGAGCTCAGAGCATTTCTGATGCCTTTTGTGGCATCAAGAAGTGGAGCTTCCGTGCTTTACCCAGATCATTTTCGTTTACCCCTCGGATTGCGAGGCGAGATAAGACCGGCAACTGATTGTTACCTGCTTGGCCCGCCGTATTTCGACGGGGTTTCTGTATTTAGGACAAAGGCGCAGACGGGTCCCCCGAGCAGCCCAGCCATTCCGATCCCCTGACAAGAGCGGCTCCTTTGATGATTTGGCTCTCCCCATGGACGTGTAGCGGGTCGGACGCGAAATATTCGTCCTCTTGCGTCGTGAAACGATCGTGCGCCCATGCGTCCCAATAACCATCTCCAAACAACGGCCAAGACGCTATTGCGGCATTCTGTATTGCCACCAAGCCCGAGGGCGCACGGATCACAGAAGTCGTGCCAATCTCAGACGAACCACACCCGAGCGTCAGCGCCGTAGAGCGCCCTGGAAGCAACAGGATCTATCTTGAACAGAGGTTTGAGTGGATGCGACTTCTTGGGATCGAGCGTGTCTGCATAGCCGACCAGCACAGGCGCAAACGGACGGTCAGGAACGTCCCATAAACGCCTGACGGTTTGAAAATCCGCCATAGAAACAAAAAAAAACCGCCCCGAAAGGGCGGCTGACTTGGTTGCGGGAGTAGGATTTGAACCTACGACCTTCAGGTTATGAGCCTGACGAGCTACCGGGCTGCTCCATCCCGCGCCACTAAGTCGTATATGTGATCATCGAAAGAAAGATACAAGCCCTTGGAAACCTTATTAGGTTTGGCGATGACCTACTCTCCCACGTCTTAAGACGCAGTACCATCGGCGCTACGGCACTTAACGGCCAGGTTCGGGATGGGGCTGGGTGTTTTGCTCGCGCTATGATCACCAAACCAAATAAAGTTTCCAAGGGGTCCAAGTCAGTACAGCTAGTGCTGTGTATGCTTTTGAAATGATGTAGAAAATCTTGCTTCTACTGGATCAAATCAAGCCTATCGAGCAATTAGTACCAGTCAACTGAACACATTGCTGTGCGTACATCTCTGGCCTATCGACGAGATGGTCTATCTCGGCTCTCAGGGATACCTTGTTTTG
>JABDKA010000027.1 GCA_013002405.1 Sulfitobacter sp. | reverse complement strand
CAGCCCTTCGCGCCGGCGCCGGGTTGGTCACGGTGCTTTGTCCGCCTGCCGCTCTGATCGAAAATGCGTGCCACCTCGACGCCGTCATGCTGCGGTCCCTCGCCAAGGACCAGCAGTTGAGCGAGGTCGTCGATGACCGGGTGAGCGGTTTCTGCCTTGGCCCCGGCATGGGCGTGTCGGACCGGACGCGGGAGCGGGTGACTGAGGTGCTGGATCGGCGCGCCGAAGGATCGGCCAGCCGCAATCCGGTCGTGGTGCTGGACGCAGATGCGCTGACCAGCTTCCAGGAGGACCCCGAGACGCTTTTCAAGCACACGCACGACCGCACGATCCTGACCCCGCATGAGGGTGAATTTGCCCGGCTCTTTCCCGACCTCAGCGGGCCGGCCCGCCGTGATCTTTCAAAAATCGACGCGACCCGTCAGGCCGCCGCACGGGCGGGTTGCGTGATCCTGCTGAAGGGGCCAGATACGGTTATCGCACAGCCCGACGGCGGGGCCTCCGTCCACGCGGCGGCCTACGGTCGCGAGGTGCCTTGGCTTGCCACCGCCGGGGCAGGGGACGTGCTGGCAGGATTGATCGCGGGGCTGGCGGCACCGCATCTGAGCAGCGAGCTCTTTGTCATGGCTGAAGTGGCGGCGTGGCTGCACGCGGAAGCGGCACGCAGTTTCGGTCCCGGCCTTATTGCTGAAGATCTGCCGGAGCAGTTGCCGACGGTTCTGAAAGTGCTTGGCTGCTAGGCTGCGCGCAGCACAGCGCCGCGGGCGCGGGCCCCGTCCGCTGTGCTCAATTCCAGTCCGTCACTGTAAAGGATGTGGGGCCCATCGCAAAAGATCTGGTAAAGCGTCGTATCCTGCTGGCCCAGATCGGTAATGTACTCACCGTCAACCAGCGCCCGCGCGGCCACCAGGGCCACTTCGGAATTGAAGAGCGCCCTTGCCCGCCAATCGCGGACCAGCACCATCTGTTCACCCGCCAGGACCGCGTCCCGTTCGGGCCGTGTATGGCCAAGAGAACCAGCCGCCAGCGCAATCTGGTGCACCTTGCGGGTGGTCCGCTGAATATGCTGGATCTTGGACATGCCGACATCGCGGGTGATCAGCCTGTCACCCACTGAAAGGAATTCGACCGGGATTTCGCCATCGAGTGTCAGAAGAACGGCACCCTTCACCAGCCCGGTATCGAGCGTTGCATATGGCGCGAATTGGCCCGCCTGACGATCTCCGCCGTCTGCGCGCCCGACCGTATTCGGTTTCATGGGCGTTTCTTTCTGTCGTTGCCTGCCTCAGGTATCGTCACGATATGACAACATGCTGTTAATGTCTTGTCCTTTTTTGGGCTCGCCTAAGGCTGCGGGGTTTGCTAGGAGGCCTTCTGTCGCCAGCGGCGGCGTGCGGGTGTGGCGGAATTGGTAGACGCACCAGATTTAGGTTCTGGCGCCTTTGGCGTGGGGGTTCGAGTCCCTTCACCCGCACCAACTTATCTTGTCACGGAA
Source organism: Sulfitobacter sp. (assembly GCA_013002405.1). Lineage (GTDB taxonomy): Bacteria > Pseudomonadota > Alphaproteobacteria > Rhodobacterales > Rhodobacteraceae > Sulfitobacter. Next base: position 13,806 of record JABDKA010000027.1, on the reverse strand, counting down.
AAACCTCCCTCCGCGGAGATTCGGCAGCGGTTCCTTCCGCGAGGCGCTGGTCGATCTTTTTGTGAATGAAGGATGAGAGGCCCGGCTACAGGTTCGCCCTCCCCCCTCCCAATGCAGTGCGCGGATAACCGCCACATATTGCGTGCTGGTCTGGGCAATTCCCCTCAATCTTGTGTGATATCCGCCCTTTCCTGATCACTTTTCCTTGCCCGTACGGCACCAATATTGCCCTTGCAGGGGAAAACCCGGTAGACCGGGCTAAGTCCCGGCGCAAGAAGCGGGCCAGGCGACGTGACAAACCGCGTCTGCCAAGTGTGAGTGAGGAGCAATTGGTGCCACGTGTATTTGGGAATGTGAGGGTCGGGGCAGTGCTGTGCCGCGCTTTCGTCTGCCTGTTGCTGATCATTCCCGTCACCGCCAAGGCGACCGAACTCACCCTGCGCGGCGTGCCCGAAGACAGCGATCTCTACGACACCCTGCGCGGTGGCTCCCTGCTGGCGGAGCAGACGGCGGAAGAGGCACGGGCCTCCACCTCCGAACTGGTCGCGGCGGCACAGGCCGACTATCGCCGCCTGCTCGCCGTCCTTTACGATGCAGGCTACTTTGGCCCCACGATCAAGATCACGCTTGACGGGATCGATGCCGCCAATATTCCGCCCGTCCAGCCACCCCGCCAAATCGACCGCGCGGTCATCACCGTGGATCCGGGTCCGAAGTTCCGTTTCGGGGCCGCCAGTATCGCGCCCCTCGCACCGGGCACTGAGTTGCCCGATGGCTTCGTGGTTGGCGAGACGGCAAGTCTGAGCGTTCTGCGCGGGACGGTCGAAAGCGGCGTGGAGGGTTGGCGCGCGCTGGGCCACGCCAAGGCGGAACTGGTCAGCCAGGACCTCATAGCGCGCCACCCCGACAGGACCATTTCGGCCGATCTGCGACTGGCGCCAGGGCCGAAGCTGCGCTTTGGCAACCTTCGCGTCAAAGGCAACCGCGATGTCCGAACGGAGCGGATCGTCGAAATCGCGGGATTGCCCACGGACAGAACCTTTTCCCCGGATGAGTTGCGTCGGGCGCAGACCCGTCTGCGGCGGGCAGGGGCCTTCAGCGCCGTGGCCCTGATTGAGAATGACAGGATTGTGGAGGGCGACCGCCTGCCCATCACCGCCCAGGTGACAGAGGCCAAGCCCCGCCGCCTTGGTTTCGGGGCCGAGCTGAGCTCGCTCGAAGGGCTGACTGTCAGCACCTTCTGGCTGCACCGCAATCTGCTGGGCGGAGCCGAAAGGCTGCGGCTGGAGGCTGAGATCAAAGGCATTGGCGGCAATTCGGGCGGCGAGGACTACAAGATCGGTGCGCGCTTCGAGCGGCCCGCAACCTTCAACGCCGATACCGATTTCTATACCTTCGCGACGATCGAGCAGTTGGACGAGGTGAACTTCTTCTCCCGCCAGCTGAACGTGGAGGCGGGCATCAAACGCTACGCCAATGACAATCGGACATACCGCCTTGGCATCGGTCTGCGCACGGCAGAGACGCGCGATGCCTTCGGCGAACAGCGCTATACCTTGCTGACCCTGCCGCTGGGGGCCGAGTTCGATTATCGTGATAACAAACTGGATGCGAAGGCGGGCTATTTCATCAACGCGGATCTGACGCCATTCGTCGCGCTCGACGGCGCGAACAATGGCCTGCGGACCTACCTGGATGCGCGGTACTACCGTACATTCGGGACGACACGCCCGGTGACGCTGGCCTTCCGAGGACAGATCGGATCGGTCTACGGGCCTGACCTGTCTCAGGCACCGGCGGATTATCTCTTCTACTCAGGCGGCGGTGGCTCGGTGCGCGGGCAGCCTTATCAGGCGCTGGGCGTCGATCTGGGTGGCGGCAACGTCGTGGGCGGGCGCAGCTTCGTGGGCCTCACGGCGGAGGCGCGCTTCAAGGTCACAAGGACCATCGGCCTGGTTGGATTTGCGGATGCAGGCTACATCGGATCCGAAGAGTTCTACGATGGCTCCGGGGAATGGCATTCCGGTGCGGGCGTTGGTCTGCGCTACGCCACCGGGATCGGGCCTGTGAGACTCGACGTGGCGGTGCCGACATCAGGGCCTGACACGGGCGAGAATTTTCAGGTCTATATCGGCATAGGGCAGGCCTTCTGATGCGGTTTCTGGCTTCATTTCTCTTTGCCCTCACCGTCTGGGCCGCTTCTTTGACACCCACGCGGGCACAGGAGGAAGACAAGGGGTTTTTGACCCGTACCATTCAGGATGCGCTCAGCGGCGCGGGCAGGGAGGTCAGCATTGAGGGGTTTGAAGGACTGCTCTCGTCTTCTGCCTCCTTCGACCGCCTGACGATATCCGACGCTGACGGCATCTGGCTGACCATTGAAGAGGTTGAACTGGTCTGGAACCGCTCTGCCCTGCTGCGCGGACGGCTGGAGGTGGAAAAGCTGACCGCCGCGCGCCTGGACCTGCCGCGCCTGCCTGTGTCGGAAGACACCATGCCCGACGCGGAGGCCAAACCCTTCAGCCTGCCGGACCTGCCGGTGTCCATACAGATCGCCGAATTCGGGGTGGGCGAGATCAACCTCGGCGCGCCCCTGCTGGGGGAAGCGGCGCAGCTGCGGCTCGCTGCCTCCGCCATCTATTCGGAGGATGTGTTGGACATCGACCTGACCGCTCAGCGCACCGACGCCAAGCGCGGTGAATTCGCGATCAGGGCGAACCTGGAACGCTCCGACAATCTGCTTGATCTGCTTGTTCGGCTGGATGAAGGGGCCGAGGGGATCGTGGCCAAGCTGATCAATCTGCCCGACCAGCCGCCCGTTGAGCTTTCCGTAGAAGGCTCCGGCCCGGTGGATGATTTCACCTCTGACATCCGCATCGCCACCGATGGGCAGGAACGCCTGACCGGTCAGGTCATTCTGGGCACGCAAGCGCCCCGGCGCGCCTCTGACACGCCCGACCGCCGGATCAGGGCGGACATCGGCGGTGACATCACGGCACTTCTGGCACCGCGATACCGCGAGTTCTTCGGCGAAGACCTGCGTCTCACGCTCGATGCGCTGCAGGAAGGCAACGGCGCATTGGAGGTAAGCTCATTCGCGCTCAACGCGCAGGCGGCCGAGCTTGCGGGGCAGGTGACGCTGAACGCTGATCTCTGGCCGACTTTCATCGACATCTCGGGCGTGATCGCAAACCCCGACGGCACCACGATCCTGCTGCCCTTGGGGGGCGAAGGCACGCGTGTGGCGCGGGTTGATCTGAGCGTTGACTACGATGCCAACGCCGACAACGCCCTGCAGGCCGCCTTCGACATAGCGGCTCTCTCCACCGCAGCGGCGGAAGTTGAACGGGCGGTCCTGACGCTTGATGGCACGCTGGCCGGTACGCCGGGCACCCAAGGGCAGTTCGCGGGCGACCTGACCTTTGATGCGAACGGCCTCGCCCTCACTGACCCGGCCTTGGCCGAGGCCTTGGGGAAGCGTCTGCGCGGCGGAACCCGGATATCTTACGTGGAAGGGGAACCCATTGAGATTTCGGATCTGTCCTTCGAAGGCCTGGATTATGGGCTGACCGGCGACATGGTGATCGGCAGCCTGGAAAGCGGCTTCAGCACAGAGCTGGATCTGGCAGTTGATGCGCAGGATCTCAGCCGCTTTTCCGCCCTTGCCGGACGGGAGGTCGACGGGCGCTCCAGCCTCGCGCTGAGCGGCACCGTGGTGCCCCTGAGCGGTGAGTTTGATGTGACAGCCCGCGGTCAGACCAATGATCTGCGCGTCGGCATCCCGCAGGCCGATGCGGTTCTGGCCGGACAGACGGAGCTGAGCCTTGCGGCAAAACGTGATGAGACAGGCACGTTCGTCAACAATCTGGTGCTTCAGAATTCGGCCGTCGACCTGACCGGAGAGGCGCAGCTCAGGACCGAGGACAGCCGCGTCGTGGCCCAGGCCCGTCTCAGGGACCTTTCGGTTGTGGTGCAGCAGTACGATGGGCCGATCACCGTCGATGCCGTCGCCACCCAGGACCCCCGGGGTTGGTCCATTGATGTTGAAACCGACGGCCCCTACGGTGCCCGGCTGACGGCTGAGGGACTGGCGACGGGGCCGGAAGCGTCCCTCGATTTCACGGCGGACGTGCCCGAGATGTCGCGCTTTGCCGAAGGCATCGAAGGGGCTGTCAAGGCAAGCGGAAATCTGCGCCAGAGCGCCGATGGCTGGCGGGTCGAGACGACGGCGTCAGGCCCCTACGACGCCCGTGCGGCACTACAGGGCCTGCTGACCCCGGCGCTGGACCTGAATTTCGACGTGACCGTACCGGACCTGCAACCTTTGGTGCCTCAGGTGCGCGGACCGCTGGAGGCGACCGGCTGGCTCCGGCAAACCGACAATGGCTTTTTCATTGATACAACGGCCAGTGGTCCCTATGGCGCGCGGGCGCTGGTTGAGGGACTGGCCACGGGCCCCGACATGCGGCTGACTTTTGATATCTCACTGCCGGACGTAAGCCCGCTGGTTCCGGGCATGTCCGGTACGCTCGCTGCGACAGGGGTTGTGAACCAGACCCCGGCGGGCATCGCGGTGGATACGAATGCGACCGGCCCGTACGCCACCCGTGCTTCGGCGCGCGGAATTGTCACCGGTCCCGATGCCGCCATTGATTTCACGCTTGCCATGCCCAACATCGGTGCCCTTGTCGACAGGGTGAACGGCCCGCTTGAGGTCACCGGACGGGCCGCGAAAGAGGGGAGCGCCTGGCGCATTGACACCTCCGCGTCAGGGCCATCGGGCACCCAGGCGCAGGTCGATGGATTGGTAAACGCCGATGGCACGCTGAACCTGGATCTGCGCGGTTCGGCCCCCCTGGGCCTGTCACGCCCCTTCCTTGCGCCGCGTGATCTGCAAGGCCAGGCCACTTTCGACCTTTCGATCAACGGCCCGGCCGCGCTCTCCTCGGTCAGCGGGACGATCCGTTCATCCGGGGCCACATTTACCGCCCCGAACCTGCGCCTTGCGCTTGAAGGGATTTCGGCCAATGTCACGCTGGGCGGCAACCGTGCCACCCTTGACGTGCAGGGCCGTGCGACGAATGGCGGGACCATTCAGGCAGGCGGGTCCGTGACTCTGACCCCCGCACTGCCCGCCGATATCTCCATCGCCCTGCGCAGTCTGGTCCTGATTGATCCCCGCCTCTACCGCACCTCCGTCAGCGGCGATCTGCGCCTTGCGGGCCCTCTGACCGGCGGCGCACAGATCAGCGGGCAGGTGGATATCGGCGAGACAGAGGTCAGCGTCCCCTCCACCGGCCTGACCACCATCGGGGACATCCCGCCGATCAACCACATCAGGCCGCCCGCGGACGTTATCCGCACAAGGGCGAAGGCCGGATTCAACGGCAACGGCGCGGGGGCCGATCCTGCTGCGGATGCGGGCGGGCCGGGGTTCGGGCTGAACCTGCGGGTCAATGCACCGGGCCGCATCTTCGTGCGCGGAAGGGGTCTGGATGCAGAACTGGGCGGCAGGCTGACACTGACCGGATCGACCAACCGGGTTATATCGGCGGGCCGTTTCAGCCTGCTGCGCGGTCGGCTCGACATACTGGGCAAGCGTTTCGATCTGGTCGAAGGGTCGATCCAGTTCCAGGGGGATCTGCTGCCCTACATCCGCTTTGTCTCTGCCACCTCGACCGCCTCGGGAGAGGTGCGCGTGGTCGTCGAAGGCCCGGCCGACCAGCCGACGGTCAGTTTCGAATCCACGCCGGAGGCCCCACAGGACGAGGTGCTGGCACAACTGCTGTTTGGCCGAAATGTCTCGGAAATCTCAGCTTTTCAGGCCCTGCAGCTGGCCAATGCGGTCGCAACCCTCGTCGGGCGGGGCGGCACCGGAGTCATCTCGAACCTGCGCCAGGGGTTCGGCCTTGACGATCTGGACGTCACCACCACCGACGAAGGGGCAACGGCGCTTCGGGTCGGCAAGTACCTGACGGATAACATCTATTCCGATGTGACCGCCGCCTCGGACGGGACCGGCGAGGTTTCTCTCAATCTCGACATCACGCCCAGCATAAAGGGCAAGGCGACCCTTGGCTCCGACGGCGACAGCGGCATCGGGATTTTTTTTGAGCGGGATTACTGAGCGGGCCTAGCCCTCAGCCACGAAGGCACCGAAGGTGCCTTTGTGAAAGATCAGCCCGGAGAGCGTGCGGTCCGTGACGGCGGCGTGGGTAATCTCCCCCACGATCAGGGAATGATCCCCGGCAGGATGTACCGCGTAGGTATTGCATTGAAAAGCGGCCAGGCAGCCGGGCAAGGTTGGCGCGCCGTCCGGTCCTTTTACCCAGTCAAAGCTTTCGAAGGCCTCCCCTTCAGTCGCGAAGTGATTGGCAAGCGCCACCTGGTCCGACCCCAACACGTGGATGCAGTAATGCTGCGCCTTGGCGAAGGCATCGTGCCGCTTGGACCGCTTCGCGGCGGACCAGAGCACAAGCGGTGGTGCCAGGGAAACGGAGGAGAAGGAGTTCGCGGTCATGCCGAGCGGGCCCCGGTCGGTCATCGCGGTGACGATGGTCACACCCGTACCGAACTGACCGAAAGCACGGCGCAGCATCGCGCCTTCCCCCGCGCGCGGTTCAAAGTGGATCATCTCATCCTTCATGGCGCCATGCGGTGACACGGCCCTCGGAATTTGTCCAGCGATACCCATTTACTGCTCCTCAGCGCAGGCCAATGACCGCCCCTTAGGCGGTACCAAGGCACATAGGGCGCACCGGCCCCTTATTCAAAGGATCGCAGGATAATTTGCCCGGATCATGCCGCTGGCGCGGCGATCTGACGGCGAAAGGCGACCCCGGCGCGATGGCCGGGGCGCGCGCGTTGTATCAGGCCCGGTTCATCCGGTTTTCGATCAGATCGTCGACCACTGCCGGTTCGGCAAGGGTCGAGGTATCGCCCAGGGTGCCGTAGTCATTCTCGGCAATCTTGCGCAGGATGCGGCGCATGATCTTGCCCGATCGGGTCTTGGGCAGCCCCGGTGCCCACTGGATGAGGTCCGGCGATGCGATGGGACCGATCTCGCCCCGGACCCAGGTGCGCAGTTCCTTGCGCAGCTCTTCGGAGGGCTCCTCGCCGCCCATGAGGGTCACGTAACAGTAGATGCCCTGGCCCTTGATCTCGTGCGGGTAACCCACCACCGCCGCCTCGGCGACCTTGGGATGGGCGACCAATGCGCTTTCGACTTCGGCAGTGCCCATCCGGTGCCCGGAGACGTTGATCACATCGTCGACGCGCCCGGTGATCCAGTAATCACCATCTTCGTCCCGGCGGCAGCCGTCTCCGGTAAAATAGTAGCCGGGGTAGTCCGCAAAGTAGGTCTTCTCGAACCGTTCATGGTCCCCCCAGACGGAGCGCATCTGCCCGGGCCAACTGCTGGCGATGCAAAGCACGCCTTCGGCGGGGTTTTCGGCGATGACCTCGGCGGTCGTCGGCTCCAGGATCACCGGCTCAATCCCGAAGAAGGGCTTCATGGCGGATCCGGGTTTCAACGCGTGGGCGCCGGGCAGGGGGGTCAGCAGGTGACCGCCGGTTTCGGTCTGCCACCATGTGTCGACGATGGGACAGGTGCCGCCGCCGACGATCTCATGGTACCAGTTCCAGGCCTCCGGGTTGATCGGCTCACCCACGGTGCCCAGCACTTTGATGCTCGACAGATCGCACTTGGTGACAAAGTCATTACCCTGGCCCATCAACGCGCGGATGGCGGTGGGTGCGGTGTAGAACTGGTTTACCTTATGCTTTTCGCAGACCTGCCAGAAGCGGGAGGCGTCCGGATAGGTGGGCACCCCTTCGAACATGAGCGTCGTTGCCCCGTTCGCCAGGGGCCCGTAGACGATGTAGCTGTGTCCGGTGACCCAGCCAACGTCCGCTGTGCACCAGTAAATGTCACCATCGTGGTAGTCGAAGACAATCTCGTGGGTCATCGCGGCGAAGACAAGGTAACCGCCGGTGGTGTGCACCACGCCCTTCGGCTGCCCTGTAGAGCCTGACGTGTAAAGAATGAAGAGCGGATCTTCGGCACCCATCGCCTCAGGCTCGCAGCTGTCCGAGGCATTTGCAGCCATTGCGTTGTAATCGACATCCCGCCCATCGACCCAGGGGACATCCGCGCCGGTGCGGCGCACGACGAGGCATTTGACGGAGGCGTCGCAATTGGACAGCGCCTTGTCCGCGTTGGTCTTGAGCGGCGTGTTGCGCCCGCCGCGCGGCGCCTCGTCCGCCGTAATCACGACCTTGGCCTGGGATCCGTTGACCCGCGCGGCCAGCGCATCCGGAGAGAAGCCCGCAAAGACGATGGAGTGGATCGCACCGATCCGCGCGCATGCCAGCATGGCATAGGCAGCCTCGGGGATCATGGGCATGTAGATGATCACCCGGTCGCCCTTGGTCACGCCCAGATCGTGCAGGATGTTGGCCATCTTGCAGGTGCTGGCATGCAGTTCGCGGTAGGTGATGTGCTTGGCCTCTTCCTCTGGGTTGTCGGGTTCCCAGATAATGGCCGTTTGATCGCCGCGGCTGTCCAGATGGCGGTCGATACAGTTGGCCGAGACGTTCAGTTCACCGTCGGCGTACCAGTTGATCTTTACATTGCCGAGCGTGAAATCGACGTCCTGGACCTGTGTAAAGGGTTTGATCCAGTCGACACGCTTGCCCTGCTCCGCCCAGAAGGTATCGGGGTCATTGATCGAAGCGGCGTACATTTCTTCGTAACGGGCAGCATCCACGTGTGCGTTGGCGGCCATCTCATCGGACGGCGGATAGGTTCTCTCGACAATGTGCGACATGGCTGTCTCCTCCCTTGATCTTTATGCAGAACCCCGCTGCGCGCCGCGCGGCACGGTTCCTCCCTCCTGGTCGATCATAGCGGGCTGTGAAGTAATTGAAATAAGCAACCGGGAAGACAGGGTTTCCTTGTAAAGGATTTTCCCCGCGCGCAATGAATTTTGTAAATTCCGCAAATCGGTGATCGGAAAAGGCAGGACACTGGAACCCCCTGTTGCTGTCGCATCAGATCGGCGCACCCACCTGCGGCCTCAAGCAGACACACTTCGGGGTTGCACATTGCGCGCCGTAAAGCATGAATGAAGGCAACAAGCTCGAACCACACAGGAGCCTCCCGATGCCTGAGTTGCCCAAGACGATGCACGCCTTCGTCCTGCACGAACATGGGGGTATGGATGCCTTGAGGTACCACGAAGACTGGCCCCTGCCCGAGGTCGGCCCCGACGATGTCCTGATCAAGGTGGGCGCCTGCGGCATGAACAACACGGATATCAACACGCGGGTCGGCTGGTATTCCAAGACGGTGACGGGTGCGACGGAAAGCAACGCGAGCGAAAAGTCGGGTGATACCGACCCGTCATGGGGCGGCGCACCGATCCGGTTTCCGCGCATTCAGGGGGCCGACGTGGTGGGGGAGGTCGTCGCGGTTGGTGCAAACGCTGAGCAGGCCCTGCTGGGCAAGCGCGTCATGACCGATAACTGGATGCGCGACTGGGACGATCCGATGAACCGGGACCGGACCGGTTACTACGGCTCGGAAAGGGACGGCGGATTTGCCCAATATGCGACAGCCGACCGGCGCAACGTCGGGGCCGTCAACTCGCCCCTTTCGGACGCTGAACTGGCGACTTTCTCCTGTTCTTACACGACGGCCGAGGGGATGCTCTCGCGGGCCGGGGTGGGCGCGGGGGACCGTGTGCTGATCACCGGGGCCTCGGGCGGAGTCGGATCGGCGCTGATCCAGCTCGCGAAACGGCGGGGCGCCACGGTCATCGCCATGTCCAGCCCCGCCAAGCACGAACAATTACGTGAACTTGGAACCGATGCGATGCTGGAACGGACCCCGGCGGACCTGGCCGGGGCGCTCAAGTCTGCCACGGGGCAGCCATCGGTCGATGTTGTCTGTGACATCGTCGGCGGCGACAGTTGGCCCAGCCTGCTGGAGGTGCTTGTGCGCGGCGGGCGTTATGCCTGTTCGGGCGCCATCGCCGGGCCCATCGTGTCGCTTGACCTGCGCACACTTTACCTCAACGATCTGACGCTCCACGGCTCAACCGTGGTGCCGCCGCACATCTTTACCGATCTTGTGGGCTATATCGAACGGGGAGAGGTGCGCCCGCTCCTTGCGGCAACCTACCCCCTGCGCGATCTGCAGGCGGCCCAGCGGGCCTTCACCGAAAAGGCCCACGTGGGCAACATCGCCATCATTCCGGATTGAAACGGCAGTTGTCGTCAAGGGGTTGGAACTCCGCTGCCCCCGCGTTAGCTTACGCTCCAAGCGTGCCGAGGAGGGCGCGCAGAAACGGGAGAACACTTATGACCAAATACCTGAGCGGTGCAGCCGTCTGCGCCATCAGCTTCGCTTTTGTGACCGAAGCCGCCGCAACCGAGTGGAATGTCTCTGTTTGGGGCAAGCGCCGCGCCTTCACCGAGCATATCGAAAAGCTGGCCGAGCTTGTGTCCGAAAAGACGGGTGGCGATTTCACCATGAACGTCAGCTACGGCGGCCTGTCCAAGAACCGTGAGAACCTCGATGGTATCTCCATCGGCGCTTTCGAGATGGCGCAGTTCTGCGCGGGCTACCACCGCGATAAGAACCGGGTTGTGACCGTGCTGGAGCTGCCCTTCCTCGGCGTTGAGAACCTGGAGCAGGAGCGCGCCGTATCCAAGGCTGTCTACAGCCACCCGGCCGCAGCCGAAGAGATGGCCCAGTGGAACGCCAAACTGCTGATGACCTCACCCATGCCGCAATACAACCTCGTCGGCACCGGCGAGCCGCGCGATGAGCTGGCCGAATTCGAAGGCATGCGGGTCCGTGCCACGGGCGGTCTGGGTCAGGCATTCGAGGCCGTGGGCGCCGTGCCCACCTCCGTGACCGCGACCGAAGCCTATCAGGCGATGGAATCGGGCGTTGTGGATACCGTGGCCTTCGCCCAGCACGCGCACCTTTCTTTCGGTACGATCAACCAGGCCGACTGGTGGACCGCGAACCTCAACCCAGGCACCGTCAACTGCCCTGTAGTAGTGAACATCGACGCCTACGAGAGCCTCTCCGATGAGCATCGCGAAGCGCTCGACAGCTCCATCGAGGAGGCGCTCGATCATTACCTGGCCAACTACGCCGATCTGCTCAAGCGCTGGGATTCGGTGCTGGAGGAGAAGGGCGTGCAGAAGGTTGTGCTTGCGCCCGAGGTGATCGAGGAATTCCGCGCCAAGGCCGCCGTGCCGATCCGCGACAAGTGGATCGCCGACATGGAGGCCCAGGGCCTGCCCGGTCAGGAGCTCTATGACCTTGTGGTCAAGACGCTCGAAGAGGCGAAGATGGGCGGAAGCTGATCGCTGACTGAAAAAGAAGGCCCCGGCAAACACCGGGGCCTTCGATCCGAAATGAACCACCGGGATAAACCCGGGACCGCCGAAAGGCTCATCAGGGGGATAAGGGAATGGCAGGATCGGCCGCCGTGCTGGAGGATTCCAGCCTATTGAGCAAGCTGGACCGGATGTTGCTGCCGATTGAGCGGTTCTGCGCCCTTCTGTCGGGGCTCGCCATTTTCTCGCTCATGTTCCTTGCCGCCTACTCGGTGACGGGGCGCAAATTCTTCGCCTCGCCCATGATGGGCTATGTCGATTACATCGAAGCGGCCATGCCGATCATCGCCATCATGGGGGTCTCCTACGTCCAGCGGGACGGGACGCACATCCGGATGGACATGCTGGTGGGTAACCTCAAGGGCCGCTTGCTTTGGCTTTTTGAACTGATCTCGATCCTTTTAATCCTTGTGCTGATCGTGGCCCTGACCTGGGGCGCCTGGGAACATTTTGACCGTTCCTTTGACTGCGCCCGTCCGCTTTGCAGCCGTGACAGCTCCATCGATGTCGGGATACCGATCTGGCCCAGCAAACTGGTGGTGCCCATTGCCTTCGGAGTACTGGTCCTTCGCCTGCTGTTGCAGGCCTGGGGGTATGGGCGTGCCTTGATCCTGGGGCTGGAGAACCCCGTTGCTGTGCCGCTGAACCTCTCCATCGCCGAACAGGCCCGTCTGGAAGCGGACGCGCTTGAGGGGGCCGACTGATGGAACCCATTGAAATCGGTATCTGGACCTCAGCAGGTCTCCTGCTCATGGTCGTCCTGGGGATGCGCGTGGCCTTTGCTGCAGGCCTTGCGGGCTTTGTCGGGCTGGTCTGGCTGCGCTGGAACGGATTTGATTATGACCCCGCACGTTTCGGCAAGTCGCTGGAAATCTCTGTCAAGATCGCTGGCCTGACACCCCATTCCAAGGTCTCGGCCCAGGTACTCAGCCTGATCCCGGTCTTCATCATGATCGGCTACCTCGCCTATTACGCCAAGCTGACGACGGCGCTTTTCGAGGCGGCCAAGCGGTGGGTCGCCTGGGTGCCGGGCGGTCTGGCCGTCTCTACCGTCTTTGCCACAGCCGGTTTTGCCGCCGTGTCGGGCGCGTCGGTGGCGACAGCGGCGGTCTTCGCCCGCATTGCCATCCCGGAGATGCTGAAGATCGGCTATAACAAGCAATTCGCGGCCGGCGTTGTGGCCGCAGGTGGCACGCTCGCATCCCTCATTCCGCCCTCCGCCATCCTCGTCATCTACGCAATCATCGTGGAACAGGACGTCGGCAAGCTGTTGCTCGCCGGCTTTATCCCGGGTGCTTTCTCGGCCATCGTCTATGCCATTTTGATCATCAGCATTGCAGTCGTTTTCAAGAATGTCGGCCCTCCGGTAAGCGGCTTTACCTGGAAAGAAAGATTTGCCTCACTGCCGCCCGCCATGCCCATCTTTGCGGTGGTCGTGATCATCATCTTCTTTGTCTACAACCCCTTCGGCGATGCCTGGGGCACGCCCACGGAAGGCGGGGCCGTCGGCGCCTTCATCGTCTTTCTGATGGCGCTTTATCGCGGCATGCGCTGGGGGCAACTGAAGGAGGCGCTGCTGGAGACCGCGAAGCTCACCGTGATGATCTTCACGATCATCTGGGGCGTCCTGATCTATGTCCGGTTTCTGGGCTTTGCCGAACTGCCCGAGGCTTTCGCCGACTGGATCACCTCGCTTGAGATGTCGCCACTGCTGATCCTCATCTGCATCCTGCTGGCCTACGCCGTGCTGGGAATGTTCATGGACGCCATCGGTATGCTTCTTCTGACCCTGCCGGTGGTTTACCCGGCGGTCATGGCGCTTAACGGGGGTGAGTTCGTCTCGGCTGCCGACAGCGCCTTCGGCATGTCCGGCACCATGTGCGCGATCTGGTTCGGCATTCTGGTGGTCAAGATGGCGGAGTTCTGTCTTATCACGCCACCCATCGGGCTCAATTGCTTCGTGGTGGCGGGGGTGCGCGATGATCTGAGTGTTCAGGACGTCTTCAAGGGCGTCACGCCCTTTTTCGTCGCGGACGCCGTCACCATTGCTCTTCTTGTCGCATTCCCGGGGATCGTGCTCTGGCTGCCATCACTCGCCGGGTGAGACGACCGGCTTGGTTTTGGGAAGGTTTCGGGGCTCTGACTCGTCACCAGTCAGAAAATGACCGACGGTAAAAAGCGGCTCGAAATTCTCGCAGATCACCTTGAAGACCACCAGAAAAGGCACCGCCACCAGGGCACCGGGGATACCCCAAAGCCAACCCCACAGGACAACCGTTAGAAAAACCGCTACCGTGTTCATCGCAAGCCGCTTGCCCACGACCAGGGGATTGATGATCTGCCCCTCCACGGCCGTCATGAAGAGATACCCAAGAGGCGCCAGCATCGCAT
>JABDKA010000007.1 GCA_013002405.1 Sulfitobacter sp. | reverse complement strand
CACAGCTCTTTTGGCTGGCTGCTTTGCCCGGGTTGTCGGGTGCCACCTTGCGCATCTTCTACAGTTTCATGGTGCCTATTTTCGGCGGCAGGCTTTGGACAACACTTTCGACCGCCTCTTTGCTTTTCCCTGCGATTGGGATCGGTTATGCGGTGCAGAACCCTGAAACGCCGTATCTGATCTTCCTTTCTCTCGCGCTCCTGTGTGGTCTGGGTGGCGGCAACTTCGCGTCTTCAATGGCCAATATCGCCTACTTCTTCCCGAAAGCGGAGAAGGGCAATGCACTCGCCCTGAATGCCGGATTGGGCAACCTTGGGGTGTCCGTTATGCAGTTCCTGGTCCCCATCGTCATCACGGCGGGCGTCTTTGGGGCCATGGGTGGTGCGCCGGTCACCTTGGATGACGGTAGCCAACTCTGGATGCAGAACGCAGGTTTCGTCTGGGTGCCCTTCATCATCGTCGCGACAGCCGCGGCATGGCTTGGCATGAACGATATCGCGGACGCCAAAGCCAGCTTCCGAGATCAAGCCATCATCTTCAGCCGGTTCCACAACTGGGTCATGTGTGTACTCTATACTGGCACCTTCGGGAGCTTCATCGGTTACTCTGCCGGCTTCCCGCTGCTCACGCGCCTGATGTTCCCCGAAGTGAATGCGCTGCAGTACGTTTTCCTTGGGCCCCTCGTCGGCGCGCTCAGCCGTGCGGGCACAGGTTGGATTTCCGACAGGTTTGGCGGTGGGCGTGTGACCTTCTGGACCTTCCTGGGCATGATCATCGCGGTCTATGGCGTGATCTTCTTCCTGCCTTCGGACGGGCAGGGTGGCAACTTCATGGGCTTCTTCGCCTGCTTCATGGCACTGTTCCTGCTGACTGGTATCGGCAATGCGTCCACGTTCCAGATGATCCCGGCAATCATGGGCCGCGAGATCCCGCGCCTCATGCCGGAACTGGATGCTGGAGCGAGCCGTAAACAAGCCGAGCGCGAAAGCGCTGCGATCATCGCCTTTACTTCGGCGATTGCTGCTTACGGCGCGTTTTTCATCCCCAAGCTATACGGCACCTCGATCGCCATCACCGGAGCACCGAACGGCGCACTCTGGGCCTTCCTTGGCTTCTACGTGCTCTGCCTGATTATGACCTGGGTTTTCTACACACGGCCCGGTGGGCTTCTCCATGACATCGAACGTGGTCGCGGCTCCGCTGCCGCTGCTCAACCTGCTCAGTAAGAAAGGAACCTGACATGAGCCATCTGCTCGACAGATTGAACTTTCTCCAGTCGAAAGAACTGGAACAGTTCTCGAACGGCCACGGCCAAGTCACCCGCGAGAACCGCGACTGGGAGGACACGTACCGTAACCGCTGGCGGCATGATAAAGTGGTCCGGTCGACCCATGGCGTGAACTGCACCGGGTCGTGCAGCTGGAAGATTTACGTCAAGTCCGGCATCGTGACCTGGGAGACACAGCAGACGGATTACCCACGGACCCGCGCCGATCTGCCCAATCACGAACCGCGTGGCTGTGCGCGTGGCGCGAGCTACAGCTGGTATCTATATTCCGCCAACCGTGTGAAAAACCCGCTGGTGCGCGGCCGATTGATGAAGATTTGGCGCAAGATGCGCGAGACGATGGCGCCGATCGAAGCCTGGACCAAGCTGCAGGCCGATCCGATCCTGCGCGCCTCATACGTGGAAACGCGCGGCAAGGGCGGTTTCGTCCGCGCTACATGGGACGAAGCGACCGAGATCACGGCTGCGGCCAACGCGTACACCGCCAAGACCTACGGCCCTGACCGGGTCTTCGGATTTTCGCCCATTCCGGCAATGTCGATGGTCAGCTATGCCGCCGGATCGCGGTATCTGTCTTTGATGGGCGGCGTCTGCATGTCGTTTTACGATTGGTACTGCGACTTACCGCCCGCGTCCCCGATGACCTGGGGCGAACAAACGGACGTACCCGAAAGTGCGGACTGGTACAACGCTGGCTACCTGCTGCTTTGGGGCTCGAACGTACCGCAGACGCGGACCCCTGATGCGCACTTCTATACCGAGGCGCGCTATAAAGGCACCAAATCCGCCGTCATCTGCCCTGACTATTCGGAAGCCGCCAAATTCGGCGACGTCTGGCTGAACGCCAAGCAAGGTACCGATGCGGCGCTTGCCATGGCTTTTGGGCACGTGATCCTGCGTGAGTTCCACCTCGACCGTCAGACCGAGTATTTCGAGGATTACACCCGCAAGTATTCCGACTTCCCGATGTTGGTGAAGCTCGATGAGCAAAACGGCAAACTTGTGCCGGGCCGCTTCCTGCGCGCCGACGATCTGGACGGGAAACTGGGCGAAGACAACAATCCGGAATGGAAGACCGTCGCTTATGACGAGATTTCCAAGGGATTTGTCGCGCCCAATGGTTCGGTCGGGTATCGCTGGGGCGAAGACGGTGAATGGAATCTCGAAGAAAAAGCGAAAGAAGCTGAAACGAGGCTGAAGATGAGCCTCGTTCTGGAAGAAGACTACGATGATATTGTTGGCGTCGATTTCCCCTACTTCGGCGGGGAGGCTTTCGGACAGTTCAAGACAGATGCCACGCACCCGGACGTTTTGACCCGCAACATCCCGGTCAAAAAAATCAATACTGCGGATGGCGAAATTGTTGTTGCGACCGTGTTTGACTTGTTCTGCGCAAACTACGGACTTGATCGCGGCTTAGGCGGCGACTGGGTCACGTCCGACTACGCAAATGACATGCCCGGAACGCCCGCCTGGGCCGAGAAGATCACGGGCGTTCCCGCTGACAAGATCGCGCATGTCGCGCGTGAATTTGCCGACAATGCCGAAAAGACAAACGGCAAGTCGATGATCATCATCGGTGCCGCGATGAACCACTGGTTCCACATGGATATGAACTACCGCGGCGTCATCAACATGCTGGTGATGTGCGGCTGCGTCGGTCAATCCGGCGGTGGTTGGGCGCACTATGTCGGTCAGGAGAAGCTGCGCCCGCAGACGGGCTGGCAACCGCTGGCCTTTGCGCTGGACTGGAACCGTCCGCCACGGCACATGAATTCGACCTCCGCTTGGTACGCCCACACGGATCAGTGGCGCTATGAGACGCTAGAGGCGTCGGAAATATTGTCGCCCACAGCACCCGAGGGTGACTGGGACGCCAGCATGATCGACTACAACATCCGGGCCGAACGGATGGGCTGGCTTCCGTCTGCGCCGCAGTTAAAAACCAACCCGCTGGATGTCGCGAAAGCGGCGAAAGCGGCTGGCAAGGAGATCCCGGCATACGTCGCGGAAAAGCTCAAATCTGGCGATCTGGAAATGTCCTGCGAAGACCCGGATGATCCGGCAAACTGGCCGCGCAACCTGTTTGTGTGGCGTTCCAACCTGTTGGGATCGTCCGGCAAGGGGCACGAATATTTCCTAAAGCACCTGCTTGGCACCGATCACGGTGTCATGGGAAAAGACCTTGGCGAAGATGGCAAGCAACTGCCCAAGGAAGCCAAGTGGCACAAAGACGCGCCGCGCGGCAAACTGGATTTGCTGGTGACCATCGACTTCCGGATGAGCACCACCTGCGTCTATTCCGACATCGTTCTGCCGACTGCCAGTTGGTACGAGAAGGACGACATGAACACGTCTGACATGCACCCGTTCATCCACCCGCTGCAAGCCGCGGTGGACCCGGCGTATGAAAGCAAATCGGACTGGGAAATCTTCAAGGCCATCGCCAAGAAATTTCAGGAGATCGTGCCGGGATATCTGGATAAGGAAACCGACATCGTGGCACTGCCGATCCTGCACGACACGCCAGCAGAGATTGCTCAGGATCAGGTAAAGGACTGGAAGAAAGGCGAATGCGACCTGATCCCGGGCAAGACCGCGCCTGCCTTTGTGAGTGTCGAACGGGATTATACGGCGATTTATGAGCGCTTCAAATCGCTTGGGCCAATGCTCGACAAGCTGGGTAATGGCGGTAAGGGCATCAGCTGGAACACTCAGGAAGAGATCGACAACCTGTCGGCCCTCAACGGTGTTCAACTGGATGGTCCCGCCGCGGGACGCCCCAAAATCGAAACTGCGATCGATGCCTGCGAAGTCATCCTGATGCTGGCACCCGAGACCAACGGCAACGTGGCCGTAAAGGCTTGGCACGCGCTGGAAAAGGCCACGGGACGCGAACACGCGCATCTGGCGGAAGGGGAGCATGGCAACAAAATCCGGTTCCGGGACATCGCCGCACAACCGCGCAAGATCATCTCAAGCCCTACATGGTCGGGGATCGAGAGCGAGAAGGTCAGCTACAACGCGGGCTATACGAACGTGCACGAGCTCATCCCGTGGCGGACCCTCACGGGGCGGCAACAGCTCTATCAGGATCATCTGTGGATGCGGGCGTTTGGTGAAGGCTTCATGTCCTACCGTCCTCCGGTGGATCTTAAGACGATCACAAGGGCGGTGCAGGACGAAGGTGACACACTTGTCCTCAACTTCATCACCCCGCACCAGAAATGGGGCATCCACTCCACCTATACAGACAACCTGTTGATGCTCACGCTGAACAGAGGTGGTCCGGTGGTCTGGATTTCCGAGGTAGACGCCAGATCGGCGGGGATTGTCGATAACGACTGGATCGAGGTCTACAACATCAACGGTGCGCTGACGGCGCGGGCGGTAGTCTCTCAGCGGATCAAGGAAGGCTCGACCTTCATGTATCACGCCCAGGAAAAGATCGTGAACACGCCAGGGTCCGAGAAGACCGGGAATCGCGGCGGGATCCACAACTCCGTCACGCGTACTGTCCTCAAGCCCACCCACATGATCGGCGGCTACGCGCAACAATCCTATGGTTTCAACTACTACGGCACCGTTG
>JABDKA010000242.1 GCA_013002405.1 Sulfitobacter sp. | reverse complement strand
CGTCAGGCCCGCCAGAATGCGCGCGCCGCGAAACAGGCGATGAGCGCTGGTCGGCGCGTCAGCAAGTTCTGAATATTTCTCTCAGTAGCGTGAGAATGAAGGCTCCGGATCAAGTCCGGGGCTAATTTGCTTTTAGCCTATTACCGCAGTCCCGGACCTGATCCGGGACCTCACCCGTTTAGGATAAGCAGAAGGCGAAGAACGCGCTATATTGCTTTGAAATGTTTTGATAATTTCAGTCCTTGCCCCTGATAGTTCGAAGCGATCCCCGCACCATAAAGCTGGGTCGGCGTCTCAATCATCCGCTCGTAAACCAGCCGCCCCACGATCTGGCCATCCTCCAGCACAAACGGCGCTTCGTGGCAGCGCACCTCAAGCACCCCGCGCGATCCGGCACCACCTGCTTCTGCGTGCCCAAATCCGGGGTCGAAGAAGCCCGCGTAGTGGACCCGGAATTCGCCCACCATGGCCAGGTAGGGGGCCATTTCAGCCGCGTGATCGGGGGGAATTGTGACGGCCTCACGGCTTACCAGGATGTAGAAGGCACCGGGGTCCAGAATGATCTGGCCATTGTCGCTGTGGACCTCTTCCCAGTATTCGGACGGATCGTATTGCCCCACCCGGTCAAGGTCGATCACGCCCGTGTGGGGTTTGGCCCGGTAGCCGACCAGCGTGGTTCCCTCCGGTCGTAGATCGACGGAAAATCGCAACCCGTCGTCGATCACGGCCCTACCATCGACAAGGGGCGTCTGCGCATGGAGGGCCCGCAGTTCGGCGTCATCCAGCATCGCGTCTCCTTCGGTAAAGCGCATCTGGTTGAGCCGCATGCCGGGACGGACGAGGACGGAAAAGGAACGGGGGCAAATCTCGGCATAGAGTGGACCTGCGTAGCCTGCGGCAACCCGGTCAAATTCGGTGCCGCCGTCAGTGATCAGTCGGGTCAGCAGGTCCAGCCGCCCGGTTGAACTTTTTGCATTAGCTGTGGCAGCGATCCCTTTGGGAAGGTTCAGGCTTTCCATGAGCGGCACGACATAGACGCAGCCCTTTTCCAGCACCGCGCCATTGGTCAGATCGACCCGGTGCATCTCAAACTCCGCCAGACGGTCCTCAACCTTTTCGCCGTGCCCCGCGAGGAAGGAGGCGCGCACCCGGTAGGCCGTGTGGCCAAGGCGCAAATCCAGGCTCGCCGGTTGGATCTGTTGGGGGATAATGGCGGGATCGGCGGCAATCGTGCCCTCTGCGATCATCGTCTCGATCTGCTGGTTCGGTATCACCCCCGGCATGGCACGGCCCCCTTGCCAAAAACAAACGCCCGCGACCCAGTCCGGGTGCGGGCGTTTTGTCTATGTCGAATGGTCGGGCTAGCAGGACTCGAACCTGCGACCTTCCGTCCCCCAGACGGACGCGCTACCAGGCTGCGCCATAGCCCGACTTGACGGGGTTCATAGCCGATTTGCGCCCATGCGCAAGAGGGAATTGCCGGTTGGCGCATGCGGTCAGTCTTTTGATCCCGGTTGCTGTCCCTTGCCGCGCCGGGCGGCCATGCTGTCGCGCAGGCTGGACAGGCGGGAAAGCAGTGGCGCGATCTGATCGGCGGTACCTCTGTCGAGTGTCCGCAGGCGGTAGGCGGCGCTGAGCGCGCCGGGGGCCACGTCGATATCCGCTTCTGCGGGGAAGCGGGGAAGGTCGATCCTGCGCGCTCTGGGCCTGGGTTCCGGCTCCGGCCCGGGCGCAGCATCCGCCTCAACCGGTTCGACCTCATCGCTCGCCGGGTCAGCCTCCTCCGGTTCCTGCAGGGGGTGGCGCAGGAAAGCGGGCAATTCAGTTGATTTCTCCAACGGTGTCTCTGCCTTGGTGGTCAGTTCCTGCGGCGGGGCGCTGGGGATTTCGGAAGGTGGAGCGGACGGGATTTCAGATGGGGGCAGGTCAGCCGGGCTTTCCGTCGGTATCGGAGCCTCCTGGGGCGGGGGCTCGGGTGCTTCGGGCGGTTTGCGATCCGGCTCTTCGACGGGTGGCGCTTCGGCGGGTTTTTCTTCCGGCTCTGTCACCGGCCGTTCGGGCGGCGGGGCCGGGGGCGTTTCGCCGGGCGCATCGCCGGGTTCCTCAACGGGCGGGGCCGTGGGACTTTCCCTGGGCGGGGCGGGCGGTGTTTCGGGCTCCGGCGCGGGCTCTTCCTCGGGCTGTTCCGGCTCGGCGGCCGCTTCCTCACTCTCTGCCCGCTTATCGAAATTGAGCACGACGCCCCGCGCATTTTCAGCCTCTTGCGAAA
This sequence comes from Sulfitobacter sp., assembly GCA_013002405.1. Taxonomy (GTDB): domain Bacteria; phylum Pseudomonadota; class Alphaproteobacteria; order Rhodobacterales; family Rhodobacteraceae; genus Sulfitobacter. The sequence continues at coordinate 11,328 of JABDKA010000242.1, read as the reverse complement.
TCGGTGTGGCCTCGACCAGGTCCTCTTCGGCCTGGGCCTCGGTCGCTTCGTCCAGGGGGGGCGAAAGGGCCACGACGTGGCTTATCCCTTCCTCGCGCAGGATCTTTTGCACGCCCTTGATGGTCAATCCATCTTCGTGCAGCAACTGCTTGATTCCGCCTAACAAAAGCATGTCATTGGGGCGGTAGTAGCGTCTTCCGCCCGCCCGCTTGATCGGTTTGACCTGACTGAACTTGCTCTCCCAGAATCGCAGAACGTGGGCCTGAACGCCCAGCCAGTCGGCCACCTCTGAAATAGTGCGAAAGGCGTCCGGGGATTTGGCCATCAGCTCTTGTTGCCGTCGGCAACCCGGTCCTTCATCAGGTGGGAGGGACGGAAGGTCAGCACACGGCGGGGGTTGATCGGAACCTCTTCCCCGGTCTTGGGATTGCGGCCCACTCGCGCGGTCTTGTTCCGGACGGAAAAGGTCCCGAAGGAAGAGATCTTCACCTGCTCCCCGCGCACGAGCGCGTCAGACATATGCTCCAGAACGGATTCGACCAATTGCGCGCTCTCGTTGCGGGACAGACCCACTTCGCGAAACACAGCCTCGCTCAGATCCATCCGCGTCAAAGTGTTATTCGCCATACCGTCCCCCACATTATTTTGCGCAGCATAGGCTGCGGCAAAATTCGGAGTCAATATCAATGGCTTGGGTGACGCGATTTCAGCGGTATTTTTCAGCGATTTCTCAGGCGCTTACCAGCGCAGCACAACGGCGCCCCAGGCCAGGCCGCCACCGATGGCTTCGGTGACCAGCAGGTCACCTTGCTTGATCTGGCCGCGATCGCGTCCGACGGACAGGGCCAGCGGGATGGAGGCGGCAGAGGTATTGCCATGATCCTGAACGGTCACGACGACCCGCTCCATCGGCAGGTCCAGCTTTTTCGCCGTGCCCTGGATGATGCGGATGTTGGCCTGGTGCGGCACGACCCAATCAATTTGATCGGGCGTGACGCCCGCCCGTTCCATCGCGGTTGTGGCGGTTGCGGCCAGCTTGCCGACCGCGTGGCGAAAGACCTGGTTGCCTTCCATGCGCAATTGTCCGGTGGTTCCCGTGCTGACCCCGCCATCGACGTAGAGCAGATCGCGGTAGCGCCCGTCTGAGTTTAGATCGACGGCCAGGATACCGCGATCCTCAGAAGTGCCAGTGCCCTCCTGCGCTTCAAGCAGTACGGCCCCGGCGCCATCCCCGAAAAGCACGCAGGTGGACCGGTCCGTCCAGTCCATGATGCGGCTGAAGGTCTCCGCACCGATGACCAGCACGCGCTTTGCCTGGCCCGAGACAATCATCGCATTGGCATTGCTGAGCGCAAATACGAAGCCCGCGCAGACGGCCTGCACGTCAAAGGCGAACCCTTTGGTCATGCCAAGCCGGTCCTGGACCATCGTGGCGGCGGAGGGGAAGGTAAAATCGGCGGTCGAGGTGGCCAGGATGATCGCGTCGACGTCATCTGGGCCCAGCCCCGCATCCTGTAGCGCGGCCTCTGCGGCGGCGGTGGCCATGGAAGAGGTGGTCTCGCCCTCGGCCGCGAAATGGCGCCGCTCGATGCCGGACCGGCTGCGGATCCATTCGTCATTGGTGTCGAGCGTCTTCTCGAACTCGGCATTTTCGACTACACGGTCGGGCAGGTAGTGCCCGCATCCGATGACAACGGCGCGCAGGCTCATGTTTGCGTCTCCTCACTTGGAAGGGTCGCAGCGACACGCGCGGCCAGTTTGTCGTTAAAGCGGCTGTCGGAAAGCTGTGCGGCCAGCTTGATCGCCGCCGAGATGCCGGTGGCGTCCGCCGATCCGTGAGATTTCACGACGGTGCCATTGAGGCCAAGGAAAACGCCGCCGTTGACCCGGCGCGGGTCGATCTTGTGGCGCAGGCGCCGCAGCGAGGTATAGGCCAGGAGCGAGGCGAGGCGTGACAGGGGCGAGTATTTGAAGGCCTCGCGCAGGCGGATTCCGATCAGCCTGGCAGTGCCTTCGCCCGTCTTGATCGCGACATTGCCGGTAAAGCCGTCGGTCACGATCACATCTGCCTTGTCGCCCGAGATATCGCCTCCTTCGACGAAGCCGACGAAATCGAACTCGGCCTCTCCCTCGTGTGCCTTGATCAGGTCATAGGCCTCTTTCAGCTCCGACCGGCCCTTGTGTTCTTCCGTGCCCACGTTCAGCAGCCCGACACGGGGGCGGGACAGGTCCATGCCGTTGCGGGCGTAGGAGATGCCCATCAGGGCAAAGCGCATCAGATCGTCGGCATCGGCGCGAATGTCGGCACCCACATCGAGCATCACATTGAACCCCTGGGGGTTGGCTGAGGGGTACAGGACGGCAATCGCGGGCCGGTTGACCCCGGGCAACTTGCGCAGGCGGATCATCGAGAGGGCCATCAGTGCGCCGGTGTTCCCGCAGGAAACGGCAACCGCCGCTTCTCCGTCGCGGACGGATTCGATGGCAGACCACATGGAGCTGTCCTTGCCCGTGCGCACAACCTGGCTGGGCTTGTCATCCATGGTGACAACCCCGGCGGCGTGGCGCACTTCGCAGCGGCCCCGCAGTTCGCGGTATCTGTCGATCAGGGGGGTCAGCTGGTCCTGATCGCCGTGCAGGATGAAAGCGATCTGATTATTCAGCTTGGCAGACAAAGAACACCCGGCAACAACTGCTGCCGGGCCCTCATCCCCGCCCATGGCATCCACGGATATCACGGTGCGGTCAGGCTTCGCGGTGTTGTGATCGGTCTGGGCCGTCATCGCGGCGAATGCCTCATGTGTTCTGCGGATACTCCGCGCCCACCTTAGGCTGCGTCGTCTTCCAGGTCGATCTCTTCTGTCAGGGCTACGACTTCGTTGTCGTCGTAGTGACCGCAGGAGGCGCAGATGTGGTGCGGGCGCTTCAGCTCGCCGCAGTTGGAACACTCGTTGGGATTCGCCGCAGAGAGCGAATCGTGCGCGCGGCGGTTGTTGCGACGCGACTTGGAAACTTTGTTCTGCTGGACAGCCATGTCTGGTGCCTTTGTTGCTGGGGGACCCGCACAGACAAGGCTGATCCCGTGTTTCGTTCATCCCCTGATCGGGCGTGACGCCGCTTTAGGCCCAAGGCCCCGCGATGTCCAACCTAAAATCGGGTGAGGGCGGCAAAATACTGCGACAGCGCGCGGATGCAAGCGCAAATTCGCGGGGCTTTCAGACCCCTATTCCTTGTCCTTGTCGAGCGCCTTGCGCAGGGCCGCAAGGCCGGCAAAGGGCTTGGCATCCTCGTCCGTCATGGCGGCCTTCCCGGGTTCCGTCAGCACCACCTGTCCCAGGTCCGCATCGCCCTTGCGCGGATAGTCCGGTAGGGCCAGGGCAAGTGCTTCCATCATCACCTGACCGGGATCAATCCAGGAGCCAAGCGGCTCAACCGTGTCATCCTCCGGCATTTCGGCCTCGGGCTCTTCGGGATCGGCGTAGTCCAGCACGTATTGGCGCAGCACCTTCGTCTCGATGCGTGTCGTGACAGGTTCAAGCGTCACCACGCAGGACTGCACGACCGTTGCCCCCAAATGCCCCTCAAGCTGCCAGTCGCTGCCGCCCAATGGGATCACGCGCCCCTCAAAGCTGAGCTTGCGAAGGGACAACAGGTCAAGCGCGCGCGCCATCTCCGCCAGCTCTTCGGGGTTGGAGCGCAGGGAAAAGAGGTTGTCGGCCGATTGGGACAGGCCGGCAACCCGCAGGGCGGTTTCGCTTGGGGCGTTGCGGCTCATCTGCTCTGTGCTCTCCTGAATGATCTGTTTCTTGAATAGGGGTGCGTGCTTGGTGTATGCGAGATAGAAGCCAAGGGGTTAAAGGGCAAGAGGGCAGTCAGAATGGGCAATACCAGCCGTACCCATCGGGGCTTCTCCAGGGCCTTGTTGTTATCCGCAGCGCTCAGCCTGAGCGCCTGCGCACCGCAATTCAGCAACCATGGATATATCCCGCCTCAAGAGGATCTTGAACAGATCGTCGTGGGCAGCGATACCGCTGAGACCGTGGCCGACAAGATCGGCATCCCGCAATCCTCGGGCGTGCTGAGCAACAGCGGCTATTACTATGTCCGCATGCGCACCCGGTCCATCGGGCCCTTTGCCCCGCAGGAAATCGACCGCCAGGTGCTTGCCATCAGTTTTGCCGAAAACGGCGTGGTGCAGAACATCGAACGCTTCGGACTGGAGCGCGGGCAGGTGGTGCCGCTGGAACGGCGCGTCACCTCATCGCCCGTCAGCGACAAATCCTTCATCCGCCAGCTTCTGGGGAACCTTGGCCGCTTTAATCCGGCGGGACTTGGCGGATAGGGCAGGCGCGATAGATTGCCCTGAGCGGACTGGAAGGAATGGCTCGTGGGTGACGACAGCTCAATCAATCTTGAGAAGGGCCGGTACCGGGCAAGGTCGAGCACCGATCAAACCGATATCGCCGCCGCACAAGCCTTGCGGGCAAGATGTTTCGGTCTGATGGAAGATATCGACGCCCTTGATGACCGCAGCACCCATGTTCTGATTGAGGAGGTCGCGACCGGTGCGCTGGTCTGCTGCTACCGCCTTTTGGCCCTGCGAGGGTCGGAGCTGCGCGAAAGCTACTCAGCGCAGTACTATGAACTGAGCGCCCTTCAGGACTACGAGGGGCTTTTGATGGAGCTGGGGCGCTTCTGCATCTGTCCGGAGCGGCGGGATCCCGACATCTTGCGGCTGGCTTGGGCCGCGATGACGGATTTCGTGGACAGGCAGGACGTGCAATTGCTTTTCGGCTGCTCCTCCTTCGCCGGTGTCGACACGGAAGCCTATCTGGATGCCTTCGCCATGCTGCGCGCGCGGCACCTGGGGCCCAAGCGATGGCTGCCACGGGTGAAAGCGCCGGATGTCTTCCGCTTTGCTGCCAGGCTGAGGCGCAGGCCGGATGCGAGGAAGGCCATGCTGCGCATGCCGCCCCTTTTACGGACCTACCTGATGATGGGCGGCTGGGTCAGCGATCATGCGGTGGTCGATCACCAGATGAACACGCTGCATGTCTTTACCGGGGTTGAAATCGGATCCATTCCGGCGGCCCGCAAGCGGCTGCTGCGGGCGCTGGTCTGATCCGCGGCGCACAGGTTCCGCCTTGGGCGGATTGACCATTCCGGTGCGGAGGGGTAGCTCGCCCCCATGGCACGCACACCCCTTTTGCAATTGAACGATATTTCCCTAACATTCGGTGGCGATCCGGTTTTCGAGGGTCTCTCACTCGTCATCCAACCGGGCGACCGGGTGGCGCTGGTGGGGCGCAACGGATCGGGCAAATCGACTCTGATGAAGGTCATGGCCGGCCTGGTTGAGCCCGACCGGGGCGAGGTCATTCCCGGACCGGGTGTTTCCGTTGGATACATGGAGCAGGACCCCGATCTGAGCGGGTTCGAGACGCTGGGAGAATTTGCCGCGGCCGCCCTTGATCCCGGTGAGATGTACCGGGTCGAGCGCGCGGGCGAGGGCCTGAAGTTCGATCCAGCACGCCCCGTGGCGACCGCCAGCGGTGGGGAAAGGCGGCGCGCCGCGCTTGCCCGGCTCATGGCTGAAGAACCGGCGCTGATGCTGCTTGATGAGCCGACCAACCACCTTGACATTGAGGCCATCGGCTGGCTCGAGGAGGAACTGAAGGCCACCCGCACCGCCTTTGTCATCATCAGCCACGACCGGGCCTTCCTGCGCGCGCTGACCCGGGCGACCCTCTGGATTGACCGGGGGATGGTGCGGCGACAGGAAAAGGGATTTGCCGATTTTGAGGTCTGGCGCGACCAGGTCTGGGAAGAGGAAGACAGCCAGCGCCACAAGCTGAACCGCAAGATCAAGGCGGAGGCCCGCTGGGCGGTCGAAGGGATCTCTGCCCGGCGCAAGCGGAACCAGGGCAGAGTCCGCGCCCTGCAGGATCTGCGTGCGCAAAGGGCCGCACAGATCACCCGGCAGGGGACAGCGGCCATGGCGCTGGAGGCGGGGCCGAAATCCGGCCGCAAGGTGATCGAGGCCGTTGGCCTGAGCAAGAAGTTCGGCGACAAGACCATCGTCAGAAATTTCTCGCTTACCGTGCAGCGCGGTGACCGGATCGCGCTGGTGGGACCCAATGGCGTTGGCAAGACCACACTTCTGAACATGCTCATCGGCAAGGAGGTGCCCGACAGCGGCACCGTGAAGCTGGGCACGAACCTGCAGATCGCCCTTTTCGATCAGGCACGGGCACAGCTGGACGGGGACATGACCCTTTGGGACAGCCTGACCGGCGATCCCGACATGCGGGTTTCAGGCAAGGCCGATCAGGTTCTGGTGCGCGGTCAGCCCAAACATGTGGTGGGCTATCTCAAGGAGTTTCTCTTCGATGAGGCCCAGGCCCGCGCGCCCGTGCGTTCCCTGTCAGGTGGTGAGAAGGCGCGGCTGCTGCTGGCCAAGATCATGGCGCGCGAAAGCAACATGCTGGTGCTGGACGAACCGACGAATGACCTGGATGTGGAAACGCTCGATCTGCTGCAGGAACTCTTGGGTACCTACGACGGCACCGTCATCCTTGTGAGCCACGACCGGGACTTTCTGGACCGGGCGGCGGCAACCACCATCGCCATGGAAGGGGACGGGCGCGCGACCGTCTACGCAGGCGGTTGGAGCGACTATGTCTCGCAACGCGGTCCGCGCCCGTCGTCGGGCACCGCACCTGAGACGAGATCATCGGCAGCGCCCAGGGCGAAGCCCGAGAAGGCGCAGAAATCTGGTCTGAGCTTTACCGAAAAACACCGGCTCGAAGCCCTTCCGGCCGAAATTGAGCGGCTGGAGGCGGAGATTGGCAAACTGGAAGAGCTGCTTGCCGATCCGGATCTGTTTACCCGTGAGCCCGTGAAGTTCCAGAAGGCGACGGAGGCTCTGGTCGCACGGCAGGAAAAGCTGTCAGACTCCGAAATGGAATGGCTGACGCTGGAAGAGAAATCAGGCGACTGATCTGAGGCCGGCGGCCCGTGCGAAGGGATGCCAGTAAAGCCAGCTGCCCCCCGTCGGCTGACGCCTTGCACCGGTGCGCAGCTTGAAACGGTTAAGCCCGTGCGCGCGGGGCTGCATCAGCCCCAGTTCGACCTGCCGAATGCCAAGCGAGGCAAGGTGCCGCGACGCCCGCCAGAGCAGCAGGTTATGGGCATGAAGGCTGCGCCCCTCTGCATTTGTATAGCCGATGTGATAGCTGGCCCGCTCTCCGTGCAGCAGGAAGAGCATGTGCGCCACGCCCCGGTCCCGGCAGAATGCGCTGAACAGCAGGGTCTGGTGGGGTGCCGCGCGGGCAAAGGCCGCCGTCAGCGCCCCGGGCCAGTTCGTGTAGCCCCGCGCGCGGGCCTGTTTGCTTTCAAGCCTCAGCAGCGGATGGTTCGGATCTGGCGGCAGAGAACCCTGTACCATGCGGAGAGCCGAGGTTTCGGCCCGGATCAACTGATTGCGCCACTTGGGATGGAGCCGCGCGCGGCTTGCGGTCTCGTCCCGGTCAAGATCCAGCACGATCTTGTCTCGGGGCCGGGCCAGACAGACCGACGCGGGGACCGGACAGCGGTGGTCGGGCGAAAGGATCACGGGCGCGCGGTGCAGGCCCAGACGGGCCAGTTGCGCCCCGAGGTTTTCGGGGGGCGCGGCACGGGGCAGCATTGCCACCGTCACACCGAAGAGACGTCTGGTCAGCAATAGCTGGCCATCGGGCAGGGTGATCGGGGCCTGACCACACTCTTTCAGGGCCGCGGCAAAGGCGGGATCCTGAAAGAGTGACCGGTCCAGGGGCAGCATCGCGTCGAACATGCGCGCGATGAAACATGGGCGGTCTTACCTTCGCGTTAAGCCTGCGTTCGGTCCTCAGCCGCGTCAGCCCAGCTGCACCAGCGCGTGCCGCTTCTTGCCTGCACTCAGCTTGATGGGGCTCGACAGGGCCGCGCGGTCGATCATCAGCCCGGCGTTCGTCAAGGGGGCGTCATCCATCCGCGCGCCGTTTTCCGCGATCAGCCGCTTGGCTTCTTTCCCCGAACCGGCCAGCCCCGACCGCACGATCAGCTGGACGATGGAAATCCCGTCGCCCAGTTCCTCCTCGCTCAGCGTCAGCGTCGGCAGATCGTCCCCGATGCCGCCCTTCTCAAAGACCTCGCGGGCGGTGGCTTCGGCCGCCCCGGCGGCCTCCTTTCCGTGCAGCAGCATGGTAACCTCATTGGCCAGTCTGATCTTGGCCTCGTTGATCTCAGATCCCTGCAGGCTGCCCATACGCTCACATTCGTCCAGCGGCAATTCAGTGTAGAGCTTGAGGAACCGGCCCACGTCCGCATCGGTCGTATTGCGCCAGAACTGCCAGAATTCGTAGGGCGACAGCATGTCCGGGTTGAGCCAGACCGCGCCCGACGCGCTCTTGCCCATCTTCTTGCCGTCCGATGTTTCAAGCAGCGGCGATGTCAGGCCGTAAACCTCATGGTCGATCACCCGGCGGGTCAGGTCGATGCCGTTGACAATATTGCCCCACTGGTCCGAACCGCCCATCTGCAGGATGCAGCCGTAGCGCCGGTTCAGTTCAAGGAAATCGTAGGCCTGCAGGATCATGTAATTGAATTCGAGGAAAGAGAGCGACTGCTCCCGGTCGAGGCGGGATTTCACGCTCTCAAAGCTCAGCATACGGTTGATCGAGAAGTGCCGCCCGATGTCGCGCAGGAAATCGAGGTAGTTAAGACCATCAAGCCATTCGGCGTTGTTGATCATCATCGCATCCGAGGGCCCATCACCATAGGTGAGGTAAGCCCCGAAAACGCGCCTGATGCCCGCGATGTTCTCGTCGATCTGATCGGGGCCCAGCAGGGGCCGTTCATCGGCGCGGAAGGAGGGATCCCCCACCTTGGTGGTGCCGCCGCCCATCAGCGTGATGGGCTTGTTCCCCGTCTTTTGCAGCCAACGCAGCATCATGATCTGGATCAGCGAGCCCACGTGCAGGGACTTTGCCGTTGCATCAAAGCCGATGTAGCCGGGCACGCCGCCCTTCAGCAGGGCCTCATCCAGCCCCTGAACATCGGTGCAATCGGCCAGAAAGCCGCGTTGCTTCATCACCGCGATGAAATCCGATTTGGGGTGATAGGTCATGGTCACTTGCCTCGGGCTGGAATTGCGGGGCAATCTATAGGGGCAGAGCAGGCAAAGGGAAAGAGCCTCCAATCCATGAGCAGGGCCATCGGAAAGAAAGGCGTGGTGACATCACTTGGCGCCATGTCGGGCACATCGCTGGACGGTGTCGACGCGGCCGTGCTGCGCACCGACGGGCATGTCATCGAGAGGTTCGGGCCTACTGGCTACCGGGCCTATTCGGCCGAAGAACGGCAGATCATCGCAGCAGCCCTTGGCAGATGGTCCGGGCCGGAGGTGGCAGCGGCCGCCGAAGTGGTTGAGGCGGCGCACCGCGCGCTTCTGACGGGCTTTGACGGGATCGATATCGTGGGGTTTCACGGTCAGACCCTGGCCCATGCGCCGCGGATGCAGGGCACTTTGCAGGTGGGCGACGGTGCGGCCCTGGCAGACGCGCTACAGCGGCCTGTCGTCTGGGATTTTCGCAGTGCGGACGTGTCCTTTGGCGGGGAGGGGGCACCGCTGGCGCCTTTTTTTCATCACGCGCTGGCCCGGCACGCGGGCCTGACGGAGCCGGTCGGGTTTCTCAACCTCGGTGGGGTCGGCAATCTGACCTGGGTCGATCCGCGCATTACGGAGCCGCAGGCCGAAGGGGCGCTGCTTGCCTTTGATACGGGCCCCGCGAACGCGCCACTGAATGATTTGCTTCAGGCCCGGCTGGGGCTGCCCTTTGACGAAGGGGGCCGGATTGCCGCCGGTGGTGAGGTGGAGCAGGGCGCACTGGAGCTTTTCCTGGCCGAGCCCTATTTCGCCCGGATACCCCCCAAGTCACTGGACCGGAATGATTTTGCCGAGATGATCGCCCTGGTGGGCGAACTGTCGGACGCCGATGCGGCGGCCACCCTGACGGCCATGTGTGCCGCGGCCGTCGCCGAGGGGATGCAACACTGCCCCACACCCCCCGAAAGAGTGCTGGTCACGGGTGGCGGGCGGCATAATCCGGTCCTGATGGAGATGCTGGCGGTCAGCCTCGACTGCCCGGTCACGCCTGTAGAGGTGCTGGGCTTTGACGGGGATATGGTCGAAGCGCAGGCCTTTGCCTATCTGGCAGTCCGCGTGGCGCGGGGTCTGCCCACCTCCTGCCCCGGCACCACCGGGGTCCGCGCGGCGGTTGGGGGCGGGACCGTCAGTTTGCCCCAAGAGGTGGCTCATCCGTCCTGACAGGCCTCTTCGCGGCACACGGCCGCCACCGTCCCAAAGGCAGCTTTATCGTGAAAGACCGCGGGCGTAGTCCGCCGAGAAGCGGGCGTACCCTTCGGAGGTTGACCTCAGAGCCGCCGCGGCCTCGTCGTGGAGGATCGGCAGGGCGTGGAAGGGGACCATCGGCATGGCGTGATGCTCCGCATGGTAGGGCATATTCCAGGCCAACGCGCGGATGATGCGGTTGGTGAAGGTGGTCCGGCTGTTTTCAAACATATCCGCGACCGGCGGGCAGTGACCATGTTCGGCCAGCAGGTAGAGCCGCAGGAAGGGCTGGCCCAGAAGCGCGGGAACGATCCAGAGCCAGAGGGCAAAGGGGCTGATGGTCAGGGACAGCAGGATGACCGCGTAGAGGAGGAGAAGGAGGCGCGCCTCTCGCCGCATGGCACTGTGTTTGCCCGTTGGCAGATAGGGGGCGGAGACGTGGCCAAGGGCCTGCGCCCAGATCAGCCGGGCGTTACCGACCCAGTAGCGCCAACCGCTGAGATAGATGAGGTAGGCGCGCCAGGTTTCCGGGCGCCCGCCGTCCCTCAACTCCGGATCGCGCTCCGGATCGTTGGTCCAGCGGTGATGCGCCAGATGAAAGTAGCGAAACCAGGTGAATGGCAGCAGCAGCGGCAGGGCAATCGCGTGCCCGACAACCCGATTGAGCCAGGGCGTGGCGAAGGGCGTTGCGTGGGTGCATTCGTGAGAAAGGGTAAAGAGAAAGACCAGCGTGATCCCGTAGGGCAGCAGGACCAGACCCCAGAACGGTCCCTGAAGGGCGATGTAGCCCCCCATCAGCAGCAGCCCACCGAGGTGGCCCGCCAGATGCGCAAGTCCCTTGCGGTTCGATCGCGCCATCAGGGCAGTGCGTCGGGCGGGGTCGAGGCCAGCGATGAACTCGATATGGGTCATGCCCCCGTGGTGCGCCGGATTTGCGCGCGGTGCAAGGGGTCAGC
>JABDKA010000219.1 GCA_013002405.1 Sulfitobacter sp. | reverse complement strand
TCCCCAACTCTTCCATCCGCTTGACAAGCGTGGCTTCGGTATAGCGGGGCGGGGGCTGTGTGAAATGCTGCTCCGGCGTGACGGCGCGCTTGTCCATCGCCTCGCCCTCACTGATCTGGGGCAGGCGCTTGTCATCCTCGTCCACCACCACATCATCGCGGCCCTCTTCGTAGACCCGCAGGAACCCGTCGAACAGGACGACCTGGCCGGTGGCCCGCAGACCCACCTGATCATCCCGGCTGCCCACTTCGACCGTGGTCCGCTCCATCCGCGCGCTGGCCATCTGGCAGGCAAGGGTGCGTTTCCAGATCAGATCATAAAGCTTGCGCTGATCCGACTCGAGCTTCAGTGATCCGGCATCCTTCGCCATATCCGTGGGCCGGATGCATTCGTGCGCTTCCTGCGCATTCTTGGCCTTATTCTTGTAGATTCGCGGCTCTGACGGGACATAATCCGCGCCGTAGCGGTCCTTGATCGCGTCACGGGCCATGGTTACGGCCTCCGGGGCCATGTCGATCCCGTCGGTTCGCATGTAGGTAATGTGCCCCGCCTCATAGAGCCGCTGGGCGGTGGACATGGTCTGGCGCGCGCCCATGCCGAACTTGCGGCTGGCCTCCTGCTGCAGGGTCGAGGTCATGAAGGGGGCCGAAGGGTTTCGGGTCGCTGGTTTCGCCTCGACCTTCGTCACGGCCAGATCGCGGCTGGTGATGGCCTGCACGGCCATCTCGGCCTGGGTACCATCGGCCAGGTCAAACTTATCCAGTTTCTTGCCCGCCAGCGTCGTCAGCCGGGCCTCGAATTCCTGCCCGCGGGGCGTGGCCAGGATCGCCTTGACGGTCCAGTATTCGCGGGGGCGGAAGGCCTCGATCTCCATCTCCCGCTCCACGATCAGGCGCAGGGTGACCGATTGAACGCGGCCCGCCGATTTCGCACCGGGCAGCTTGCGCCAGAGCACAGGAGAGAGGTTGAAACCCACGAGATAGTCCAGCGCGCGGCGGGCGAGGTAAGCCTCCACCAGCGGCATATCGACCTGGCGGGGGTTCTGCATCGCCTCGGTCACTGCGTTCTTGGTGATGGCGTTAAAGACGACGCGGCTGACTGGCGTGTCCTTCTTGATCGACTTGCGCTTGGTCAGGGCCTCCTGGAGGTGCCAGGAGATGGCCTCGCCCTCGCGGTCGGGGTCTGTGGCGAGGATCAGGGCATTGTCCTCTTTCAGCGCGTCGGCGATGGCCTTGACGTGCTTCTTGCTGTCGCTGGCCACCTCCCATTTCATCTCGAAAGCGTCGTCCGGATCGACAGAACCATCCTTGGGCGGCAGGTCCCGCACATGGCCGTAAGAGGCCAGAACGGTATAATTATCGCCCAGATATTTGTTGATCGTTTTGGCTTTGGCCGGGGATTCGACAACAACAACGGGCATAAAAAGAGGCACCTTTGATCAAATTTGGGGTCGGCTTGCGCTGTGACATGTGGGATATTGAGGGGGCTTGTCAATGGAGGCTCTGCGAATGAGTGTCCCGGGGAAAGGCGGCGCAAGCGCGCAAAATCGGTCCGGGTGGGTCCCCTCAAACGAGCGGAGGAATCGCCACCTGGCCTGGAAGCGAGAGGGCCTTCCGGAGGCCCCGTGGATCAAACGACCTTGCTCAGCAGACCGCCGGGCCGCCGGGTGATCTGGCCCTCCAGTTCCAGGTCCACCAGGGCCGGGGCGACCTCTGCCGGGCCCACCTCAAGGTCGCGGATCAGCTGGTCCTCGGCCACGGGGGAGGGGCCCAACCGCGACAGGATCTGCCGGTGCAGGGCCGCTGTTTCGGTCAAGCTGCGGGCAGGCCTCTCAAGGTCGGGCTGTGCAGGGGGCGCGTCCACCCGTGCCTTGGTCGGTTCCGCAGCGCCCAGTATCTCCACCACATCCTTGGCCGACCGGACAAGGCTCGCTCCGTCGCGGATCAGCATGTTGCAGCCTGCCGCGCGCGCGTCGAAGGGATGGCCCGGCACCGACAGCACCTCGCGCCCCTGATCCAGGGCGTCGCGCGCCGTGATCAGACTGCCCGATCGTGCCGCCGCCTCGACCACAATGGTGGCCCGGCAGAGGCCCGAAATGATGCGGTTGCGGCTGGGAAAATGGCGCGCCATCGGTTGCAGCCCCATGGCCTGTTCCGACAGGCGGAGGCCCTTTTTCGCGATGTCCCGCGCCAAATCGCTGTTCTCGGAGGGATAGATGACGTCCACCCCGCCCGCCTGGACGGCAACGGTGCCCCGGTCAAGGGCGGCCAGATGGGCCGCCGCGTCGATGCCGCGGGCCAGCCCCGACACCACGACATAACCCAGCTCACCCAGATCGCGCGCCAGACCCTTGGCCATGCGGGTGCCGAGGGAGGAAGCGTTGCGCGCGCCCACCAGCGCGATCATCGGGCGCTGCAGCAGGGTGATATCGCCAAGTGTCCACAAGAAAGGGGGCGCGTCGGAAAGCTGGGCCAGGATTTCGGGATAGCCCGGCTCACCCAGCATCAGCATGCGCGCGCCGACAAGGCGCGCGGCCTTCAGCTCCGCCGTCACGACACCTTCGGGACAGACCCGGTAGCCCTCCACGCCCGCGGCGCGCGCTACCTCGGGCAGCGCGGCCAGCGCTTTCTGCGCGGTGCCGTGTTCAGCCAGCAGTCGTTTATACGTTGAAATGCCGACCCGGCGCGAGCGCAACAGACGAAGCCGGGCGAACTTCTCGTCTTCCGGGGTGGGTGGGAGTGGGGGGTGAGTGGAAGAAGGATGTTCGTCCTTGTCAGTCATCCCGGGTCTCCGCCTGTTGCAGAATCAGGTATAGGAGCCCGTGGTTAATAGGACGTGAACACCGGGGAAGCCATCTCGCGGTCCGGGCGCGGCAGGTCCCTCATCATCACCAAACGACCGGGCCGAACCGATTCAGCCAGTCTGCCTTCGGGCCGCTCTTGCCAGCCTCAAGCCGCCGAGCCGCCCACCGTCAGCCCGCCGATCATGAGGGTCGGCTGGCCTACACCCACCGGCACCCACTGGCCCTGCTTGCCGCAGTTGCCCATGCCCGGATCAAGGCTCGGGTCATTGCCAATCGCCCTGATCTGCTTGAGCGCCGTGGCCCCGTCACCGATGAGGGTCGCGCCCTTCACGGGCGCACCCACCTTGCCGTTTTCCACCCGGTAGGCTTCCGTGCAGGAAAAGACGAACTTGCCGTTGGTAATGTCCACCTGTCCACCGCCAAAGCCTACGGCATAAATCCCGTCCTTTAGGCCCGCCACGATCTCCTCGGAGGCCGCATCGCCGCCCAGCATGTAGGTATTCGTCATGCGGGGCATGGGGATGTGCGCGTAGGACTGCCGCCGTCCGTTGCCGGTGCTCTCAACCCCCATCAGCCGCGCATTCTGGCGGTCCTGCATATAGCCCACCAGCTTGCCATCCGCGATCAGGACGTTCTTGCCGCTTGGCGTGCCCTCATCGTCGACGGAGATAGACCCGCGCCGGTCAGGGATTGTGCCATCGTCCAGCACGGTTACACCCGGGGCGGCGATCTGCTGGCCCATGAGGCCAGCAAAGGCCGAACTGCCCTTGCGGTTGAAATCACCCTCCAGCCCGTGCCCGATGGCCTCGTGCAGCAGGATACCGGGCCAGCCGGGGCCCAGCACCACGTCCATCACGCCAGCGGGCGCTGGCACGGCTTCCAGGTTCACGGCTGCGATCCGCAGCGCCTCGCGCGCCTTGGCCTGCCAGTCACTGCGCTCCAGCAGGCCGTCCAGGCCGACACGGCCGCCGCCGCCCGCGCTGCCGCTTTCGCGACGGCCATCCTTTTCGACGATGACCGACACGTTGACCCGCGTCATGGGCCGCACGTCACGGACCGAGGTCCCTTCGGGCCGCAGGATCTCCACCTCCTGCAGGCTCGCCGCGATGGAGGCTGTGACCTGCACCACGCGGGCATCCAGATCGCGCAGATAGGCGTCGATCTCGCGCAGGGTCTCGACCTTCACCGGAAAGGTCGCCCCGGAGATGGGGTCGGCATCGGTATAGAGCTTTCGATTGGTTCCCTCTGGGGCATCGGCCCAGGTGCCGCCGCCATCGCCCACGGCCAGACGGGCGGTTTCGGCGGCGCGGCGCAGGGCGACCTCGGAAATCTCGGTTGAATGGGCGTAGCCCGCCACCTCACCACGCACCGCGCGCAGACCGAAGCCTTCGGAGGCGTCGTAGGTGGCCGTCTTGAGGCGCCCGTCGTCGAACATCAGGGCCTCCGACCGGCGTCTTTCGAGAAAGAGCTCCCCATCGTCGGCTCCCGAAACGGCCTCGCGCAGCAGGCCGAGCGCGGTGTCGCGGTCAAGCTCGGCTTCAAAGGGGGAAAAGGGGGTCGCGGTACTGTCGGTCATGGAAGATCTATCCTGAATGCGCGCCATAAAACGCGTCTCGCGTCCGTTTGACGCAATCGAAAGACTTTATCTTGGAAACAGAATATGATTGTAAGCGTGCAGATTACAACGGCAGGGCAAAGACCTTTGATGTGTCCCGCCTATCCGTAGCCAAATGGGTCACCAAGATCAGGACGACATATGAAACATTTTCTCTCTCTCAGCGCGCTCATGGCCAGCCTTCTGGCCCTGCCCGCGATGGCGCAGCAGGCGCTGGACCCCTCCGGCCTTGAGATCATCGGCAAGCCGGTGAACGGCGAAATGGGCTTTCAGCCCGCCGCGACAAGCCTCGCGCAGGACATTCATGACCTCGACTGGCTGATTCTTGTCATCATCACGGCGATCACGCTCTTCGTGACGGCTCTGATCGGCTGGGTCATCGTGCGCTACAATGGCAAGCGCAACCCCGAGCCTGCTTCCTTCACGCACCACACCCCGGTGGAGATTGCCTGGACCGTCGGACCCATCCTGATCCTGGTGCTGATCGGTGCCTATTCCCTGCCGATCCTCTTTCGCCAGCAGGAAATTCCAGAAGCTGACGTGACCATCAAGGCCATCGGCAATCAGTGGTACTGGTCCTACGAGTATGTGGATGAAGGCTTTGGATTTGACAGCTACATGATCGGCGCGCCAGCGACCCTCACCTCAGAGGATCAGGACAATGGGGCTATCGCCAACAAGCTGAACGAGGTCACCCTCAAGAAGCTTGAAGAGGCTGGCTACAGCCGTGACGAGTGGCTGCTGGCGACGGATACCTCCGTTGTCGTCCCCGTGGGCAAGACCATCGTGATGCAGGTCACCGGCGGCGACGTAATCCACTCCTGGACCATTCCCGCCTTCGGTGTGAAGCAGGATGCGGTGCCGGGCCGTCTTGCGGAACTGTGGTTCATCGCCGACCGTGAAGGCGTTTATTTCGGCCAGTGTTCTGAGCTTTGTGGCATCGCCCACGCCTACATGCCGATCACGGTCAAGGTCGTCTCCGAAGAGGCCTACGAGGACTGGCTGAACGCCGCGAGGCAAGAGTACGCGGGCATTCCGCAGACCCTCCAGCTCGCGTCTAACTGAGAAATGCAGGGACCTGAGACGGGCCAATGGCCCGTTTCAAGGCCTGCACGATAGGGTCAGCAATTGGCCCGCATTCGTTTCAAACAAGGGTGCCGGATGACGGACATCACAAATACACCAGCCGTAACTAACGAAGCGCAATTGGGTGACTATTTCGCGCTGATGAAGCCGCGTGTCATGCAGCTTGTCGTCTTCACTGTCTTGGTAGGGATGTTGGCGGCACCTACTTCCGTGCACCCGGTCGTTGGCTTTGCAGCCATCCTGTTTGTCGCCATCGGGGCAGGGGCCTCGGGGGCGCTGAACATGTGGTGGGACGCGGACATCGACGCCGTGATGCGCCGCACCTCCAAACGCCCCATCCCCGCAGGCAAGGTGGAGCCGGGCGAGGCACTGGCGCTGGGTGTCGCTCTCTCGGGTCTCTCGGTCATGATGCTGGGGCTGGCCGCCAACCTGCTGGCCGCCGCCATGCTGGCCTTCACGATCTTTTTCTACGCCGTGATCTACTCCATGTGGCTCAAGCGGGCCACGCCGCAGAATATCGTGATCGGCGGCGCTGCGGGGGCCTTTCCCCCGGTTATCGGCTGGATTATTGCCACCGGCTCCTTTTCCGTAGAGGCGTGGCTGATGTTTACGCTGATCTTTATGTGGACCCCGCCGCATTTCTGGGCGCTGGCGCTCTTCATGCGGTCGGATTACGACGATGCGGAGGTGCCGATGCTGACCGTCACCCACGGCCGCCCCTCCACCCGCCGCCACATTTTGGCCTATACGGTCCTTCTGGCGATCCTCGCCGTCGGCACAGGTTTCAGCGCCATAGGCGGCTACATCTACCTGAGCGTCGCAGTCATACTGAACGTCTTCTTCCTGATGGGTGCCTACCGCATCTGGCAGCGGGACGAGGTCATGGCCGAGGTCGACAACTACCTTGCCGAGCGCAAGTTCTTCCGTCTCTCGCTCTACTACCTCTTCCTTCACTTCGGGGCGATCCTGCTTGAGGCGACCCTGCGGCCCTGGGGCCTTGGAGGCTGGTGATGGGGATCCGCGCGGAACACGAAATCCACGGGCGCCGCAAGGGGCGCAATATCGGGGTCGGGCTTATGCTGGGCGGTTTTGTCCTCTTGGTCATGGTGCTGACATTCGTGAAAATCACGGACACTGATTTCACACGCGCGCCGGGCACCGCCAATCCGGCGCCAAGCGCGGAGGCAACTGACTGATGGCATTTTCCGGACCCGCAAAAACCGTCGCACAAACCGTATCGCTCGTGCTTGTCATGGGCGGCCTCGCCTGGGCGTCGGTTCCATTCTACGACTGGTTCTGCCGCGTAACCGGCTTTGGCGGCATCCCCAACCAGGTGGAGCGCGCCGGCGATGAGATCCTCGATCAGACCATCACGGTTCGCTTTGACGGGACGCTCAACAACAACATGGCCTGGGAATTCAAGCCGGTTGTGCGCGAAATAGAGGTGCGTATCGGGGAGACCGGTCTCGCCTTTTACGAGGCCTACAACCCGACCAGCCGCCCCATCGCAGGGCAGGCCAGCTACAACGTGACGCCCTACACGGCAGGGGCTTTCTTCGACAAGATCGAATGTTTCTGCTTTACCGAGCAGGTCCTCGCCCCCGGTGAGCGGGTCGAGATGCCGGTCAGCTTCACCATCGATCCCGAAATCGTCGATGATCGTGACGGCCAGTATGTACACACCATCACACTTTCTTATACATTCTACGAAATCGACCTGCCAGAGGGCTATGCCGCCGTCGAACAGGACGCAAAAACAGACCTGAACTAGCCAAAAAGGTAAGGGACAGACCACCATGGCCCACGCGAAAAACCACGATTATCACATTCTGACGCCATCGTCCTGGCCGCTCTTGGGCGCAGTTGCGGGCTTTGCCATGCTCTTCGGTGCCGTGCTCTGGATGCACGAAGTGACGCCCTTCCTCTTCTGGGGCGGCTTCGTGGCGGTCCTTTACGTCATGTTTGGCTGGTGGCGCGACGTGGTCGCCGAAAGCCGCATCGGTGATCACACCGGCGTTGTCCGCATCGGCCTGCGCTACGGCTTCATCCTTTTCATCATGTCCGAGGTGATGTTCTTCGTCGCCTGGTTCTGGACCTTCTTCAAACAGGCCCTTTACCCGATGAACGAATATATGGGCTCCGAATATGTGCCGCCCGTGTTCGATCCGGTGAACGCCTTCCACTTGCCCCTGATCAACACGTTGATTCTGCTCCTGTCGGGATGTGCCGTGACCTGGGCGCACCACGCGCTGGTGCACGAGAACAACCGCAAGGATCTGATCAACGGTCTGGCCATCTCGATCATCCTCGGCATCGCCTTTACCGCGCTGCAGGCCTATGAGTATGCCGAACTGATCCTGCACCATGACTGGACCTTTGGCGGTGACGCCTTCTTCTCGGCCTTCTTCATGGCCACCGGTTTCCACGGCATGCACGTAATCATTGGCACCATCTTTTTGACGGTCTGCCTGGTGCGGGCGATGCGCGGCGACTTCACCCCCGAAAAGCATGTCGGCTTTGAGGCCGCGGCCTGGTACTGGCACTTCGTCGATGTGGTCTGGCTCTTCCTTTTCTTCGCTGTCTACATCTGGGGCGTGCCCTCTCCTGCGTAAGAAAGCGGGGTTGCATCCGGCCCCCTGATCTAAGAAAACCCAATTCGCGCGAAGCCCCCGCTTCGCGCGTTTTTCATTGCCGCAAAAGGGTGCCATGAGCCGCTTTTTGTTTCTGATCCTGGTGGGCCTCGGAGGGGCGGCGATCCTGATCTCGCTCGGGGTCTGGCAGGTGCAGCGTCTGGCCTGGAAGCAAGGCGTGATCGCCGACATCGAGGCGCGCATCGCGGATGCCCCCGTGTCCCTGCCCGCAAAGCCTGATCCCGAAGTGGACGCCTATCTCCCGGTTGAGGTCAGCGGCAGTTTCGCAGGCAACACGATCCGCGTACTTGTCTCGCAAAAGGACATCGGCGCGGGCTATCGCCTGGTCACGGCCTTCGAGATTGAAGGGCGCAGGGTGCTGGTTGACCGCGGTTTCGTGGAGGTCGATGAAGATGGGGCGACCCTGCCGGTGGGTCCGCTAACCGTGACCGGGAACCTCCAGTGGCCACAGGAGACCGACAGCTTCACGCCCGCCCCCGATCTTGCCAGTAACATCTGGTTCGCCCGTGATGTGACCGCACTCGCGGAAGCCCTGCAAACCGACCCGGTCCTTATCGTCGCCCGCAATCTGTCGGTGCCAACCCCCCGGGTGACGCCTTTTCCCGTAGACACCAGCCGCATCCCGAACGATCACCTGCAATATGCCATCACCTGGTTTTCCTTGGCGGCCCTCTGGCTGGCCATGTCCCTCCTTTTCTTCCTGCGCCGCCGTAGCGCACAGACCGAAAGCTGATCCATGCGCTATATCTCAACCCGTGGTACCGCCCCCGCGCTAAATTTCGAGGAGACCATGCTGGCCGGCCTCGCCCGCGACGGCGGTCTTTACGTGCCCGAAGAGATCCCCACCCTGAGCCATGACCAGATCGCTGCCATGGCGGGACAGCCCTACGAAGAGGTGGCCTTTACCGTCATGCGTCCTTTTATTGGTGACACCTTCACGGATGCCGAATTCCGGGAGCTGATCGCAGCGGCCTACGACAGCTTTGGCCACGATGCACGCGCGCCGCTGGTGCAGCTGGGGCCCAACCATTTCCTGCTGGAGTTGTTTCACGGGCCCACCCTGGCCTTCAAGGACTTCGCGAAGCAGCTCATCGGGCAGATGTTCCAGAAGGCTCTGGGCCGCAAGGGCGACCGGGTGACAATCGTGGGGGCCACCTCAGGCGATACCGGATCCGCGGCGATCGAGGCCTTCCGGGGTCTCGATAACGTGGATGTCTTCATTCTCTACCCCCATGGGCGGGTGAGTGAGGTGCAGCGCCGTCAAATGACCACCCCCATCGAGTCCAATATCCATGCCCTCGCCCTCGATGGCGATTTCGATGATTGCCAGGCCCGCCTGAAGGACATGTTCAACGATTTCGAATTCCGGGACCGGGTGAAACTGGCGGGTGTCAACTCGATCAACTGGGGCCGGGTGCTGGCCCAGGTGGTTTACTACTTCTCTTCCGCTGTCTCGCTGGGATCGCCCGCGCGGGAGGTCAGCTTTACCGTTCCCACCGGTAACTTCGGCGACATCTTCGCGGGCTACATCGCCAAGCGCATGGGTCTGCCGATCCGTGATCTGGTGGTGGCGACTAACCAGAATGATATCCTCGACCGCTGCCTGCGGGGGCAGGGCTATCACAAGGGGAGGGTGCACCCCTCCATCAGCCCCTCGATGGACATCCAAGTCAGCTCCAACTTCGAACGTGCACTCTTTGACGCCTACGGGCGCGATGGGAAAGCCGTGGCCCAGCTGATGGGCGAGCTTGCCAAGGGCGGCTTCGAGGTCAGCCAGGGGGCGATGCAAGCTCTTCAGGAGCACTACAAATCCGGCCGGGCGAGCGAGGCGGAAACCTCCGCAACCATCACCCGCGCGCTCAAGCACACCGGTGAGCTGCTCTGCCCCCACTCCGCCATCGGGGTGAAAGTGGCCGATGAACAGCGTGAAGAGGCCATCCCCATGATCACCCTGGCCACTGCCCATCCCGCCAAGTTCCCCGACGCGGTCGAGGCGGCCACCGGCATCCGCCCCGACCTGCCGCCGCGCATGGCGGACCTCTTCGACCGGGACGAGCGGCTGACCCGGGTGCCGAACGATCTTGAGGCCCTCAAGGTCCACATACTGGAGGGTCTCTCCGCGTGAGCTTGCAAGAACACCGCCTCTCCAATGGTTTCCGTATCGTCACCGAACATATGCCGGGCCTCGCCTCCGCCTCCGTGGGCGTCTGGGTGGGGGCAGGTGGCCGCCACGAGCGCCCCGACCAGAACGGCATCGCCCACTTTCTGGAGCACATGGCCTTCAAGGGCACCAAGCGCCGCTCGGCCCTGCAGATCGCCGAAGCCATCGAGGATGTGGGAGGCTATATCAACGCCTATACCAGCCGCGAGGTGACGGCCTATTACGTGCGCGTGCTGGAGAATGACGTGGCCCTGGGCCTTGACGTGATCGCCGACATCCTGCGCAACCCGGTGCTGGATGAGGGCGAGATCGAGGTGGAGCGGGGCGTGATCCTGCAGGAGATCGGTCAGGCGCTGGACACGCCCGATGACGTGATCTTTGACTGGCTCCAGGAAGAGGCCTATCCCGATCAGCCGCTGGGGCGCACTATTCTGGGTCCTGCTGACCGTGTCTCCGCCTTCAACCGCGACGACCTGCGCCATTTCATCGCGGATCACTACGGTCCCGGCCAGATGATCCTGGCGGCCGCGGGGGCGGTGGACCACGATCAGATCGTGAAGCTGGCCGAAGAGCTTTTTGGCGACATGCCCGCCAAGCCGCTGTTCGAGATGCAGCCCGCGCGCTTTCACGGCGGGGAGATGCGCCAGATCAAGCCGCTGGAGCAGGCGCATTTTGCGCTTGGTTTCGAAAGCCCCGGCTACCGGGCCGACGAAATTTACGTGGCGCAGATCTATGCCTCTGCCCTTGGAGGTGGGATGTCGAGCCGCCTGTTCCAAGAGATCCGGGAGAACCGGGGTCTCTGCTACACCATCTTTGCCCAGGCCGGAGCCTATGCTGATACCGGGATGACGACGATCTACGCGGGCACCTCAGCGGGTCAACTTGGGGAACTGGCGGAGCTGACGATCGACGAGATGAAGCGCGCCGCCAGCGACATGAGCCCGGCCGAGGTGGCCCGCGCGAGGGCGCAGATGAAAGCGGGGCTGCTAATGGGGCTGGAAAGCCCCTCGAATCGCGCCGAACGTCTGGCGCGGCTCATCCAGATCTGGGACCGCATCCCGTCCCTGTCAGAGACCATTGAGAAGATCGACGCGGTCACCACCGGTGACGTCCGGGACCTCGCCCAGCGGATGGCCGAGAGCGCGCCAGCGGCCCTGGCGCTTTACGGCCCTGTCGATGCCTCGCCCGCATTGCAAGCCCTAGAGGAGCGCCGTGCCGCCTGATGCTCCTCGCTCGCCGGAAACTGAAGATCGAGACGGAGCGCCTGACCCTGCGCACCCCTCAGCATTCGGATTTCCGCGCCTGGACGGCCCTGCGGGTGAAAAGCCGTGACTATCTTTCCCCGTGGGAACCCGCCTGGGCACCGGATCATCTGTCGCGAAAATCCTTCACAAACCGCGTCTATTGGGCCCAGCGGTCCGTCTCTCAGGGTTCCGCCCTGCCGCTTTTCCTGATCCGGCGCGAGGATGAGGCGCTGGTTGGGGCCATTACGCTCGACAATATCCGCCGGGGTCCGGCCCAGGCGGGGACGCTGGGCTACTGGAGCGGGGAACCCTTCGCGCGGCAGGGCTACATGCGGGAGGCAATCCACGCGGTGGTGCACCATGCCTTCACGCGCCTTGATCTGAGCCGGATCGAGGCGGCCTGCCTGCCCGAAAACGTCGCCTCCCGCGGGTTGCTGGAGCGGACGGGCTTCAAGTACGAGGGCGTGGCGCAGAGCTATCTTCAGATCAACGGCCGCTGGCGGACCCATGTCCTTTACGCGTCACTCAGGTCTGACCGGCGGGGCAAGACGGAAGTGGGTTAACGGACCGTTCGGTGCTTCGCGGCGACTCGCGCTCAGGAGCCCACGAAATGAAGATCCCTGAACCCGTTCCGGAGCACCTTCACCTCCTCTGCGAGCGACTCGGGTCGGTCGCTGCGAAGGGCGGCAGCGATGAGCCGCGCCAGTTCTTCTGCGTGGGCCATACCTACCCCCCAGCGCACCAGTTCCGGCGTGCCGATCCGCAGACCGTTCATGTCCCCCGGCACCTCCGCGATCGGCAGGCCGATCCCGCAGGCCAGGAAACCAGCCCGCCGCAGTTTCTTCGAGGCCGTCTGACCACCGCCGAAATCCGCTGCCTCCACCGCGAACTGGTGCGACCGTGTGAAGCCGTGCTCCTTGGCGAAAACCGGCAGGCCTTCCGCATCGAGTGCCTTTGCAAGCGCCTGTGCCAGGGCGATCATCTCTGCCGCGTAGTCGGCGCCGCAGTCGATCCAGTCCAGCATCGTCAGGGCCAGGGCTGCAGATTTGGCGGCATCGAAGTTGGCCGTCATGCCGGGGAAGGCGATGGCGTCCAGCTTTTCGGCAATCTCCGCGTCATTGGTGACGATGAGCCCGCCGGCAGGACCGCCGAGGCTTTTGTAGGTGCTCATCGTCATCATGTGCGCCCCTTCGTCCAGCGGATTGCGCCAGGCCCCGCCCGCGATCACGCCGCATTGGTGAGCAGCGTCAAAGAGGACCTTTGCTCCTACCCCGTCTGCGATGCGGCGCACCTCAGCCACGGGATGTTCAAAGAGGTTGAGGGAGGCGCCGACGGTAATCAGCTTGGGCCTGACCTCTTGCGCAAGTGCTGCAAGCCCGCCCAGATCGAGCGTATAGCCATCCGCATCGACGGGGGCTGAAACCGTGTTCAGGCCATAAAGCCCCGCGCAGCCCGCCGCGTGGTGGGTGACGTGACCCCCGACCGAGGGAGGTGGTGCGATGATCCTGTCGCCGGGCTGGCAGAGCGCCATGAACCCGTAGAGGTTCGCGATGGCTCCGGAGGGCACGCGGATCTCTGCATAGGCCGCATCAAAGACCTGAGCGCAGAGTTCGGCGGTGATGATTTCGATCTCCTCGATTGCCTCAAGCCCCATTTCGTACTTGTCGCCGGGATAGCCCAGCGAGGGGCGGGTGCCGAGGCCGGAGGCCAGCATCGCTTCGGCGCGCGGGGCCATCACGTTTGTCGCAGGGTTGAGGTTGAAGCAGTCCCTTTCGTGGATCTGGCGGTTCTCTTCGGCCAACTGCTGTAGCCGCGCGGCGACAGAGGCCGTGTCGGCACCTGCTGTCCGGGAAGCGATTCTCTGAACCAGGGCCTCGGAATGGTCAGGGACCCAGGGGCGTTTGGCGAGCATGTTTTACTCCTTCTTCTTTCCTGCGACTTCACGCCGCTTTTCACGTCAATGCAATGGGCAACCTCCGCCCAAAATTTGGGCGCGGCAGCGGGCAATCCGCGTGCTAGGCTGACCTGAAGGAGACCTTTTCCGATGCGTTTGTTCCTGTTGCTTGTTCTGCTCTTCCCCTCAACCCTGTGGGCCCAGACCCGGACACCCAGCCACTGTATCGCTCTGGCTGAGGCGATCCCGGGGGCGGCCTATGTCACCCCCGCAAGCCTGCCGGAGGTGGCGCGGGAGGAAGTCTATCTGCACTATATCGCGCACGCGTCATTTCTGATCCGCAGCCACGGCGGGCTGAACATGGTGACCGATTACACCGGCTTTACCGGGACGCTGCCCTTCCTCCCGGACGTGGTCACGATGAACCAAGCCCACGAGACGCACTGGACCGCCTTTCCCGACCCGGCCATCCCTCATCCGCTGCCCGGTTGGGGAGAGTTCGGCGAAGGGGTCGAGCATCACCTTGATCTGGGTGAGGTGCTGGTGCGCAACGTCTCGACCGACATCCGCTCTGCCTTTTCGGGGGTGGAGCCCAAGGGCAACTCGATCTTCATTTTCGAGATGGCGGGCCTGTGCATCGGGCATCTGGGGCACCTCCACCATGCGCCCGATCCGGCGCAGTATGCGGCCATTGGGCGGCTCGACGTGGTGCTGGCCCCGGTGGACGGGGGCTTTACGCTGGATCTGCCGACGATGATTTCGGTTCTCAAACGGTTCAAAAGCTCCATCGTGATCCCGATGCACTGGTTTTCTGGCTTTGCCCTGGAAGGGTTCCTGGATGGGATGGCGGGGGAGTTCGATATTGTGCGCCTGGACGGGCCTACGCTGACCGTGTCGCTGGACCGCCTGCCATCGCGGCCCACGATCATGGTGCTGCGGCCCGCCTACATCAATGTGCCCCGCTGAAGCACTTGCATCCCGGCGCTGCAGGCGTGATTTAGAGGCATGACCCTGAACCCCGCCGATGATGCATTTGCCGATCACCTGAAAAGCCTGCTGCCTGCGGAGGTCTTTCGCCCCGCCGAGGCGCGATATCTGGAAGAACCACGAGGGCGCTGGCACGGGCAGGCCGGGGTCCTGGCCCTGCCGCGGAAAGTGGAGGAGGTGGCCACCCTGATCCGTGCGGCCCGTGCGGCGCGCGTGGGCGTTGTGCCTTACGGCGGCGGTACGGGGCTGGTCGGCGGACAACTCTTGCCCAATGGGTCCGCGCCGCTGATCCTGTCGTTGGAGCGTATGAACCGGGTGCGCGCGGTTTATCCCGATGAGAATGTACTGGTGGCCGAGGCGGGTGTCATCCTGGCGGACGTGCAGAAGGCGGCAGAAGGGGTGGACCGGCTCTTTCCCCTGTCGCTGGCCGCCGAAGGATCTGCGCGGATCGGCGGCAACCTGGCGACCAATGCAGGCGGCACCGGTGTGCTGCGCTACGGCAACGCCCGCGATCTGTGCCTGGGGCTTGAGGCAGTCCTGCCCGACGGTGAGATCTGGCACGGGCTGACCCGGCTGCGCAAGAACAACACCGGCTATGACCTGCGCCATCTGCTGATCGGGGCGGAAGGAACGCTGGGGGTGATCACGGCGGCGGCTCTGAAGATCTTTCCGCGACCTGCGCGAACCGGAACGGCGCTTTTGGTGGTGGAAAGCCCGCGCGCGGCGTTGGAGCTGCTCAGCCGGGCCAGAGATCTGTTGGGGGAGATGGTCAGCGCCTTTGAACTGATGCACCGGCAGGGCCTGGAGTTTCTGGCGGAGCATCTGCCGGAGGTGCGCCAGCCCTTCCAGCCCGCGCCTGAGTGGACCATCCTGATCGAGATCGGTGCGAGCGGCGGGCTGGACCCTGACGCGGCCCTTGAGAGGCTTTTTGCGGAAGGTCTGGACGCGGGGCTTCTGTCCGACGGGTTGATCGCACAAAGCGGGCAGCAGGCCGACAGTTTCTGGGCGATCCGAGAGCGGCTGCCCGAGGGCAACCGGCTGGTAGGTGCGGTATCAAGCCACGACATCTCGGTCCCCTTGGGGGCGTTGCCCGATTTCATTGCGCGGGCCGTGGGCGTGGTGGCGCAGTTCGGGCCGCTTCGGATCAACTGCTTCGGGCACGTGGGAGACGGGAACCTGCATTACAACGTCTTTCCAGCGGTGGGTAAGACCCGTGCGGACCACGAGGATGTGCGCGCGGACGTGCAACTGGCGGTGCATGAGCTGGTCGTGGAATTGGGCGGGTCGATCAGTGCCGAGCACGGGATCGGGCGGATGAAGGTTGCCGACCTTGAGCGCTTTGGTGATCCGACAAAGATGGCGGCCATGCGGGCAATCAAGGCGGCGCTTGATCCTTTGGGCATCATGAACCCAGGCGCGGTTTTGCGGGGGTAGAGGGCGGAGGTCCCGGATCAGGGTCCGGGGCTGCATCGTACAAGTTGGAACTGCACGGGCTCTGCCTGTAAGCCACTCAATTGCGCCATCTGAGCAATTGAGTGAATTACCCCTTGAAGTAGCAGGAATCTCCCCGGCTCTCTATCGCCTCGGCGATCCGCTCGACCGCGATGGCGTAGGCTGCCTGGCGCATGGAGCTGTCATCTGCTTCGGCCCGGCGGAAGACCTTGGGCGCGATGCGGTCGAACCGGTTTTTCAGCCCCTCCTGCACCTTCTCGGCCGTCCACCGTTCACCAGTGCGGCCCTGGACCCATTCGTAGTAGCTGACCGTCACGCCGCCTGCATTGACCAGCACGTCCGGCAAGACCGTGGTACCCTTGTCAAAGAGCGTGTCGTCCGCGTCCGGACTGACCGGGCCGTTGGCGATTTCGAGCACCATGCCCGCCCGGACTTTGTCCACATTATCCGTGGTCACCGCGTCCTGTAGAGCGGCGAGGGCCAGCACGTCCACCTCCAGCGCCAGCAGCTCTTCGGGGTCGATCTTCTCATGGTCTTCACTGTCGCTGACTGAGGTGTCGGAATAGACCCGGTCAAGGCCCTTGCCCTTCTCCTTTTCCTCGTGCAGCGGCGCGGGATCGAAGCCCTCTTGGGCAGTTATGGCCCCGCCCGAATCCGATACGGCGACAATCCTGAACCCCGCCTTGTGGGCGAGCATGGCAAAATGCGCCCCTGCGTTGCCGAAGCCCTGAACGGCGATGGTGGTCTCTTTGGGTTTCTTCTCGTTTCGCTTGGCCCATTCCTGCATCACGTATAGCGCGGCCTGGCCGGTGGCCTCCGCCCGGCCTTCGGAGCCGCCCAAAGCAAGCGGCTTGCCCGTGATCGCGGCGGGGATGGTTCCGCGGGCGATCTGCGCGAATTCGTCCAGCATCCAGCCCATGATGCGCGGGTTGGTGTTCACGTCGGGCGCGGGGATGTCGATGTCAGGGCCCATGAGATCGTGGATCTCCCGGACGAAGGATCGGGCCAGACGCTCCAGCTCCTGACGGGACAATTTCTTGGGATCTACCTGGATGCCGCCCTTGCCGCCGCCGAAGGGCAGGTCCATCGGGCGCATTTGATCGTCATCCAGCGGGCCAATTCGGTGGTTTCCTCCAGGTTCACACCAGGATGAAAACGGACGCCGCCCTTGGTGGGCCCCAGAACATTGTTGTACTGCACCCGCCATGCCGGGAAGAGGGCGAGGGTGCCATCGTCACGGCGGATGGGCACGGTCATTTCGATGCGCTTGTGGGCCCGGCGCAGCATCTTGCGCGCGTCGTCGTTGAGATCAAGCCGGTCGAGGGTCCGGTCAAGTACGGGGGTCGAGCTGTCTTTGGGCATCGGGGTCTCCTGCAGAATTACCCCGGTACCTAGTGCGCTTTACGACCCTTCAAAGGCGCAGAGAGCATGCACCTCCATGCCCATCGCTTCCAGCTTCTTGCGGCCGCCAAGGTCAGGTAGATCGATGATAAAGGCGCAGGAGACAATCTCGCCCCCCAGCCTTTCGATCAGTTTGATCCCCGCCTCTGCCGTGCCGCCTGTGGCCAGAAGATCATCGACCACGAGGATCTTTTCGCCCGCCGTGATGGCATCGTCGTGGATCTCAACGATGGCCTCGCCGTATTCCAGCTTGTAATCTTGGCTGATGGTGGTGCCGGGGAGCTTGCCCTTCTTGCGGATGGGCACAAAGCCGACGGAAAGCTGGTGCGCAATGGCCCCACCGAGGATGAAACCGCGTGCCTCAAGTCCCACCACTTTGTCGATGTCGATCCCTGCGTAGGGGTGCAACATCTGGTCGATGGCCATCCGAAAGCCGCGCGCATCGGCGAAAAGTGTGGTCACATCACGGAACATGATCCCCTCATGCGGGAAATCGACGATGGTGCGGATGTAGTCCTCGATCTTCTTCATGCAGTGCTCCGGCGCAGGGTGGCGGTAAGGAGGCCCATTCCGATCAGGGCCGCGCCGCCTGCACGGGTGATCCAGGTGATGATGGCGGGCCGGGCGATGAGACGGCGCAGCCGGTCCGCAGCCAGTGCATAGGCCAGCGCGTTGATTGCCGCAAGTCCGACGAAGGTGGCCGTCACAAGTGCGAACTGAGGCAGCAGCGGTGCGGTCGGACTTATGAATTGGGGCACGAAAGCGATAAAAAAGGCGATGGATTTAGGGTTGAGCGCCGTAACGGCTGCGGCGTGCCCAAAGACCCGGCTGGCGGTTACGTCCTCTCCTTCAGGGATGGCAAGTCCGCCGCTTGGCGCAGAGCGTATCAATTTCACACCAAGCCAGACAAGGTAGGCGGCCCCGACCCATTTCAGGAGGGTAAAGAACGTGGCGGAGGCCGTGACCAGCGCGCCGAGGCCCGCCAGAGAGGCGCTCATGGCGATCAGGTCCCCGAGGGCAACGCCGGTGGCGGAGGCCACGGCGACAGAACGGCCTTTGGAGAGCGCGTAGCTGAGCACCAGCAAAACCGTGGGGCCGGGGATCAGCAGTAGGGCGGTGGAGGCGGCCACGAAGGCAAGCCAGATTTCGAAGTCCATCGGATGGGTTCCTGTTTCTACCTGCCGAAGTTGCGGATCCGGCTTTGAATTTCGTCAATGTTCAACTGAATCGACTTTTGGTGCGGGCGTCCGTCGACCCTTGGACGCGTTGCCGCTTCAATCCCACGGGCGCTTCGCAGGATGCGGATCAGGCTGGGGGAGGTCAGGCCAACGGTGTGGCTTGAGACCGCCTCACTGTTGAAAGCCGCCACGTCGATCAGGGTGACGCCCAGGTCTTCGAGCCCCTGAAGGTTTTCGCGTGATCCCAATCGATCGGGCTGTCCCGTGACCAGGGCCGAGAGCCCCAATGCGCGGTCGTGACGGGAAGCCAGGACGATGAGGGGTTGAGGAAAAGGTTTGATATCCTCGGCATTGGCACGGAAGAGCTTTACGTCGATGTCGGGAGAGATCAGCACCACACCCTCCAGCCGTCTGAGGAGGCCGGGGTCGCGGGACAGGCCGATCTGGCGCAGGGTTTCGACCGCCAGAAAGCCGCCCATCGAAAAGCCAATCAACGTGACCCGACCGTTTGATATGCGGTCCAGCCTACGCAAAGTGTCCTCGAGCGCGTTGCGGGCGATCAGGTTGCTGTCCCGGTCATAGAGGTAGCTGCCTGCAGTGGCCCCGGAGGCCCAGGAGAAAAGCACCTGCTGTCCGGGTGTTTCGAAATCCGCCTGAATCTGCGCCATGCGGTAGAGTGCTTCGGGAAAGTTGGTGTTGAAGCCATGCACGAAGAGCACGACTTCGCGGTTCTGTGGCGAGAGGGCGGCAAGGCGCTTGCGCAGCGCGCGG
This sequence comes from Sulfitobacter sp., assembly GCA_013002405.1. GTDB lineage: Bacteria > Pseudomonadota > Alphaproteobacteria > Rhodobacterales > Rhodobacteraceae > Sulfitobacter. Next base: position 2,027 of record JABDKA010000219.1, on the reverse strand, counting down.
TCGAATGCCGCCTGCGTATCGAGTTTTTGATGTCCGACGGTCAGGAACTGACGGCCTGGGTCGGGGGCGCCCTTGCCGCGCCAGGCGATCTGACCGATTTCACGGTCTTGCGGCACGGAGACGTCGAAGCGGGCGTAGCTGGGACCGTCCCCGCGCTGACCGCTGAAAAAAGGTGGGCCGGGCAGCGGTGTCCTGGTGGTCACGACAAGGATCTCCTCCACCCTTGCCTCGTCGCTTGGGGGAGCGGGCAGGATCTGTGTGATCATTCCCCGCTCCACACAGGCGTTCAGTGCCGTAAGCGCCAGGCAAAGGAGGAAGGGGCGCAGCATGGGCCTAAAGCACGCGGCCCGCCACCGCGTCTAGCTTCGCGGTGAGGGCCGGATCGCGGGCGTCGGGGGCGGTGAGGATGGCATATTCCAATGCCCTGTCGCAGCCGTGCGGGCAGGGTGCCCGGTCCGACCCCAGCAGATCGGGCAGGCGCGAGACCAGCGCGCGGCCCTTGTCGGCATTGCCCATGAGGGTCTTGATGATCTCTGTCACGTCAACCTCTCCATGGTCGGGATGCCAGCTGTCGTAGTCGGTGATCATGGCGACGGAAGCATAGCAAAGCTCAGCCTCGCGGGCGAGCTTGGCCTCGGGCATGTTGGTCATGCCGATGACATCCGCGCCCCAGCCTGTCCGGTACATCTTCGATTCCGCCAGGGTCGAGAATTGTGGGCCCTCCATCGCAAGATAGGTGCCCCCTTCGTGCACCTTGATGCCTGCGTCGCGCGCGGCCGTCAGGCAGGCGGCCCCCAACCTAGGGCAGGTGGGGTGAGCCACGCTGACGTGGGCCACGCAGCCCGTTCCGAAAAAGCTCTTCTCGCGGGCGAAGGTACGGTCGATGAACTGATCAACGATGACGAAGTCGCCGGGTGCCATTTCCTCGCGGAAGGACCCGCAGGCGGAGACCGAGATGACATCCGTGCAGCCCAGCCGTTTCAAGGCGTCGATATTGGCGCGGTAGGGCACGGTCGTGGGGGAATGGACGTGGCCGCGTCCGTGACGGGGGAGAAAAGCCATATCGACACCGCCAAGCGTGCCGGTCAGGATTGCGTCGGAGGGTTTGCCCCAGGGCGTTTCCACCTGCACCCAGTCGGCCCCCTCGAGCCCGTCGATGTCATAGATGCCCGATCCGCCGATCACGGCGATTCTCGTCCTGGTCATGGCCTGCCCTTTGTCTGTGCCGACCCCCTTGGGGTCCAACCCGAAGGAAGTCAGAGTGGACCTGCAAATTCAAGCCCCGCGCAGCCCTTGCTTGACAGGTTGACGCGAGAGGGGCGACAAAAGCGGCAGGGGGCGCGCAGAATGATGCCCCCTTGCAAGGATGAGCGGTGATCTACAAGGCCAACGATCAGAGCCAGCCCAGCACCTGGGGCGTGGTGACCACCTGTCGCGAACCGACCCAACTGATGCTGGCCTTCGTCGCGCATCATATCGCGGCGGGTGCCAGCCGGATCTACCTCTACCTCGATGCCCCACAACCGGATCTGGAGGCCCAGCTTGCCCAGGTGCCGCAGGTGGAGGTGACCCTCTGCGATGAGACCTACTGGCGTGATCACATCGGGCGCAAAAGGCCCGGACGCCAGGAATTCCGTCAGTTGATCAACGCCTTCGATGCCTACGATAAGACCGATCTGGCCTGGCTTGCTCATATCGACGCGGATGAGTTCCTGCACAGCGATATGCTCATGGCGGATATTCTGGCCGCGCAGCCCGATGGGCTGGACTATGTGGTGGTGAATGTACGGGAACGGGCCTACCTGGCCGAGACACCTCAGCAGGGTATCTTTGACGGCGTTTTCCGGCGCCCCTTGTCCCCGGAGTGGGAGGATCCTTCGATCCTCTTGAACGAAGGGGAGCGGTTCACTCGGCGCGGGGTTCTGGGATACCCTCACGGGAAAAGCTTCATGCGGACGGGCCAATGGATGGTCCCGGGCATCCACACACCGCGCAGGCAGAGGGAAAAGCGGGACATTCCGCTAAAC
>JABDKA010000174.1 GCA_013002405.1 Sulfitobacter sp. | reverse complement strand
TTGAGGTCGAAGAGGTGCCCCTGCGCGCCGCCGCGGGCCGTGTTCTGGCGCGTGACGTCACTGCCGCCCGCACCCAGCCCCCCTTTTCCGCTTCCTCCATGGACGGCTATGCCCTACGCCGGACCGAGGTGGAGCCCGATGCAATGCTCAAGGTGGTGGGCGAGGCTGCGGCAGGCCAGCGCTTCGAAGGCACCCTGCGTCCCGGCCAAGCGGTGCGCATCTTCACCGGCGCACCCGTCCCGGCAGGCGCGGATTTCGTGGTCATCCAGGAAGACGTTACCCGGCGCGGCGATCTGATCACCCTGGGCCACAACATTGGCAACAAGGACAACATCCGCCCCGCTGGCGGCGATTTCACTGCAGGGCAAGACCTTGCCGCGCCCCTGCGCCTGCGTCCCGCCGACATCTCCCTGCTTGCCGCCATGAACATCGCCCGCGTGCCGGTGACCCGCAAACCAAAGGTTGCCATCCTTGCCACCGGCAACGAACTGGTCCAACCTGGAGAGGAACCGGGCCCCGACCAGATCGTCGCCTCCAACAGCTACGGCCTGGCCGCGATGCTGGAAGGGCTCGGCGCCGAAGTCCGCCTCCTGCCCATCGCGCGGGACACCCTGCCCTCGCTCCAGCAGGCCTTTGCGCTGGCCCGTGGTGCGGACCTGATCCTCACCATCGGCGGCGCCTCGGTCGGAGATCATGACCTTGTCGCGCCCGTGGCGGCCGATCTGGGGATGGAGCAGAGCTTCTACAAAGTCGCGATGCGGCCGGGAAAACCCCTGATGGCCGGGCGCCTTGGAACGACGGCCATGATCGGTCTGCCGGGCAATCCCGTCTCTGCCATGGTCTGCGGCACCGTCTTCGTCGCCCCCGTGGTCCGCAAGATGCTGGGCCTTGGCAAAGAGGCCCCGCCGCGCCGCACCGCGCCCCTGGCCGCGGACCTGCCCGCCAACGGTCCGCGCGAACATTACATGAGGGCACGACTGGAAGGGGGAGCGATTCGCGCCGCCGAGCGGCAGGACAGTTCACTGCTTAGCGTGCTGGCCACCGCCGACGCCCTGCTGGTACGGCCCCCGAGCGACCCGGCCCGTCACGCAGGTGAGACAGCTCAGTACATCAAAATCTGACTATACGTATGCGTGATCTTTTAAGTCTATTGTCCGAGTTCGCGCCTCATACACTGAGCAAAACATACGGAGATGAACATGACAGTTCTGGAAGATGTCAGCGACCTAATAAAACGCATAGCACCAGCAGCAATCTGCGACGATTGTATCGCAGATCGGCTGGGTTTGTCGGTTAGGCAGCACGCAAATCATAAGACACGCGAACTTTCAGCCACAAAGGGCTTTAACCGCAACAAAGACATCTGTTCGGTCTGCAGCAAAGAGAAACTGGTGATCCAATTTGCCTAGCGGACGATAGGGCAACGGGCGAGCCAGTGGGGCCACCTGTCTGGCAGCGATTCTTAGCAAAATCGAAGCTATTGGGAAATCTGACGAATTACCCAGGATCTGACAATGGTTGACACAAAACGGGAACATCCCTAGAACAAATGAAAAATATGTTCGGAGGATGGGCCGTGCTGACCAAGAAACAACTGGACCTTTTGGCGTTTATTCACAAGCGCGTGCAGCGTGACGGGGTGCCCCCCAGCTTTGATGAGATGAAGCTGGCGCTCGACCTGCGGTCGAAATCGGGCATCCACCGTCTGATCACGGCGCTTGAGGAACGCGGGTTCATCCGGCGTCTCGCCCACCGCGCTCGCGCGATTGAGGTGGTCAAGCTGCCCGAGAGCCTGGGCGGCGCGCCCAACCCCGGCTTCACCCCCCGCGTGATCGACGGGGACCGCCCCGACACGCCCCCGCCCGCCGCCGCGCAGAGGCTTTCAACCGCGCAGGCCGTTGACCTCCCGGTGATGGGCCGCATCGCTGCCGGTACGCCAATCGAGGCGATCAATCACGTGACCCATTCGGTGGCCGTGCCTGGCGGCATGGTCTCTGCCTCGGGCAACCACTACGCGCTTGAGGTCAAAGGGGATTCGATGATCGAGGCGGGGATCAACGACGGCGATGTCGTTGTAATCCGCGAAACCGCCGTGGCCGACGACGGTGACATCGTTGTGGCCCTGGTGGAGGAGAGCGAGGCAACGCTCAAGACCTTCCGCCGCAAGGGCAGTTCCATCGCGCTTGAAGCAGCGAACCCGGCCTATGAGACCCGTGTCGTGCCGGCGGACAGGGTCAAGGTGCAGGGCCGCCTTGTGGGGCTGATCCGCACCTACTGATCTTTTTCTTCGGGCCAGCGGGTCCAAAGCCGCTCACCCGTCATGCTCCGTGCCGTGACCCTGCGCCAGCCATCTGGTGCGGGATAAAGCGCGATGGCACCGGTCTGACGCAATCTGGCGGGATCATAAAGCGCGCAGTCAGGGGCAAAGGCCCCTTCCGGATCCACGGAGGCGACGATGATTTCGTCCTTCCCGCAGACCCCGTGCGCCGCAACCGCCCTTTTGCCCGCCAGATGCACGACCTTCGCGCGCTTTTGTTGGTCCGTCACGGGACGTTTCGCCGCCTGCCATTGCTGGGCCCCGTCCCCGTCATTCTCCAGCCAGTTGCGGGCGATGAAACCTGCGCCTTTCTCCTTGCTCAGAACCCTGCCCCCGGGGGTCATCCAACCCACCAACGTGCCCTTGTCAGCAATCAGGACGGCGGGACGCTCCACCTGATGCCAAAGCAAGAAACCCACCGCCAGCGGGGCCAGCCCGGTCCAACGCCCGCGCCCCTGCCAAAGGACCAGCGTCAGCCCCCCCAGCGCGATCAGCGGCAGCACCCAGGGGCCCGGCCCAGGCACATAGCCACGCGCCCCTTCCAGCGTCGCGACCCACTCCGCCACGCCCAGGATCCAGCGCAGGCCAAGGCCCATCACCCAAAGACCGACCCCTTCCAGCCCAAGCGGCGCCATTACAAGCGCCAGAACTGCCGCAGGGATCACCAGGGCCCCCATCAGCGGCACCGATGCCAGGTTCGCCACCAGCCCGTAGTGGGCGATGGCATTGAAATGGGCCGCCGCGATAGGGGCCGTGGCCAGCCCCGCCACAGCGGAGGAGATGAATACACCGGCCGCCGGGCGCAGGAAGGCCGGGACAGGTGAGCTTTCCATTCTTGAGATCACACCGAAAACCGCCACCAGCGCAGTCGTCGCGGCAAAGGACATCTGGAACCCCGGCCCCATCAGCGCCTCGGGCCTGAGGACCAGCACGATGGTGGCCGCCACAGCCACGGCCCGCAAGGACAGGGCCCGCCGCCCCAGCATCAGGGCCCCCAGCGCCACCGCCACCATGACAAAGGCCCTTTGCGTCGCCACATTGCCGCCCGACAGTGCCAGATAGACCACGGCCGCCATCAGCGCGCCAAAGGCCGCGATCTTTTTGGTGGGCCAGCGCAGGGCAAGGGCGGGCACCGCCGCCAGTCCCAATCGCAAGGCCCCAAAGACCACCGCCGACAAAAGTCCCATGTGCAGGCCCGAGATGGCCAGAAGATGGGCAAGGTTGCTGATGCGGAGATGCTCAAGGGCGGTCTGGCTGATGGCGCTTCGGTCTCCGGTCGTGACGGCGGCGGCAAAGCCGCCCACGTCCCCCGCAAGATGGGATCTGATCCGGGCAGAGGCCGCCATGCGCAGCCGAAAAATCGCCAGTCCCGCCTGCCCCTCCGCCGCCGGGGCCACGCCCAGCAGGGGCACGCGGGTATAGCCGACCGCGCCCAGCCCGGCAAACCAGGCGTGGCGCTGAAAATCGAACCCGCCGGGTTCCACCGGGCCTGATGGGGGCGACAGATGGCCTGTCGTCATTACCCGCAGACCCGGTTCGGGGTCGGTCGCAACTCCGCCCTTGTCGTGGAGCGATATGCGGACCCGCGCGGGGGTCCGCGCAGGCGGCACCCGGTCCAACCGCACCTGATCCAGCGTCAGGCGCAGGGCATCGGACTGGCTGCGGTCCATGGCGATGACGCGCCCCTCAACCGGGCCGTAGTAGCGCCAGCCCAGCACCGGCTCTGCCACCGCGTGGGCCCTCAGACCCGCAAGGGAAAATCCAGCAAGGCACAATGCCAGGGCGATGGCCATGGGGGCAAAGGCTTCATCCAGATTGCGCGATAACCAGCCCAGCAAAAGAATCACACCGACAGCCGCCGCATAGTGGCCCACCCCCGGTTCAAACCGCAGGGCAAAATAGGTACCGATGCCCGTCGCCAGACAGACTGGCACCCAGCACAGGCCCTGGCCCCGCTGGGCCAGCAGGGCCAGCCGCAGACCGACCAGACCAAAGTGCCGCGCACCGGCCATGCTTGCCCCCGTTCAACGCACTGGATAGACAGGCGCAAATCCTAGCGGGACCACGGTTAGCAAAAGGTAAATGCGCCCCGGTCCCCGTCACGTTCCTTGATCCATGAGGCCCCCCATGTCCGCGCCCGTCGTTACCCGTTTCGCGCCTTCTCCCACCGGTTATCTGCACATCGGGGGCGCGCGTACTGCTCTTTTCAACTGGCTCTACGCGCGCGGTCGGGGCGGCAGGTTCCTGCTGCGGATCGAGGATACGGACCGCGCACGCTCCACGCCCGAGGCGACAGAGGCGATCCTGAAGGGCATGGCCTGGCTGGGACTTGATCACGATGGGGAGATCGTCAGCCAGTTCGAAAATGCCCCCCGCCACGCGGAGGTGGCGCGCGATTTGCTGGCGCAGGGCAAGGCCTACAAGTGTTTCTCAACACCCGAAGAAATCGACGCCTTCCGCGAGGCGGCACGTGCCGAAGGGCGCTCCACTCTCTTCCGCTCCCCCTGGCGGGACACAGACCCGGCAAGCCACCCCGACGCGCCTTATGTGATCCGCATCAAGGCCCCGCTGGAGGGGGAGACGGTGATCCGCGATGCCGTGCAGGGGGATGTGAAAATCCGCAATGATCAACTCGATGACATGATCCTGTTACGGTCCGATGGCACACCGGTCTATATGCTGGCCGTTGTTGTCGATGACCATGACATGGGCGTGACCCATGTCATCCGGGGGGATGATCACCTCAATAACGCCGCGCGGCAGATGATGATCTACGAGGCGATGGGCTGGGACGTTCCCGTCTGGGCCCACATCCCCCTGATCCACGGACCAGACGGCAAAAAGCTTTCAAAACGCCACGGCGCGCTTGGGGCGCAGGAATATCAGGCCATGGGCTTCCCGGCAGCGGGCATGCGCAATTACCTTGCGCGTCTGGGGTGGAGTCACGGGGACGACGAGTTCTTCACCGATGCCCAGGCCCGCGAATGGTTCGATCTGGAGGGCATCCGCAAGAGCCCCGCACAGTTCGATCTGAAGAAACTTGAAAACATCTGCGGCCAGCATATTGCGGTAAGTGATGATGCTGCGCTGCGGCATGAGTGTGAAGCATACCTCGCTGCGGCAGCACTGCCCCCCCTGACGAAAGAACAAAAAGAGGGATTGGAGCGGGCCATGTATTGCCTCAAGGAACGTTCCAAGATACTGCCGGAACTCCTTGAAAAGGGGCGCTTTATCCTGGCGTCGCGGCCCATCGAATCGGATGAGAAGGCCGCGAAAAACCTCGAAACGGTATCCCATGGTATACTGAAAGAATTGACGTCGCAGTTGCAGAATGCTAGCTGGGACCGTGAGACGCTGGAGGAGGTGATGAATGGCTTTGCGGCCGCCCATGACACCAAGTTCGGCAAACTCGCCGGGCCGCTCCGTGCTGCCTTGGCAGGGCGCGCGGTGACCCCTTCGGTTTTCGACATGATGCTTGTCTTGGGCCGTGACGAAACCCTGGCCCGCCTGACCGACGCGGCTGAAAGAGTTGGTTAACACCTTCTCAATATCGCGTAAGATATTCACGTGGCAGAGCCCCCCAAGGCTGCGCCCAGACGGCAGGCATAAGGCCGCGCCGCCAACCGGACGAAAGGGACCGCATGACAGAAAGCACGAAATCCGCAAAACTGAGCATTGATGGCAAGGAGTACGATCTTCCGATCCTCTCCCCTACCGCAGGTCCCGACGTCATCGACATCCGAAAACTCTACAGTCAGGCGGGTGTCTTTACCTATGACCCCGGTTTCACCTCGACCGCCTCCTGCGACAGCACCATCACCTACATCGACGGCGGTGAGGGCGTGCTTTTGCACCGCGGTTATCCCATCGATCAGTTGGCCGGCAAATCCCACTACCTGGAGGTCTGCTATCTGCTGCTCTACGGTGAGCTGCCGACCCCTGCCCAGCTTGAGGATTTCGAGTCCCGTGTGACCAACCACACGATGCTGCACGAGCAGATGATGAATTTCTTTCGCGGCTTCCGCCGGGATGCGCACCCCATGGCGGTCATGGTCGGCGTGGTCGGTGCCATGTCGGCATTCTACCACGATTCCACCGACATCACCGATGAATGGCAACGCGAGGTGGCCTCGATCCGCCTGATCGCCAAGATGCCGACCATCGCCGCAATGGCCTACAAATACACGATCGGTCAGCCTTTCGTCTATCCGCGCAACGATTTGGACTATGCCTCCAACTTCCTGCGCATGTGCTTTGCTGTCCCGGCAGAGGACTACGTGGTCAATCCGATCCTGAGCCGGGCGATGGACCGGATCTTTACCCTTCACGCCGATCACGAACAGAACGCCTCCACCTCTACGGTGCGCCTCGCCTCCTCTTCGGGTGCCAACCCCTTTGCCTGCATCGCGGCCGGTATTGCATGCCTTTGGGGCCCTGCCCACGGAGGTGCGAACCAGGCCTGTCTTGAGATGCTCAAGGAAATCGGCACGCCAGACCGGATCCCCGAATTCATCGGGCGGGCGAAGGACAAGAATGACCCCTTCCGCCTGATGGGCTTTGGCCACCGCGTCTACAAGAACTTCGATCCCCGCGCGACCGTGATGAAGGAAAGCGCGGATGAGGTGCTGGAACTGCTGGGCGTGGACAACAACCCAATCCTGCAGGTCGCCAAGGAATTGGAACAGGCCGCCCTGGACGATCCCTACTTCTCCGAGAAGAAGCTCTTCCCGAACGTGGATTTCTATTCCGGTATCATCCTTGAGGCGATGGGATTTCCCACCTCCATGTTCACACCGATCTTCGCGCTTAGCCGGACGGTCGGCTGGATTTCCCAGTGGAAGGAAATGATCGCCGATCCACAGAACAAGATCGGCCGACCGCGCCAGCTCTATCTGGGTGAAACCACGCGCGACTACGTCGATATCGAAAACCGCTGAAGACAGCGAAGTAGGCTCAGAACGCCCCGGCTTGTCCGGGGCGCTTTGCATTTTGGCGAACGGTTTGTTCACGAATGCGCAACAAATTCACTCAACCTGAGCCTGCAATTCCGGCGAACTGCGACGAATCGCCCCTCCACCGCTGGCCCTGAATGGGCCGAAATCCCGAATTAAGGGCGCAACTGTTTCAGGCGCCTTTGCGCATTTCGAAACACCGGGGGCGGAAAAGAGGCACAAATATGTCATTGTTTCGGGGCCGCCTACAATGCTGCACGGCAGCTTGACCGGGTCCGGCGCAGGGGCGTAGCGTGTCACCACCTTTTCAATAGGATGCATCATGCCGTCGACCGCGTTTGTCGCTCTCGCCCTCATGGCCCTCTGTGCGCTCTTGGTCCCGGTGATGGTCCAACCTGCGCGTCACCGCTTGCGCGCTTTCGCCATGGCACCTCAAGGGGGGCGCAGATGAACCGGCTCATCCCGCAAAACCGCTATCATTGGGAAGGCGCCACAGGCCTTGCCGCCGCAACCTTGCTCAGCGCCGAACACACACCACAGGGCGCACTGGTACCCGATACCGCGCAGGACTGTGATCAGGTGGCGGTGGTCTACAACAAGGGGGACACCCCGCCCAAGATTACGGTGGAAGAGACCGATGGCCCGGTCCAGACGGTGCGCGCAAACGGCATCGCCGTTGCCATCGTCGCCCGCGCCTTTGGTCCCGCGATATCACCCGACGATGTGCTTCTTGTGGAACGCTGCGTCTGAGCGCAGCGGCCTCTATCGGCCTTCGAAGGAAGCGGGGCGCTTTTCGGTGAAGGCCAGCACGCCCTCCTTGAAGTCACGCGTCTTGCCGCACTTGCCCTGCTCTTCGGCCTCCAGCGTCAGTTGCCCCTCGAAGGTGTTGTTCCAGGAGGCGCGGATCACCTCCTTGACGCCTGCGTAGGCCGCTGTGGGTCCGACCGCCAGTTGCGCCGCCTTGGCCCGCCAGTGGGCGTCGAAATCGGCGTCGGGCACCGCTTCCCAGATCATACCCCAGTCATCGGCCTGCCGCGCGCTGATCTTGTCGGCAAAGAGCGCCGCGCCCATCGCCTTGGCCATGCCCATCTGCCGTGGCAGCGCATAGGTGCCGCCCGCATCCGGGATCAGACCGATCCGGGTGAAGGCCTGCAGGAAATAGGCGCTCTCAGTGGCAAAGACTACATCCGCCGCCACCGCCAGGTTGGCCCCTGCTCCAGCGGCCGCGCCGTTCACGGCGGCAATGGTCGGCACCGGGCAATTGACGATGGCCCGCAGCATCGGCGCATACTCGTCACGCAGCGTCCGCTCCAGATCTACCGATGAACCGGCCCGGTCGCCCAGATCCTGACCCGAGCAAAAGGCCCGGTCACCCGCCCCGGTGATCACGACGACCCGCGCCTCCTTGCCGCCCTGCGTCGCCGCATGGGCAATCTCCGCCCGAATCTGGGTGGTGAGAGCATTCATCTTGTCAGGACTATTGATCGTGATGATGGCCGTGTCATTGGCCAGTTCATAGGTGATCGCTTGATAGTCCATGCCGCCCTCGCAACTGTCGTCTAATCTGCGACACTTGATACCAAATTGGGCCGCCGGGACCAGCGAAACCGGACGTCAGCGGCGCAGAATTTCGTCCAGGCGGGCCTGCTCATCCGTGCTCAGCGGCGCTTCGGTGGGCGCTTTGGCCGTCTGACGGCGGCGCAGATAGGCAAATCCGACACCTCCCGCCACAAGCAGCATGAGGGGCCCCGCCGCCCAAAGCAGCCAGTTCGCCCCGGTCACATCGGGCTTCAGCAGCACATATTCGCCGTAACGCGCGACGATGAAATCCATCGCCTCTTTGTCGCTGTCCCCTGCCACCAGCCTTTCGCGCACCAGCAGACGTAGATCGCGGGCAAGGCTCGCATTGCTCTCGTCGATGCTCTCGTTTCGGCAGACAAGGCACCGCAGACCCTTGGACAGCTCCCGCGCCCGCTCCTCCAGCACGGGATCCCCCAGCACTTCATCCGGCTGAACCGCCCAGAGAGGGGCGGCCAGCAGCGTCAGGATCAAGGCCAGCCGCTTCATTCCGCGGGCACCGCTGCCGCCTTGCGGGCCCCTGCCGCGACACGAAAGCGCCGGTCTGACAGACTTAGCAAGCCACCCAAGGCCATCAGTGCGCAGCCGATCCAGATCCAGTTGGTCAGGGGCTTGATGTAGGTGCGCACGGTCCAGCCGCCGTTTGACTGCTGATCCCCGATCACGACATAGACATCGCGCGCCAGATTGTAATCAATCGCCGCCTCGGTCGTGGGCATGCGTGCGACGGGGTAGAAGCGTTTTTCGGGTGTCATTTCGGCCACCAGTTCCCCGCCCCGCGACAGGGTCAGGTTGGCCATGGTCGAGACGTAGTTCGGCCCCTGTTGCTCCTCGACAGAATTGAGGGTCAGTTCATAGCTGCCCACGGTCCAGGGTTGGTCCACCTGCGCCACGCGAATGTCATCCACCGTCCAGGCGGTCAGGCCCGCAATTCCGGCCATTGTCACGCCCAATCCGGCATGCGCCACCGCCTTGCCCCAATCGGCCCGCGGCAGACGCATGAGCCGTCCCAGCCGGTCACCGCCGCGCCCGGTGCGCTGCGCCAGTTCCACGATCACACCCATGATCAGCCAGACCCCCAGGAACATCCCCATCGGCCCCAGCAGGCTGCGGCCCGTTTGCACGGTCCAGGCCAGTCCCGCAACGGCAAGCGCCAGCACGAAGGCAAAGCGCAACGGTTTGATCGCCCGGCTCAGCCGCGCCCTTTTCCACGGCAGGACAGAGCCGATCGGCAGGATCAGACCCAGGGCCACCATGAAGGGTGTAAAGGCCGCGTTGAAGAAGGGTGGCCCGACGCTCAGCTTGCGGTCAAAGAACATCTCGGCCACCAGCGGCCACATGGTCCCCACGAAGACCACGAAACAGGCAACCGCCAGCAACACGTTGTTCACAATCAGGGCGCTCTCACGGCTGACAATTCCGAAAACCCCTTTCGCCTCCATCACGCCCGCCCGCAGCGAAAAAAGGATCAGCGCGCCCCCCATGAAGAAGGCCATGATCGCGAGGATGAAAACCCCCCGCTCGGGATCATTGGCAAAGGCATGAACCGAAGTCAGCAGGCCCGAGCGAACGATGAAAGTCCCGATGAGCGAGAAGCCGAAGGCAAGGATTGCCAGCAGGATCGTCCAGCTTTTCAGGCTTTCGCGTTTTTCCACCACGATGGCAGAATGCAGCAGTGCCGCAGCCAACAGCCAGGGCATGAAAGAAGCGTTCTCAACCGGATCCCAGAACCAGAAGCCGCCCCAGCCCAACTCATAATAGGCCCACCAGGAGCCCAGCGCGATGCCGATGGTCAGAAAGATCCATGCCGCCAGCGTCCAGGGACGCACCCAGCGCCCCCATGCGGCATCCACGCGCCCCTCGATCAGGGCGGCCACGGCAAAGGAGAAAGCCATGCTCAGCCCGACGTAGCCGAGATACAGGAAGGGCGGGTGGAAGGCCAAACCGGGATCTTGCAGCAGAGGGTTCAGATCCTGCCCGTCGAAGGGCGGCGTTGCCATCCGCAGGAAGGGATTTGAGGTAAAGATGATAAAGGCGAAAAAGGCCACCGCGATGGCCGATTGCACAGCCAGGACCCGTGCGCGCAGCGTGGGCGGCAGGTTGCCGCCGAACCAGGCTGCCATGGCCCCGAAAAGCGTGACGATCAGCACCCAAAGCAGCATGGACCCCTCGTGGTTCCCCCAGGTCCCGCTGATCTTGTAAAGCATCGGCTTGGCCGAATGGCTGTTCAGAACCACCAGCCGCAGGGAAAAGTCGGAGACGATAAAAGCCCACATCAACGCCCCGAAGGACACCGCCGTCAGGGCAAATTGCGCGCCCGCCGCCGGTTCGGCCACCGCCATCCAGGAGGGCCAGCGTTTCTGCGCCCCGATGAGGGGCACCACCATCTGCACAATCGCCACTAGAAAAGCGAGGATCAGCGCGAAATGTCCAAGTTCATTGATCATGAGGCGGAGTATATGTGCTGCGCCCCGCCCCCGCCACGGCAATCTTACCTCAGCCGCAGCGCAAAGCGTCGCAGTCAGGCCCGCGCTGCCCGCCAGGCCATCAGCGCGGCGTTCGGATCGGGCGCAACAGCGGCCAGGGTCAGGTGCGGATCGCCCTCCGTGTCTGCCACCTTGACGCTGTCTGCCCGCAATTTGCGAATGGATTCGATGTTCTCCAGAACCTGCGGCACACGCGCCATGGTCCCCACGATTTCGCGCTGGAATTCCTGCGCCTTCACCTGATGCCGCGCACCGAAATAGAAGGAGACGATCACCCCCAAAAGCCACCATAGGGGCTCCGGCACGAGGGCAATCCCCTGCATCCGCTCCGAAAACCAAAGCGGATGCACCATGGCCGAGATGAAGAGACCAAGCGTTCCCAAAGCCAGCGCGGGGCGGGGCAGACGGTTCAGGCCATCCATGAACCGGTCGAACCCGCTCCGCTGCGGACCCGCATACTCCTGCCCGTACTGCGCCATCGCCTGCTGCTGCACAGCAGCACTCCGGGCCGCGCCCGCATCCGCGTTTTCTCGAAAAACCTCGACCGTCTCCCGCACCACGTTTCGTTGCCCGCCAAAGACCAGCCCGAAAATCCGTTCAATCAGTCCCATGCTTCCACCCTCGCATTGAACGCCGCATCGCTCAGGTGATACCGGTCCGAGATGAACTCCTCCGCCCGCCTGATCCAACCGCCTTTCCCGCCGCGCCGCGTGCGGGCGTACTTGCGGCTCGCCGGTCGCCGGTCGGCCAGACGGAAGTAGTAGTTGCGCCGGGCGATCCCGTAGGCGTCGATCATGTGATCGGGTGCCGCCGTCATCGCTTTCGCCGTGGCGGCGATGCTCTGCGGCCCCAGCGCCCCGTCAACCGTCACCGGATAGCCCATATCGACCAGCAGACGCTGCAGAATGCGCACCGCATTGCCGCCCGCATTGACGTACATGTCGAAAACCGTCGCCTGCAGTGGCTCGGGCAAGTCCCCGATACGGGGCCGCTCGAAATAGTGCTCGATGAAGATATCGACAGCCTGCGCCCGGCTCAGCTGTTTCACGTCCCGCGCGTCGACCCGACCGTCCCGGTTCAGGTCCAGCCCCAAACGCCGCATCGTGTGGATGGTCACGCCGAATTTCGTGGCCCCGCCCGGGTCGTCCGGATCATTCACATAGCCGCCTTCACGGCCCACGATCTCTTCCGCGATGTCCCTGACTGATTGCATGCCGCACCCCTTGCCCCGGATTCAGGCAAAGACTGCTCAGCCAAAGGTTAAGGAAAGCGCCGGAGGGCGCGCGTTGCTCAGCTTTCGGGCTCCTTGTAGACACCCTGTTCCTTGAGGGCATCCACGACTTCCGAAGGCATGTATGTTTCATCGTGTTTTGCAAGGATTTCAGTCGCCTGGAAGACACCATTCACGTAAGAGCCGGTCCCGACCATGCCTTGGTTCTCCTCAAAGAGATCGGGCAGAACGCCGGTGAACTCGACAGGTACAGATGCGCCACCGTCGGTCACGCTGAAACGGATCGTCTCACTTTCTCCCCGTACGAGGGAACCCTCTTCGACCAGCCCGCCAATGCGGAACACCTCAGTCGGGCCCGGGGGTTCCGCCATGATCTGGCTGGGCGCGCGGAAAAAGTTGATTCCGTCGCGCATGGCGTAACCAATCAGTAAGGTGGAAAGTGCCAGGGCCACGGCAGCCACGACAATCACTTGAATACGGCGTTGCTTCTTAAGGCTTTTCATGGTGTCTCACGGGAATAGCGGGGCCATCATCAGCCCCTCTGTCTCTGCAATATTTAGCATGAGGTTGGCATTCTGCAACGCCTGCCCGCTTGACCCCTTCGTGAGGTTGTCCAGCGCGGCCGTCACGATGGCCCGCCCGGCGATCCGGTCCGCCGCCACGCCAATATGGCAGAAGTTCGATCCACGGGTATGCCTTGTACTGGGTACTTCACCCATCGGTATCACCTCGATGAAGGGCTCATCCAAATAGGCTTTTTCCAGTGTCTTGTGAATGACTTGCGCGTCACCCTTCACATAGATCGTCGCCAGAATACCCCGGTTTGCCGGGATCAGGTGGGGCGTGAACTGAACCTTCACCTCCCGGCCCGCGATGGCCGAAAATTCCTGATCGAACTCCCCAAGATGCCGGTGCGTCCCACCGATGGCGTAAGGATGATAGCCTTCGGACAATTCCGCGTGCAGCAGGTTTTCCTTCAACGCCCGCCCCGCGCCCGACACGGCGCATTTGAGGTCCAGGATGATCTCATCCAGATCAATCACCCCCGCCTCGATCAGGGGCCGCAGCGCAAATTGCCCCGTGGCGGCATTGCACCCCGTCCCGGCCACCAACCGCGCGCTCCGTATCTCCTCGCGGTAGAATTCGGTCAGGCCGTAAACCGCCTCCTTCTGCTGCTCCAGTGCTGCATGGGGGTTTCCGTACCAACGCTCATATTCCGCCGGATCCCGCAGCCGGAAGTCCGCCGACAGATCGACAATCTTCAGATCCTTCGGCAGGGCCGCGATCACCTCCTGAGAGGTCTTGTGCGGAAGGGCGCAGAAACACAGATCAATTCCGGAAAAGTCGATCTGGTCCATTGTTACCAGCGGCGGCAGATCCAGGTGGCGCAGGTGGGGAAAGACCGCGCCCAGCGGCTGCCCCGCTTTAGAATTGGCCCCCAAGGCCTTGATCTGCATTGATGAATGTCCAGCGATTAGCCGGATCAGTTCAGCGCCCGTATAGCCGGAGGCGCCCAGGATAGCGATATTGTGCATTGTTCAGATTCCCTGTCTGGGATGTCGTTTAAGCGAAAATCAGGCGGCTGTGAACTGAATGCCTCGTCGCAAAAACTGGGTCGCGCGGCTGGAGACCTGCGCAGGATCGCCCGTGGTCAGAAAAGCGGCCTCTCCGGTGCCGATCTTGTCGGGGTGCCGCTCAAGGTAATCGGCCAGACTGTCAGCCACCAGACTGGGCTGGGAAAAAACTGTCACCCCAGGACCAAGGGCCGCCTGAAAAGCATCCTCCATCAGCGGGTAATGGGTACAACCCAGCACCGCAGCCTCAGGATCGGGCATCTTGCGCCGCAGCGCATCCACATGGCTGCGCACAAGGGCTTCGGCCAGGATCATATCGCCCTCCTCGATGGCATCCACGACCCCGCCGCAGGCCTGCGCCTCCACATCCACACCGATGGCGCGAAAGGCCAGTTCACGCTGAAAGGCCCGGCTGGACACGGTCGCGGGTGTCGCGAAAAGCGCCACGTGCTTGACGGCCACTTCGCGCGGTGGCGAATTGTCGCCCCATTGCCGCTCCGTCATGGCCTCGATCAGGGGTACGAAAACCCCCAGCACCCGTTTGCCCTCGGGCACCCAGCTTTCCTGCATGCGCCGCAGGGCCGCAGCGGAGGCCGTGTTGCAGGCCAGAACCACCAGATCACAGCCCGCATCAAAAAGCCGCTGCACTGCGGCGGTGGTCAGGTGATAAATGTCATCGGGCGTCCGCACGCCATAGGGGGCATTGGCACTGTCGGCCAGATACACAAATGGCACATCCGGCAGCCGCCGCTCAAGCGCACTTAGGATTGTGAGACCCCCAAGGCCACTGTCAAAAACACCTACCGCCATGCCGCCAAGCCCTTTCAGGCGCGATAAAATTCCTCGAACTCCAAGCCAAGCTCATCCGGGACAAGCGGCTCTGGCGACAACTCATACGTCGCTTTGCGCAGGAAATCCATCGTGGCTTTGGCGTCGCCCGCCAGGGGATCCAAAAGCTCCCGCCCGATGGGCCCACCGATGGCCACCCGAACGGGCGTATCGACACGCCTTCTGAACTCCTTGATCAGAAGCCCCAGGCGCAGGGTCTGGTGCAGATGGCTCGCGATCTGGAACAGGCGGCTGGTGTGGCCGTCAAAATAGATCGGCACCACCTGCGCGCGGCTTTTCGCGACCATGCGCGCGGTAAAGCTGCGCCAGACCGGGTCCATGGGCCGCGAAAAAGGGCGCGCACCCGTGCTGACCGTCCCGCCGGGAAAGACACCCACGGCCCCGCCCTCCCCCAGCAGCCCAAGCGCCAGCCGCCGGGTGGCCAGGTTCTGCGCCAAGGCGCTGCGGTTCACCTCAAAACGCACCGGCAAAAGGTGCTGCCCCAGATCCGGCGCCCGGTCAAAAACCGCATGCGCCATGATTCGGAAATCGTCCCGCGTCCGCGCCATGATCCAGCCCAGCATTAGTCCATCCAGGATCCCGTAAGGGTGGTTGGCAATAAAGATCACCGGACCGTCACGTGGTATCAGGTCAAGGGAGCCCGAAACCACATTCAGGCTCAGCCCATAACGCTCGGCCATCACCTCGAAGAAGCTGCGGCCCGCCGCCACGTCGGCCTCGTAGCCCCGCGCACGGTGGATCAGGCCCCGCCGCCCGGTGGTGTTTTCCATCAACCTGATCAGGGCGCGGCCCGACCGGGTCTTACTGGAATGGGCATAGCTGATGTCCTGCACTGGCATGACGGGACGGGAGAGCATTCTAAGGCCACCTCATCACTGATTTATCCGCGATCTAACCTGCAGATATGACAGCCGCGTGACAGATCACTCCGCCGCCTTGGCCATCGGCGCACCGCCCGCGCGGATGACCGCCAGCAATTCCTCCCGCCGCTTGGCCGCCTTGGCTTCATTGGCCTCTTTCACCGGGCCAAAGCCCCTGATCTGCAAGGGCAATTCGGCAAGGGCAATCACCGCGTCCCGCGTGCCTGCATCCAACTTCGGCTGCACCTCTGCCATATCCGCCTCGTACTGTTTGATCAGCGCCCGTTCCATCTTGCGCTCGGCGCTGTAGCCGAAAGGATCAAAAGGCGTCCCACGCAGCCTCTTGAGCTTCGTCAACATCCGCAAGGGCCGTTCCAGCCAGGACCCGAATTCCCGTTTCTTGGGGCGCCCATCGGGGCCCTTGCCCGTCAGCATCGGGGGGGCCAGATGGAACTTCATGCCGAAATCCCCCTCGAACTCCGCCTTCGCCTTCTCCCGGCTTTTCAGCAGCAGGCGCGCAACCTCATATTCGTCCTTGTAGGACAACAGTTTATGGTATCCCAGCGCCGCTGCTTCCTTCACGCCCCGATCCTCGATCCGGTCCAGCAGCTTGGTATAACGCCTGACCAGCCGCGTGCCCTGATAGTCCGTCAGATGCGCCACCCGAAAGGCAATCCGATCCTCCAGGGACTTGGGCAGCTCCACCACGTTCGGTGTGATCACCGCTGCCGCATCTTGCGGGTGCAGCACGGCCCAGCGCCCCAGTTCGAAGGCGCGCAGGTTGTTGTCAACGGCCGCCCCGTTCAACCGGATCGCCTGCTCGATCGCCTCCAGGCTCAGCGGGAGCAGCCCG
>JABDKA010000148.1 GCA_013002405.1 Sulfitobacter sp. | reverse complement strand
TGTCAAAGGCAATCAGGGGTTCGTCTTCAAGGTAGAGGACACTGAGATCACTGTAGAAGGAGCTGTTTGTCATTAAGTGCCGTCGCCTTTGGGAAGTCCAAGTCAACAACGTTGTTGAGGCCATTTGGTTCCCAAGACGTCGATAATCTCCCGTCGAAGGTGCCTTCAATTGTCGAAGCGATGCGTTGTGTGGCAAATCCGACACGTTTTGGCCGTTCCACCTTCGGGTCATTCGTTTCTTACCATTCGATGCGCAGCGCTGTCCCCGGCGGCGTCGTTGATCCGCGACCAAGACATATCGACGTGGTCATCGTCAGAGGAGAAGGCACCATACCTTGCCGTATCGGTCGCCCTCTCATGGATGGCCATCCCCAGTGCGACGATGGTCTTTGAATTCACGCGGATTTCCGGCCCGCCCAAGCTTGCGCTAACCCCACCGTAGACAGCCTCGGTCTCGGGGTAGATTGTGTCGTGCAACATGGCAGAGGACCACAGTTCCTAGGCAAGCAGGGCGTGGATCCTGGACAGGCCCTCGATGCGGCAGGTGAGTTTTTCATAGACGCTTTCCCAGAGGCGTGGATCATCAGAGCGTGACTTGATTGTCCCGATCACACGCTGCCCTTGGATCGGCTTCTTGGTCTCGAACAGGGTGCGGATCAACTCTTCGGTCTGTTCGGCAACTGCCGGAATGATGTCGCGGATAGGTGCACCGATGTGGCGCTCCAAGCGCTCACCGCTGATCTCAGCCATCTTTTCATTCAGCCGGATGTACAGCATGTCACAGTCCATCAAACCCATGGCGAGCGGACTTGTGCGATAGATCTGTTCGACCTCGTTCATCCGCTCTTCTGCGACCCGCTGAATTCCTTCGGCGCGCTCAATTGCCTCACGCAGCGCCGCAATTCCCTGAAGGGTGAAGACCACACCATTCTTCTGCTTGCCATCGGGGACGTAGGCCATGATCTCAACCGCGAGGTCCACACCCCGGCTTTCAGATCGACAGCGAGGCAATCAGGGGGCTGCGGATTGATCCCGCGTCTTCCATTTCAGCTTCTTGGCAGCTTCCGGCAGTTTGCCTGCATCGACGTAGATAAGCCCGTCTCCATGCATCTGGCTTGGTAGTTTCCGCGTCGACACGGCTGAGATGACCTCTTTCGCGGTCACATCGTAGATCCGGGTGATCGCGCCCGGTTCGAGATAATTGCCCATACTCGGCATACTGATTACTCCCAATCAAACAAGTTACCCACCTTAAGTAGTTGGCGATTCAAGCAGGTAAAGTGATCCAGGGGGATTATCTCTTTTTCTGGTGACTTTTCAGGGCTTGCGCTTCGTCAGGATTACCAAAGGCCCGGTCCGGCCGGTCGCGATCTTCCTTTGGTGACAAAAACCCTTGCCAGCCTTGTCGGCTGGAATATCCGGTTCTAGTCTTGATAACGGAGTAAAACATTGCGCCAGCAATAGTGGGCGCGTGTAATTAGGCCGAAGGCTGACACAGATCCGGCGGGGCCACCGGGTCAAGATGAGGCTGACCAGAAAATGAAGGTCATTGGTGGTCTCAAGGTCCGTCGTTGAGGGGCAGCAAAAACGGCAGGTAATGAGGGACTGGCAGATATGGAACAGATCACCGGTCAGGCTGATTTGGAGTTGTCGCTGGATACCTGCGATCTGGAACCCATTCACACGCCCGGTTCGGTCCAGCCGTTTGGCGCGCTGCTGGCCGGTCCGATGGATCTGATCCGCATCGAATACTGTAGCGCCAATGTGATCGAATACCTTGGGTCGCGCCCCTCAGACCTTTTGGGCGCGACCTTTGCCGACGTGCTCGGCTCCCGGATCGTGCATGACACACGTAATCTTCTCAGCCTGTCGACCGCACGCACACAGCGCGAAAGGGTGGGCACTTACGAGATCGAACAAGGCCGTTTCGAGGTCTACGTACACCTCAACCCTTCCGACCAGGCGATTGTGGAGATTGAGCCTGCCGAGAACCATCCGGACGAGAGGCACCGGACCGCTATTGACCAGATGCGCAAGTTTCTGGGAGCGGCCAGCGCGAGGGACACGATCAAGAGCCTGCTGGACTACAGCGTGGCTGGTCTGCAGGCCCTGACCGGCTATGACCGGATCATGGCCTACCGGTACGCGGAAAACGGTGACGGAGAGGTCGTGTCCGAGATGCGAAATGCCCGGGCGGACTCGCTTCTTGGCCTGCGCTATCCCGCCTGGGACGTTCCGGAACAGGCCCGCGCGCTGCAGGTGAAGAACCCGCTGCGTATGCTGGTGG
This sequence comes from Sulfitobacter sp., assembly GCA_013002405.1. Taxonomy (GTDB): domain Bacteria; phylum Pseudomonadota; class Alphaproteobacteria; order Rhodobacterales; family Rhodobacteraceae; genus Sulfitobacter. The sequence goes on along the minus strand of JABDKA010000148.1, from coordinate 26,879 downwards.
ATGTACGCCAAGACCCATCGCCGATCTTGGCGCAGAACCGGGATGCTGAACCGATCGACATCTCGCTCGCGCATCTGCGCGGCATCTCTCCGATCCATGTGGAGTATCTGCAGAACATGGGCGTGGGTGCGACGCTCACAATCGGCCTGGTGGTCGATGGCAAGCTTTGGGGCATGTTCGCCTGCCACCACATGAGCCCCCGTGTCATCACGTCGGACGTGCGCATCGCGGCCGAGCTTTTTGGTCAAATGATATCCCTCGTGATCAAGCAAAAGCTTGACTTCGAGGCGACGCAGAAGCGCCAGAAGGCGGCTGAGGCGCGGGAGCGGATCATCGGCGGGACGGACGCCAAGATTGATCTGCTGAATTCTTTCCCCAAGCTGGCACCCATTTTGCGGGACGTGATCGAGAGTGACGGTGTCGCGATCACCTACGAGGGCAAGGTCCTGACCCATGGCAGCACGCCGAAAAGCGACGCGGTCCGTGCCTTCAACAGCTACCAGCCCCAGGTCGAAGACATCGTTTTGCCCATCGAAAACCTGTCGGAGTACAAGCTCATTCCAGAAAACGATCTGGAGATGAGCGGGGGTGCCCTGCTTATTCGCGCAACCGCCGCCTTTCCGATGCAGTTGATTTATTTCAGGGATGAAATCACCCGCCAACTTCGATGGGCCGGGAAGCCCGAAAAGGAGTTGGAGCCGGGCCCCTTCGGACCGCGTATTTCCCCGCGCGGTTCATTTGAGGCCTACGTCGAAAACCAAAAGGGCTATTGCGAGCCCTGGACCCAGTCCGAACTGTCCGCCGCGCGCGAATTGCAGGTGATGCTGACCCAGATCACGGCAAAAGGGGAAAGGGTGCAACTGATGCGCCATCAGGATCTGGTGAACCACAAGCGTCAGCAGGATCTGATGATTGCGGAACTGAACCATCGGGTTAAGAATATCCTGGCGCTGATCCGGTCCCTGTCGCGGCAAGCCAAGGCATCTTCTGCATCGCTGGAAAGCTACGCCAGGGCGCTGGAGCAGCGGATTGCTGCCCTTGCTGCAGCCCATGATCTTGCCGTTTCGGACAACATGAAAGGCGTCTCCCTGCGCGGCATTCTCACGACGGAACTCAATCCCTTTCTGGACGATGACAGCAGCCAGGTTCTGATGAGCGGCCCGCTTGTCGGGCTTCGTGCAGATGTCGCTCCGATCGTCGCGCTGGTTCTTCATGAGGTGGTCTCAAATGCGGCGAAATACGGTGCGCTTTCGGTTTCGGACGGTATCGTACGGATCAAATGGGTCAAGGATGATGAGGCGGTCAGCCTCAGCTGGCATGAATTGAATGGCCCTGAGGTTTTCCCGCCCGAGCGCCACGGATTTGGCCGATCCTTGATTGAAAAGGCCATTCCCTACGAACTCGACGGGGAAACTGAGCTGAAATTCGACCCTGGGGGCGTCCGTTTCAACTTCAAACTACCCGCCACTAATCTTGTAGAGCTTGACGCCGAGACGACGTCAAAACTTGTTGGTTCCATCGGTCGCGTCGAACGCGCGGCGGAAGGGACGCTGGCCTTGCTGATCGAAGATAACGTGGTCCTTGCGATGGACATGGTCGATAGTCTGACCCGGCTTGGCTGTGAACGGGTTGAGACCGCTGGGACTATTGAAAGCGGACTTGAAGCGGCGGACAGCCAGAGCTTTGATCTGGCGATCCTCGACATGAACCTGCGCGGAACTGTATCCTTCTCCATCGCCGAAAAGCTAAAAGAACGCGAGATCCCCTTCCTGTTTGTCACGGGATACGGGTTATCCATCGACATTCCTCCTGACCTGTCCAACGTGCCGGTCCTGACCAAACCCATTGATGAGGGGGCACTGTCGAAAACGGTACAGGCATTGCTGGGCGGCAAATGACTTTGCACTCAGCAGTTCCTTCAATACCTGAGCGTAAGGAAACTGGCTTTCGCAATTACCTGAAGGCGGAAACGCTCGCCTGTCACAACCGGCTTGACGCAATGATGTCGAAACTGGACCTGCAAAAACCGGGTGATCTGGGGCGCTTCTTTGCTGTCCATCACACCTGTTTTCGTGCTCTGGCGGCGCACCACGCATACTCCGGTTTGGCGCAGATGATCGGCGCCCTGGAGAGAGATCTGCACCATCTTGGAGCACCGGTACTGCCTGATGCGCGCCTCCAACCGGTTGATCCGCTGGCCGTCGCCTATATCATCGAAGGCTCCCGGATGGGCAGCAAGGTTCTGCGCAGCCGCTGGAAGCGAAGCACAGACCCGACCGTTCAAGGGGCCTCAGCCTACTTCAGCCTGAAACCGGATGGGCAGCGCTGGCGGGACCTCTGCGCGGCGCTCTCCGTTTTTGACACCCGGTCCAGCAGGGCGGCGCTGATCGTCAGTGACACGGTCGTCATCTTCGAGCTTTTCACCCATATTTGTGAAACCTCGGCACAAGCGCAGCTACTCCGCTGATCGACCTTCGACAAACCCGGCGGCTGCGCTTAACTTGCGGTACGGAATGAAGGACAGCCCATGCTGCAAGACGCCAAAGATCTGACCGCACTGCGGCGGAAGTTTCATCAGCACCCCGAACTCGGCTTTCAGGAGCAGCGGACAAAGGCGCGTATTGCCGGGTTATTGCGCAAATTGGGGCTTGAAGTGCACGAAGGGGCTGGCGTGGTGGGCGTTTTGCGCGCGGGCGGCGGCAACCGGGCCATCGGGCTGCGGGCGGACATGGACGCGCTGCCTATCCATGAAACAGCTTCTCATGCCCACGTCTCAACCCAACCCGGCATCATGCATGCCTGCGGGCATGATGGACATATGACCATGCTTTTGGGGGCTGCCGCGGCGCTTGCCGCGGATCCGACATTCGACGGCACGGTGGTCTTTATCTTTCAGCCGAATGAGGAACATGGGTTGGGCGCTCAGGCGATGTTGGAAGAGGGGCTCTTGGAGCGTTTTCCGATTGAGGAGGTCTATGCGATTCACAATCTGCCGGGCGCGCCTGTTGGACAGATCTCAACCCGGCCCGGACAGATCTGCGCAAGCGAAAGCCTGTTTGAGATCACGATCAGTGGGCAGGGCGGCCATGCCTCCATGCCGCAGGTGGGGCGCGACGCTCTTACCGTCGGTGCGGAACTTGTCGGGGCCCTGCAAACGATTGTGTCCCGCAAGCTGGCTCCGGGGGCGGGTGCCGTCCTGTCTGTGACGGAATTCGTGACAGACGGGCAACGCAATGTACTGCCCGGCCAGGCGGTCCTGAAGGGTGATGTGCGCACCCGTCGGCCGGAAGACAGGGCGGCGGTAGAGCGGTTCATGCGCCAGATCAGTGAGGGCATCGCCAAGGCGCATGGTGTCGGGGTCACGGTCGATTTCCGCACTGAGTTCATTGAGACAGCGAACGCGACAGCGCCGGTTGCCGCCGTGGCCCGCGCCGCCCGGAACCTCGATCTGGAAACGGTCGACAACCGCGAACCGATGAGCTTTTCCGAAGATTTCGCCCATTTCACGGCTGCGGCGCCGGGCTGTTTCCTGCTCTTGGGCAATGGCACCGAGGGACCCCACAATCAGCCGCTGCACGCCTCGGATTATGATTTCAACGATGCGGCCCTTCCTATCGGCGTGGCCTTTTGGAAGGCGCTGGTGCAGGACCGTTTGCCGAGGATCGGTTGATTTTGTCGCGGACAGGCTCTTTTCGGGGCAATCGGGACAGGCGACAGGACTGAGTCCCTCCCAATCTGGCCCCACTTTTTGCGAAGGAAGGAGAGCCCGGTGACCCAAGCGCTGACCGAGGAACAAGTTGAGAGCTACCGTCGGAACGGCTTTCTCACCGGGATCGCGGTGTTCGGCAGGGCTGAAGTGGCGGTTATCCGCGACCAGATCGAGGCGCTGGAACGGGACCATGCGGAGGTGCCGGGCGGGCAGCCCCTTGAACGCTACTTCCGGGTCAACGGTCATCTGGTCATTCCACTGCTGGCCGATCTGGCCCGGACACCCGCGATCCTGGATGCGGTGGAGGGGATACTGGGCCCCGATCTGCTGGCCTGGTCGGTTGAGCTTTTCATCAAGGAGGCCGGTTCGAACAAGACCGTGTCCTGGCACCAGGATCTGACCTACTGGGGCATGGGTGAGACTGATGAGGAGGTAACGGCCTGGGTCGCCCTCAGCGACGTGTCGGTTCAGGCCGGTTGCATGCGCTTCATCCCCGGCAGCCATCTGGGCCGCATCGTGTCGCACGAAGATACCTTCGACGCCGGGAACCTGCTGTCGCGTGGGCAGAGGATTGCGGGCGTGGATGAGGAAAGGGCGGTGCACGGGCCACTCTCGCCCGGGCAGATGTCGCTCCATCACGGGCGATGCTTTCATGCCTCGGGCCCCAACGGGGCAGACGATCGCCGTATCGGCCTTGCGATCCGCTATGTCACGCCGGGCGTGCGGGATGAGGCACCGGGCCGTGACTATGCAATGCTGGTACGCGGAACGGACGATGCGCGCGGCTGGATCAATGTGGCCGGGCCAAGGGGCCTTTTTGCAGCAGCCGATCTGGCCCTTTACGATAGGGTCGTGACGGATCAGGCGGCAACCCTCACGGCGGGAGCGACCGCTGACGTGGCCCTTTACGGCCAAAAGGCGGAGAAACTGCAATGACCGATCCATCCCAGACCGTTTCCTTTACGCAGATGAAGGAGGGCACGCGCGAAGACTACGAATTGCTGCACGAACTGGAAAAACCGTACCTTGGTCTGACCGCCGATCGCATTCTGGATGAGCTGCGCAGGCAAGGTGAGGCGACGCTGGAAGGCTACCAGATCAGCCGACTTGACCATGGACTGCAATCCGCAACACGGGCGGAAGCCGAAGGGCGGGACATAGACTGGATCGTCGGCGCGCTGCTGCACGATATCGGCGATGGTCTGGCCCCTCAGAACCATGACCGTTTTTCGGCCGAAGTGATACGGCCCTTCGTCCGGTGGGAGGTTGCCTGGACGGTTGAACACCACGGCATTTTCCAGATGCTCTACTACGCGCATCACTATGGCTGGGACCGCAACGCGCGAGAACGCTTTCGGGATCACCCCTGTTTCGACACCTGCGCCGCCTTCTGCGAGCGCTGGGATCAGGCCTCGTTCGACCCGGACTTTCCTTCCAAGCCGCTTGAGCATTTCGAGCCGATGGTGCGAGAGATCTTCGCGCGCAAGGCTTACGATCCTGCGGTTATCCGTGAGGGGGAGGTGTTGGGGCTCTAGGCCGCCGCCGCCAACCAATGCGCCACGGCGCGGAGGTCACTTCGCACAAGCCGCGTCTGTTCGTCCCGCGATTCCGGGTTTGGCTGCCGCAAAAGCGCGGAGGGGTGCAGCGTGAGAAACACTGGTACGCCGTGCAACCCGTTTTCCATACAGCCCCGTCTTGAAAGGATGCCCTTGCTCTGCCCGGTCAGCGCCTGTGCGGCCGTTGCCCCCATGGCGAGGATCAGTTTCGGACGGATAAGCGCAATTTCCTGGTCCAGCCACCAGCGGCAGTGGGAAATCTCGTTTCCGTTCGGGCTCTGGTGAATGCGCCGCTTCCCGCGCACCTGGAATTTGAAGTGTTTGACCGCGTTGGTCACATAGGCCGCCCCACGTTCGAGACCCGCTTCCCCAGCGAGCAGATCGAAGAGTTGGCCAGCCGGACCGATGAAGGGGCGCCCGCCAAGATCCTCCCGGTCACCAGGCTGTTCCCCGACGATCATCAGATCGGCATCCTCTGGCCCTTCCCCGGGCACCGCCTGCGTGGCGGGGCCCGCAAGGGGGCAACGCCTGCAGCCTTTGAGCGCCTGTGACAGGCCCTCAAGGCCATCGGCTGACAGGGGAGCGTCCTGCTGGCCCTGCAACCTGTCGAGAACGCGTGCCGCACGCACCGGCGGCAGGGTCGGTGCCGTCTCCCGCATTTCGGCTACGCGCGCGTCGGCCTGGGCGATCAGGTCAGGGATGAGATCGGCCTCCGGCAGGTTCTTCCAATACTTCTTGGGCATCTCAGCCTGCATCGCCTTCACTTTCAGCCGTGCGGGGTTGAATATGTTGGCATAGTAGGTCTTCCAAAGTGCCTCCGTCTCATCCTCCAGATCGGGCTTTTTGCTGGTCACTGCCTCCAGCCGCAAATCACCCTCTTTGAAATGCATCGTGATTTCCGGCGTGATGATGGCCCAGTTCATGTCACCGAAACGGCGGGCGAAGAAGCCGCCCATCAGTTCCTCAATCCGGTGATCGGGTTCAAACCAGGACACGAACTGCCGCCGCGCGGCCCCTTCTGCGGTCACCTCCCGGAAGCGAACAAAAGCCTTCATCTTGTGCATGTCGCGACGGATGTTCTTGGCGATCCCCTCCGTGCGTGCGACCTCAGGGTCAGCCCGGTTCTTGAGCAATCCGCGCGTCTCTGACACCCGCAACAGAAGCCGGTAAGCCAGGTCGATCGCTCCCGGAACCCGCGCCGCACAGAGCAGTCTGGCAAGGGGTGGGAAATCCTTTGGTACAGTGACTTCCCGCTTTGCTCTTGCATCTCGGGGGGCGGAGCCAAGCTCAAATAGCGTTGGCGCGTCGCCTTCCATGACCCAGGTCACCGCCTCCGGCGGCACACCCTGTGCGGCCAGATCGCGCGCGGCATCGCGCCAGGCCTCGAAGGTGCCAAGCCGGGGCAGGGTGATCGTTTTCATCAAATAAGCTGCAGCTGTTCCGGCGGCGGTGCAAAGCGGGCGCGCAGATTTTCCGCATCCGTCAGCCCGCCAGGCCGCCAGTCGCGCACGGTGATGAAGGGTTTGGCCTTGCGCACCGACGCACCAATGCGCCGCAGGTCCTCGTATCCCAGTGCCCCGTTGCGCCGCGCGGCCAGGATGCGCCCGACCGATTTGGTCCCGAACCCCGGCACGCGCAGCAGCAGGTCCCGCCCCGCGCGGTTCACATCCACCGGGAAGACCGCGCGGTTGGCCAGGGCCCAGGCAAGCTTGGGATCCACCTCCAGATCGAGCATGCCTTCGCCCGAGTCCGGGGCGATCTCCTCTGCCTCAAAGCCGTAGAAGCGCAGCAACCAGTCGGCCTGGTAGAGCCGGTGTTCCCGCACCAGCGGCGGCTTGATCAGCGGCAGTTTGGCGGTGCTGTCAGGGATGGGAGAGAAGGCAGAGTAGTAGACCCGTTTCAACTTGTAGGAGGAATAGAGCGTCGTAGCGGAGCGCAGGATCGTCCGGTCATTGGCGCCGTCTGCGCCCACGATCACCTGCGTCGATTGTCCCGCGGGCGCAAACTTGGGCGCCTTGCGTCCACGGTATGTCGGCGCCTTCAGCTCTTCCTTGCGGAGGCGGACATTGCCCATAGCGCGGCGGATCTCATCAGGGTTCTTTTCGGGCGCGTAGGTTTTCAGCGCTGTATCGGTGGGCAATTCAATGTTCATTGACAGGCGGTCCGCATGGAGCCCCGCCTCCTCGATCAGTGCCGGGGCTGCATCGGGAATGGTTTTGAGGTGGATATAACCGCGAAAATTGTGCACCTCGCGCAGGGTCCGCGCGATGCGCACCATGTCGGCCATCGTGTCATCGGGGGAACGGATGATCCCGGAGGAGAGGAAGAGACCCTCTATGTAATTGCGCCGGTAGAATTCGGTGGTCAGGTGCACCACCTCCTCCACCGAAAAGCGCGCCCGCTCGACGTTGGAGGAGACGCGGTTGATGCAGTAGGCACAATCGTAGATGCAGAAGTTGGTCATCAGGATCTTCAGCAGGCTGATACAGCGCCCGTCGGGTGCGTAGGCGTGGCAAATGCCGGACCCCTCGGTGGTGCCCAGTCCTGAGCCATCGCGGCTGTGCCGCTTCGACGTACCGGAGGACGCGCAGGAGGCGTCATATTTTGCCGCATCGCTCAGCAACGCAAGTTTTTCCTGGAGACTCATCTTTGACATGTGTTCTTGATATGTTCCGGGCGTGCTTCATGCAAGGGACTGGGTGTCGCAATTCCTAATTTTTCGTTTCGGGGGAACAATTCGGCTGTGCAGGCGTTTGGGGATGTTATGAATAAAGTCCTCATCTCAACTGCAGCGCTATCTTTGATCGCACTTACCTGCCTTCCGGCCCAATCGGAGGTTGTCGGCAATGTCGATGTCGATTGGCTTGGCAATGATATTATCGTCGAGGCACTTGCAGACCCGAAAGTTAAGGGCGTGACCTGCCACTTGTCCTATTTCGAGCGCGGATTGATTGACCGGCTGCAAAAGGGGAATTGGTTCGAGGATCCGTCGAATTCATCAATCTCCTGTCGTCAGACCGGGCCCATTGAAGTTGGTGATATCGATCGATCCAACGAAGGAGAGACGGTTTTCAGCGAACGTCGCTCGATCATTTTCAAGACGCTCAAGGTCAAACGGATCTTCGACGCGGCGAACAATACGATCATCTACATCAGTCACGCGCGGGACGTGCAGAACGGCTCGGCCAAGATGTCCATGTCAACTGTTCCACTCTTCGACGCGTCCGAGTAGATGCGCGCCTTATCCACCCTTCCCAAACTCGGAGAAACTTCATGAAAGCCGTCTTCCTTGGCTCCATTTCCGTCCTTGCCGACACATCAGAAATCCAGCGCGAGGCCTTCAACCGCGCCTTTGAGGAGGCAGGGCTCGACTGGCACTGGTCGCAGGACGCTTATCGTCACATGCTGACCGACTCCGGTGGCAAGGATCGTATCGCCGACTACGCGGAAAGTGAGAAAGCCGACATCGATGTGCATGCAACGCACGCCCGCAAGACAGAGATCTTTCAGGAGATGTTGCGGGGCGGAAATATCCCGATGCGTCCTGAGACCGAGAAACTGCTGGCCAGCGCGCGCAACCACGGGCTGAAGGTCGCTTTTGTCAGCGGTACCGCACGCGAAAGCCTGGATGCGCTGCTGGAAGGTTTCGGTGGGGCGGAAGCGCTGGGTATCTCGCTCGTCACCTCGCGCGACAATGGCCTTGCCCCCAAGCCGGATCCGGCTCTTTACCTCTACGCGTTGGCGCAAATGGGGCTTGAGGCCGCCGATGTGACGGCAGTTGAAGATAATCGCCCGGGCGTCGATGCGGCCAAGGCGGCGGGCATCGCGTGCCTTGTCTATCCGAACGCGAACACGCAAAACCACGACTTCGGCGATGTCGATCATCTGGCCAAGGTCGACAAGGTCATCGCCGCCTGAATTCTGCCGATCCTTCCCGTTCCTGAATGACCCCGCTTTGCGCGGGGTTTTTCATGGGCTAGACTTGCGCAAAACAACAAACCAAACGAGTGGTCAGGCACATGAAAATCACACGCAGAAATTTTGCCATCGGGCTGGGCGCATTGGGCCTTGGGGCCTGTGGTAGGGGGGGCGGCCTTATCGGTTCGACCGCCAGTTCGGGTGGCTTGCCTTCCGACCTCAGACCGCAACAGAACGCGGGCTATGATGCCTGGGTTGCTGCCTTTCGCGGCCGTGCTTCTTCGGGTGGCATTTCCGACGCGACACTTCGCGCCGCCTTCCGCGGAACCGGTTATCTGCCCGGCGTCGTCAAACGCGACCGTAATCAGGTTGAGTTTTCGCGCACGCTTGAGGACTACCTTTCCATTGCCGCCTCGGATGAGCGGGTGTCCAAGGGCCGCGCCGCCTTCGCCCGCCACCGTACCACGCTTGCGGCGGTTGAGGCACGCTACGGTGTCGCGGCCGAGGTGGTCTGCGCGATCTGGGGGCTGGAGAGCTATTACGGTGAGCGGCGCGGCGACGTGCCCGTGGTCTCCTCAACCTCGACCCTCGCCTACGACGGCCGCCGCGGCGCCTTCTTCGAAAAGCAGCTGCTGGCAGCACTCCGAATCGTGCAAAGCGGCGATGTCGCCCCCTCTAACCTCACCGGCTCCTGGGCCGGGGCGATGGGGCACACACAGTTCATCCCGACCTCATACCAGGCATTCGCCGTGGATTTCACGGGCGACGGGCGGCGCGACATCTGGTCCGACAACCCGGCGGATTCGCTGGCGTCGACCGCAGCTTACCTGTCGCGCAATGGTTGGGCGCGCGGGTTGAAATGGGGCGGCGAGGTGGGGGCCGGAGCCCCTGCCGGACGCCGACTTCAACCGCAACCGGGCGGCCCCGTCTTCAACGTCACGTCCAATTTCAACGCCATCAAGCGCTACAACAATTCCGACAATTACGCGATCGGTGTCGGCCACCTGGCGGACCGGATCGCGGGCGGTGGACCGATCCGTGCCAGCTTTCCGCCCGACAAATTCGGCCTGACGAAAGAGGATCGCATCAGCCTGCAAAGCCGTCTGACCGCGCGGGGGTTCGACACGGGTGGGTCAGACGGAGTGATTGGCCCGAAAAGCCGTGAGGCCATCGCCGCGTACCAATCGAGCCTTGGGCAAGCGGCTACGGGCGATCCATCGCCCGCACTGCTGCAAGCGCTGGGCTGAGGTGACCTACGATCTGAAGATTTCGGGCGGCACACTGGCAACTGCCGCAGAGGTGTTTCAGGCCGATCTTGCCATTTCAGAGGGGCGTATCGCCGCTGTGGGCCAAAATCTGGGTCCCGCTGGGCGGACGATTGATGCGACGGACCGGCTTGTCCTGCCGGGTGGCGTGGACAGCCACTGCCACATCGAACAGCTTTCGGGCGCGGGGCTTATGAACGCCGACACCTTTGAGAGCGCCCACCGTTCAGCCGCCTTTGGGGGCACCACAACGACCATTTCCTTCGCCGCCCAGCATCCGGGCATGCGTCTGGGGCGGGTGATGGAGGACTACGCCGCGCTTGCCCGGAAGGGTGCGCTTGTCGACCATGCCTTTCATAGCATCGTTGCCGATACCTCCGGCGAAAACCTGACCCACGATCTGCCCGCATTGATTGAAAGCAATCACCGATCCATCAAGATCTTCACCACCTACGACAAGGTGCGCCTTGCGGACGCCGAGATCCTCGCCACCCTGGATGTCGCCCGTGCGAAGGGTGCAATGGTCTGTTTCCATGCCGAAAATGACGCGATGATCCGCTGGGCTACGGCCCGGCTGCTTGCCGCAGGCAAGACCGCCCCGCGGTACCACGCCGAAAGCCATCCCCGAGAGGCCGAGATCGAAGCCCTTTCCCGCATCTGCCATTTCGCGGAACTGACTGGGCAGCCGGTGATTCTTTTCCACATTTCCACCGAAGAAGGGGTCGACATTGTCCGCACCGCCCGTGCACGGGGCGTGCCGGTATTTGCTGAAACCTGTCCGCATTACCTTTTCATGACCGAGGAGATCCTGAACAAACCGGGCAATGAAGGGGCGGCTTTCCTCTGCAGTCCGCCGCAGCGGCGTACCTCCGATCAGGAAGCGCTCTGGCAGGGGCTGGCCGACCGTACGCTCGACCTGGTGAGTTCCGACCATGCGCCTTACCGCATGGATGAGACCGGCAAATTCGCCAACGGGCCCTCTGCGCCCTTCAACAAGATGGCCAACGGTATGCCGGGGCTTGAGACGCGCCTGCCGCTCCTCTTCGATGCGATGGTCACGAAGGGCCGGATGAACCTGCGGGATTTCGTCCGCCTGACCGCAACAGCCTCTGCTGCGGTATTCGGGCTGACAGGCAAGGGTACACTGGACGAAGGTGCCGATGCCGACATCACAATCTGGAACCCGACGCGCAGCCACACCTACGGTGTAGACGATCTGTATGACAATGTAGGCTATAACCCCTTCGCGGGCAGGACTGTCACAGGCTGGCCCGAAACGGTGCTGTCACGGGGAGAGGTGATTGTCGAGGATGGCAGGCTCCATGCGCAACCGGGGCGAGGGCACCGCATCGAAATGGGTGAAAGCCAGGCAATGACGTCAGCGCAGCCGCGCGTCCCGCGCCCTTGAGGTGCTTCCCCCTGGTGTGGCTTAGGCGGCTGCGGACCTGGAAAAGCGGGACGCGATCTTATCCGGCACATTAAGAAGCGCGTCGTTCAGGCGTTCGTCATCCATCACGGCATACATGCAGTAAACGAACTTCCATTGGTCGCCATACCGGCGCAGTATTGCGAATGACGGATAGGGTGTCTGGACCAGTTCATCGCCACGGTAAGCATCGGACTGGTAGATCACTTCGATATGATCCTCATCGACGAATTTCGCCTCCTGCACTCGACGGTCAAGGCGGGTGACGCCAAGCCGCTTCTGGTGGCCCCGTACGGATTGGAAAATTTCACGCATCTGTGCCGCGCTCTGCACTGTCTTGCGGCCGCCGAAGGTTTCGATTGGCTGCGGCAATTCCTGGTGGCGGTGAAATGCGTCAAAGTCATCGGCCAGAAGCGCACGGCCCGTCGCGGCGACGACAGCTTCGGCGATCTTTCTGGCAGCTTTTGTTCTGCTCATTCTCGTTTGCCTCCTTTTTTTCCGGTACCCACCTTCCTGGTGGGCCCACTGGTTCGTCTCGAACGAAATGGTTCAGCACCAAAGAGGTCCCAGAATAAAGCGGCATGACTATGTCACCAAATGGTTGAATCTGTCCCGGAAACCGGGGAGGCCGTTTTTGAAGGTCACGTTCTTTGCACAATTGGTCAGCCCAGTTCGGCCAACCGCCGTTCCTGCCGGATGATCAGGGCATCAACTTCGTCCATTGCGGCTTGCGTCAGGGAAGCCCCCGGCTTGCGCAGCGCGGCATTTGCGATAATGCCACGCCGGGCCAGTGTGTATTTCCGGATCGCCAATCCCAGACCGGGCTGCTGTTCAAACCGCGCCAGCGGCAGGTAGGCGTCAAAGATGTCCCGTCCGCGCGCCATCTCACCACGGGCGTGGTGATCTACCACGCTTACCATCATCTCAGGATAGGCAAAGCCAGTCATCGCTCCGTCCGCGCCGCGCCCCATCTCTTCGGGCAGGAACATCCCGCCATTGCCGCAGAGGATAGAAATGCGCCGCGCCAGCGTGCCCTCCGTCCGCAGCGCGCTGATCTTTTCCAGTCCGGGCCAGTCCTCGTGCTTGAGACAGACACAGGTCGGCAGGTCGGCCACGATGCGGGCGATGACGGGGACGGATATCTGCACTCCCGTGGCCAGTGGAAAATCCTGCAGGACAAGGGGCGCGGCGCCGATGAAATCAACGACCTGGTGGTAGTAGCTCACGATCTGGTCGTCCGTCTTGAGCCCCCCCGGGGGCGCCACCATGACCGCATCCGCGCCTTCTGCCATCACCGTCTGGGTCAGGCTTTGCATCTGGGCAAAACCGGGGGCCGAAACGCCCACCACCACGGGCACCCGCCCCGCCACGCGGGCCAGAACCCGCTGGACCACCGCGCGGCTTTCCTCAAGCGTGAGTTTCTGCGCCTCTCCCATCATGCCGAGCACGGTCAGTCCCGTGGCACCGGCATCGAGGTAGAAATCAACCATCCGGTCCACGCTGTCCCAGTCGATCTCACCGCTCTCGGTAAAGGGTGTCACCGCGATCACGTAGACACCGCGCGCCGCCTCGTTGAATTTCGTCATGATCCTTTACTCCCTGCCGCACGCTCCAATGCCACCGCCGCAATGGCCATGGCGGTCGCGGCCTGACAGGGGTCGATCACCGGCAGGCCCAACTCTTCCTCCAGATCGGCCCGGTAACGCGCCATCCCCGCGCAGGCCAGAATCAGTACATCGGCACCGTGCGCGTCTCGAAGCGCCGTGCCCACCTTGCGTAGCCGCGCTTCGGTCCTTTGCGCGTCGCTCAATTCCCGAACGCTCAGCGACAGGGCAAGGTCCCCCGCGCATCTTGTTGCAACGCCCATGACGCCCAGAGCCGCCATGTGCCGCGGTATGGAGCCCGGCTGAATGGATATGGTGCCAAACCGCGCGCCCCGCTGCATTGCTGTCAAGACCGCAGCCTCGCCGATGCCGATGACCGGCTGCCAGACCGTTTCGCGCAGCGCCGCTACACCGGGATCCGAATAGCAGGCCACCACAAAGGCCGATGCCCCCTGTGTCAGGTCCTCCACACGCTTGGTCAGGGGTGCCACGACCTGCGCAATATGCGCCGCTGTCTCGATCCCCGGAGGGCCTTCGGAGAGGGTATGTGTCTCAATCGCCACTGGGCTGACCGCCCGCATGGGTGCGATTGCCGCATCGATGCCTTCGGTCACGTCCGATAGTGAATTGGGGTTGATCACATGAATGGTCATCCGCGCACTCTGCGGCGGAAGGGGGCACGCTGCAAGACTGGGTGGAGATGATTGCGTTTGAGCTGAAGACCTGAGGCGAGGGGCAGCGCATCAGAACCACATAGACGGGGCATCTTCTTCGTCTTCGCCCGGGAAAGCCGGTGCCCCTGGCACCTCGTCCATCTTCGCCATTGCTTTCAAGTTGGTAACGTCAAAAGGGAACCCCCATCCCCAATCACCAGTGCCCTGGCGGCGCCCCTGACCATGATCGACGTAAAGAAGGTGCACCCACCGAAATCCTTATGAAGGTTCCTGCCCGCCGTACCCAGCAATGACCAGACCGGCGCGATCCGGCTGCCTCACGGGATGGCCCTGTCCAGCCTTCAAAGATGCCTCGAATTCATCGGGTTGCGCAGTTCGACCGGAGGTCTCCGATCCATCTAGATGAACTAGGAGGGCATTCGGTGTTTCCTCTCGCAGAGGGCGAAAAGGGTTCTCACATGATCTCTACCTTGACGATTATCTATGGTTGCAAGAGAGGCAAGAGGAGGAACAGTTTGGTGCCTGTGAGTTACAGCGCAGGGCCCTCGTCGCGAGGTGGGCCTTGGATCCCTGCTATCGGCCTCTCTCAGGAAAGCCCGCCCTGGCGCCGAAATGTGATCAGTCAGGGCTGAGAAACCGGTGCAAGGCTACAGGATCTTTCACTCGGTGCGAGTAACGGTAACCGTACCCTAATCAGACGGATGCGGAGAGGAGCGGCAGAAGCAGCGTGAATGTCGTGGAGCCGTCTTGGCATTCGATATCGACCTTCCCGCCATGTGCTGAGGCGATGGAGGACACGACATAAAGTCCCAGACCCAATCCCTCACCATCGGATTGAGCCCCCCTTTGAAAAGGCTGAAATAGTCGTTGACGCATATCCTCGGGAATGACCTCGCCCTTGTTGCTCACAGAGATCGCAACCTCATGACCGCTTGCCCTCCCCCGAACCTCGATGGGAGCGTCAGGCGTACTATGCCGAACAGCATTCGAAAGCAGGTTTGAGACCGCCTGTCCTACGCGAGCTGCATCGCAGTTGACTGCCCGTTCGAATGAGAGGTCGTGCCGAATATCGTGCTCGGGCGAGGCGGCCCGAATCTCGTCGATGATTTGAGTGATGGTATCGGCTAGCGGCGCGTCTGTTGTTGCGTTGACACGAATGCCGCCACCAAGGCGGGCCTTGGCGTGGAGCATGATGTTTTCAATGAGATCATTCATCCGATGCACGGACGATTGCATCAGTGGCAGCAATTTTCGTGCCTTGTCGGTCAGCGGCTCTTTGCCCAACTGCCGAATACCCGCATCGAAAGCGGCCACGGGGTTGCGCAGATCGTGCCCGAGAACGGCGACGAATTCTTCCTGAATACGTGCCAGTTCGCGCTCCTGCGCGACGAGTTGCTCCTGCGCTTCCAACCGCTCTTCCGTTTCGAGGCCCTGACCGATTAGGTCGGCGAACATCTCCAGCATCGCCACGGCTCGCGGATGCTTGACGTCGCGCGGCTCGGTGTCGATCGCGCAAAGCGTGCCGAAAAAACTGCCATCACTCCTGCGGATCGGAATGGAGGCATAGCTGACGATACCGAATTTCGACGCGATAGGATGGTTGCGATAGACATCGTCGGTGGCGACATCATTGAAGATGACTTTTTGCGAGGTTTCCCGAACCGATTGGCAGAAGGTCGACTGAATTTCGATCTCGTCGCCTTCGGCCAAGCCGAAATTGACCTCGTCCACAGTCCGGCAGGCGACCCAGCGGTCCGCCGTCACACGGGCGACTGCGGCAAAACGCATGTTCGTGGCAAGCATGACAGTCTCAAGGATGGTGCCGACCAGATCGCTGCCCGCGAGTACTTCGATGTCTGCCTGAAAGTCATGACTTCCTTCGAGGAAGGCGGCATGATCCTGGATGACCGCACGCCGCGGCTGTACTTCGCTCATGACGAGCCTTCGTCATAGGTCATTGGCCGCGCACTCCTTAACAAAAGCCCCACCAGGGATATGGCCACAAGTTCGACAAAAGTTCAACTTCCTCCCCGTTTCCGCCTGTCTGAACCCATGGCGTTTGTCCTGATCTTGACCGCAGTCTATTTCGCCACCGTCGTCAAGATCATACACCGGGGCAATGCCGAACGCCCTTGAGTGCCCGGTTCGTCCGCGATGTGTAAATTATAGCGGGGCGAAAAATCTGACAGTGCAGCGGAAGTCCGGTCTGACGGGCCGCAGCGCAGCGATGGCTCCTATGGGCCAGGGTGCGGTTCATCTCATTAACGGACATCCGTCGCCGATCTGACAACTTTGACCCTTTTTGCTGAAGGCGGACATCCGTTGAGGGCCAAAATAATGAGGCATCGCGCCCAAAACAGAGCATTTTGCAGACGCTCAGAGGGCAGCGGGCAGGGAGTTTGCGGGGGCCAGGTGAGGGATGGCGCAGGCACCACTGATCCCCAAACCGCCAAAAGCGCTCCGGCAGGATCGGAGCGAGCAAGGAAGAGGAGACAGACTGGGTCAGTCTGGATTACGGGTAAAGCCCCGCCACACGCCCCCGCAGTTTAAGCAGCGCCAGAACGGTGTCGATGGTCGGTGTGGGCGTCTCGGTCACTTGTCCGAGTTCCTGCACCGACCCCAGCAGCGCGTCGATCTCCATTGGCCGCCCCGCATCGAGGTCCTGCAGCATCGAGGTGCGGTGCGCGCCCACCGCAGCGCCGCCATCAATGCGGCGTTCGACATCAATGGGAAACTTCACGCCAAGTGCCTCGGCGATTTCCTGCGCTTCCAGCATCATCTTACGCACGACTTCACGGGTATCCGGATCGGTGCAGAGCACATCAAGCGTCGCGTGGGTCAGGGCCGAAATCGGGTTGAACGACAGGTTCCCCCAAAGCTTCACCCAGATTTCGTCGCGCAGCCGGGGGCGCACGGGCGCTCTAAGCCCTGCAGCCCCAAGCGCCCTGGAGAGGGCCATCGCGCGGTCCGACTTCGATCCGTCGGGCTCGCCCAAGGAAAATCGGTTGCCCTCGATATGTCTGACGACGCCCGGTTCGATGACCTCCGCAGCCGGATAGACCACACAGCCCAGCACCCGGTCCGGCCCAAAACCGTCCCACTGGGCGTTGCCCGGATCGACGGTTTCCAGTCGGGTGCCTTCCAGGGGGCCGCCGATTTTGTGAAAATACCACCAGGGCAAACCGTTCACACCCGAAACAATTGTTGTCTCCGGACCGATCAGCGGCTGGATCTTGCCAACCGCCGGCGGCACGGAATGGGCCTTGAGCGTAACGATGACATAATCCTGAATGCCAAGCTCTGCCGGGTCTTCCGAGGCCTTTACGGAAAAGGTCTTTGTTTCACCCCCTTCGATAAGGCTGAGACCGTTCTTCTTGATCGCAGCCAGATGGGGGCCGCGCGCGACGAGGCTTACCTCGGCACCCGCCTCGGCCAGTTTTGAGCCCAAATAGCCCCCGATCGCACCCGCGCCGAATATACAGATCTTCATGAGCCTAGGTTTCCTCCACAAGTCCCAGCTTCTCAGCCAGGCCGATTCGTTGCAGTTTGCCGGTTGCACCCTTCGGGATCTCTTCCAGGATCACCACCCTGCGCGGAACCTTGAAACCTGCCAGCCGCTCACCTGCGAAGTCGCGGATCTCAGCTTCGGTGGCAGTCTGACCCTCTTTCAAGACCACGGCCGCTGCCACCTCTTCACCCAGCTTGGGGTGTGGCATCGCGAAGGTTACGACCTGGGCCACAGCAGGGTGCTCCGAAATCAATCCGTCCACCTCTAGCGGGCTGACCTTCTCGCCGCCGCGGTTGATGATCTCCTTTAATCGGCCGGTCAGGGTCAGGTAGCCTTCGGCGTCGAAGGTGCCCTGATCGCCTGTGCGGAACCAGCGACGGCCCTCCGCTTCGAAGAAGTTCTTTGCATTTGCCTCCGGATTGCCCTCGTAGCCGGGTGTCACATTGGGCCCTGAGATCACCACCTCGCCCAGACCCTCGATCAGCCGATCTTCGGCCTCGTGCGCGGTACGCACCAGCGGCCCTGCCTCCACACCCACGGCACCCGGCTTCTGCGTGCGGGGGGGCAGAGGGTTCGACGCCATCTGATGTGTCGCTTCGGTCATGCCGTAGGCTTCTATAACTGGGGCGCTGAATACTTCCGCCAGGGCCTCCATCACCGGCCCGGGCAATGATGCGGAGGAGGAACGCAAGAACCGCAGCGGCACCTTCGCGATGGTCTCGGCGTTCCTTTCCGCACGGGCGAGGATCGTCTGATGCATGGTCGGCACGGCCGTGTACCAGGTCGGCTGCGCCTCTTCTAACCAGCCGAAGAACTTCATGGCGTTGAAACCCGGTGCACACCAGACCGATCCACCGCTGGCCAGCGAAGAGGAGACGGCAGCGATCAGACCATGAATATGGAAGAGTGGCATTACGTTCATGCACCGGTCACCCGGCCTAAGCGCCAATGAGGTGCCGATGTTCTGCGCCGAGGCAGCGAGGTTCGACTGCAAAAGCGGGACGATCTTGGGCCGCGACGTGGTGCCCGAGGTGTGCAGGATCAGCGCCACGTCATCCGGCCCGGGTGTCTCGCGGTCCGCATCGCCTGCGCGGCCTTCGGCCGTCAAGGTAAAGACCCCCGCAGGCTGACCCGGGTCAAAGGCAAGGCGTATGACCGACAGGCCCAGCCCCTTTGCCGCTGCATGGGCTGGGCCGGTTTCTCCCTCGGCCAGGATGATTGCCTTTGCCTTGAGATCCTTGAGATAGAAGGAAAACTCTTCCTCCTTGTAGGCGGGGTTCAAGGGGCAGGTCGTCGAGACCCCCGCTACGGTCACAAAGGCTGCCGCCATTTCGGGCCCGTTGGGCAGGACAATTGCCACCCGGTCGTCGCGACCGATACCAGCGGTGTGCAAGGCATCGGTCACACGTTTTGCCTGCGCACGAAGTCCGCCAAAACTCAACCACGGGCGCCCCGGCGCCCCGATCGCAGGCGCGGTAAGGTCCTGCGCTGCAATCAACTCGGCCAATGTCTGTTTCATGATTTCCTCCCCCGGTCATTTGTCCCGACTGGGGACATAGCACCAAGGCCCAAGGTCTGAAACATCTTCGATAAGCCTCGACCATTAGATGGACCTCAGTCGCAAATGATCACGATCCCAGGTTATTTGCGGTTGAAGGAATTCAGGTGCCCGGACTGCTTGCCTGGTGACGAATTTAAGGAAACACCCCAAAAGAAACGGACGATTGCCACAAACCGACCACCGGCAGTGATCGGCTTGATTCCGCAGGTCGCTGATCTCGCCGCTAAAGCCCAAGCCTGCAATATGCTGCGTTTGACGACTTCGTCCTTTAGCTTGCTCACGTCAGAGCAAGCGTCGGTCCATTGAAGCGCTCGGACTGGAAAAACCCGGTTAAAGCAACAGAAAGCGCTTAACCAGGGCACAGGGACCTGAGTAATCGTCAGAACGAAATCGCACTGTGCAGCGCGCCAGCTTGCGGCGAGAAGGCCACTACTCATTCTTTGGCATCGCACCGAGCAAAGGTTCGGAGCCAATATGACGAACACCCAACTGCCCGATTTAGAGAAATGACATTAAATCGCATTTTGGGATCAGATGGTGCTGCTGGAGAGAATTGAACTCTCGACCTCTCCCTTACCAAGGGAGTGCTCTACCTCTGAGCTACAGCAGCGCCGATGTGCGGGGTCATTAGCCCCAAAAAATTGACGGCGCAACCCCAATCTGGACGCTCCTCGCCCCCTGCGCTAGACAGGCACCATGGCAGACCGGAAGGCCCCCCGAAAGCCCGCCCCGCAGGGGCAAAGCCGTGAGGATCGGCTGAAAGCGGCGCTCAAGGCCAACATGGCCCGCCGCAAGGCCCAGGCGCGCGCGCGGGCGGCCGAAGAAGAAACAGGCAAGGGGTCCAACCGGGCCGATGAGGAAAGCAGTTAATGGATTCGATATTCGTCCGCGGCGGCAAGCAATTGCACGGTCAGATCCCCATCGCGGGGGCCAAGAACGCCTGCCTGGCCCTCATGCCCGCCACGCTGTTGAGCGATGAACCGCTCACCCTGACAGGGGCTCCCCGGCTCAGTGACATCCGCACGATGACCGAACTTCTGCAGTCACTTGGGGCCGAGGTCACCTCTCTGCAGGAAGGCCAGGTGCTTGCCATGTCGAGCCACGGGCGGATCGAGACCCGTGCGGACTACGACATCGTGCGCAAAATGCGCGCCTCCAACCTTGTCCTTGGCCCCCTGCTGGCCCGCGAGGGCCATGCCGAGGTGTCCCTGCCCGGCGGTTGCGCCATCGGCGCGCGGCCGATGGATATTCACACAGATGGTCTTGCCAGGATGGGTGCTGAGATCGAGCTGAAGGATGGCTACCTCCATGCCAAGGCGCAGGGCGGCAAGCTCAAAGGGGCGGTGATCGATTTTCCCTTCGCCTCCGTCGGAGCCACGGAGAACATCATGATGGCTGCCACACTGGCAAAGGGCACTACCGTCATCAACAATGCCGCGCGCGAGCCCGAGATTGTGGACCTGGCCACCTGCCTGCGCGCCATGGGTGCCCAGATTGACGGCGACGGAACATCGACGATCAAGGTTCAGGGGGTGGACCGGCTGAAAGGGGCCACGCACCGGGTCGTGACCGACCGGATTGAGTTGGGGACCTACATGCTCGCCCCTGCCATCTGCGGCGGTGAGGTAGAGCTTCTGGGCGGCCGCATCGACCTGCTGGCCGCCTTCTGCGAAAAGCTGGATGCGGCGGGTATTGCAGTGACGGAAACCGACATGGGCCTGAAGGTCGCGCGCAAGAACGGACGGATCCGGGCGGTCGATGTCACGACCGAACCCTTCCCCGGTTTTCCGACCGACCTGCAGGCGCAGATGATGGCCCTTCTCTGCACCGCCGAGGGCACCTCTCGACTGGAAGAGACGATCTTTGAAAATCGCTTCATGCATGCCCCCGAACTGATCCGGATGGGGGCAGACATCGATGTGCACGGCGGCACCGCCACCGTCACGGGTGTCGAGCGGCTGAAAGGGGCCCCCGTCATGGCCACGGACCTGCGCGCTTCCGTCTCGCTGATCCTTGCCGGCCTGGCCGCGGAGGGGGAAACCAGGGTCGCCCGCGTCTACCACCTGGATCGCGGCTATGAACACGTTGTCACAAAGCTCTCGGGCGTTGGCGCGGACATTGAACGGATCAAGGGCCAATGACTGAAGACGCGCGATTTGAAGACGGCCGGGAGGCCCCGCTCAACATCGGGGCCCTCGATGTGGAGGATCTCAAGGTGCTTTCGGCCCTCAGCCAGGACGCGGTCTTCCCGGCCTCGGAGATGCGCTGGGACCGCAAGGCCCGCCGCTTCGGCCTGCTGCTCAACCGTGTCCGCTGGGAGGACGCAGGTCAGGGCCGCCATGCGCCCGAGCGGGTGCAATCGGTGCTTGTCTTCGACACGGTCACGGGTGTGGCGAGCCAGGGCGTGCCCAAGGGGGACCCGGACACCGTCCTGTCCCTGCTCAGCGTCGATTTCACCCCGGCAAACCCGCCCTCGGGTCATATCCTGCTCACCCTCGCGGGCGATGGCGCCATCCGTCTTTCGGTTGAGGCAGTGGAGGCCAGTCTGCGCGATGTGACCAGACCCTATGTCGCACCTTCGGGAAAACGGCCCCGCCACCCCGACTGACCCGCTTGCACGGGCGGCTTGCTCAGGATAACGAGCCGCCAGGTCCTCTCTTTTTCGCCGAAAATACTCCCGCCGGAGGCATACATCTCTTTCTTCCCGGAGCCTTTCCATGCCCGTCACGCTTGACGCCACCGCCCCAGATTTCGATGCTGCCTTCCGCGCCCTCCTCGGTGCCAAGCGCGAGGAAAGCCCGGACGTGGATGACACCGTGGCCGCGATCATCGCAGACGTGCGAGACCGCGGCGATGCCGCAGTAATCGAGCTGACGGAACGCTTTGACCGGATCGCCCTGACGCCCGAGCGGCTGCGCATCTCGGTCGATGAGATCGCGCTGGCGGTCGAAGAGGTCTCCGTCGAAGAGCGCGCCGCACTGGCGCAGGCCGCCACCCGGATCCGCGCCTATCACGCGCGGCAGTTGCCTGAAGATGCCTCCTGGACCGATGCCGAAGGGGCCACACTTGGCTGGCGCTGGAGCGCCGTTTCCGCCGCCGGTCTTTACGTGCCAGGGGGGCTGGCCAGCTATCCTTCTTCCGTTTTGATGAATGCCATCCCGGCCAAGGTTGCGGGCGTGCCCCGCCTTGCCATGGTCGTGCCTACACCCGACGGGTTGCTCAACCCGCTTGTGCTGTTGGCCGCCCAGCTCTCCGGCGTGGATGAGATCTATCGGATCGGCGGTGCGCAGGCCGTTGCCGCACTCGCCTACGGCACCGACAGCATCGTGCCGGTGGACAAGATCACCGGCCCTGGCAATGCCTACGTTGCCGCGGCCAAGCGGCGGGTCTTCGGCAAGGTGGGTATCGACATGATCGCGGGCCCGTCAGAAATCCTGGTCATTGCGGATGGTGACAATGATCCTGACTGGATTGCACTCGACCTTCTCAGTCAGGCCGAGCATGACCCATCGGCCCAGTCAATCCTGATCACCACCGACGCCACTTTTGGCGCGGCTGTCGCGCGGGCCGTCGACAAGCGGCTTGAGACCCTCGAAAGGCGTGACATCGCCGGAGCCAGCTGGCGTGAAAACGGTGCAATCATCACCGTTCCAGATCTTGCTGCCGCGGCGGCGCTCACGGACCGGATCGCACCGGAACACCTGGAGCTGTGCGTCGCAGATCCTGAAGCTCTCTCCGAGCGGATCACCCATGCCGGTGCCATCTTCCTCGGCAAATGGACCCCCGAAGCCATCGGTGACTACGTGGGCGGCCCCAACCACGTCCTGCCCACCGCCCGTTCGGCGCGCTTTTCCTCCGGTCTTTCGGTTCTCGATTTCATGAAGCGAACTACGCTGGCCCGGATGACCCCGGAGGCCCTGAAAGCCATCGGCCCGTCGGCCGAGAAACTGGCAAATTCTGAGAGCCTGGAAGCGCACGGACTGAGCGTCACTGCACGTCTGGACCGGTTGAACCGCTAAGGGGCGTCGGTCTGTCCTGTCGCTGTCAGACCATGGCGGAAGGATCGTTTTTCCTGTTCATTCGCACTGCGCCGATTGATCCACCTGGACCGCTGTTTGATTTAGGTTTCGGGCCAGGATCACTGTGTCACCGTGTCGCCCCGGCCCTGCCCATTGCGCGCAGCCACAGCAGGATTGCCACGCAACGAGCAGTAGGCACGTTCCCTCATATCTGCGGCAGAGTGGCATCCGGAAAATCAACCCTTTGGGCCAAATTGGCCGAAAGGCCGAAACCTTCTCTGATCTATGAGAATGATTGGCTTGCGGCGCTTTCCCGACCCGTTGACTACGCTTGCGGACTACCGGCGATGCGCCGCGCGGCTTGAAACGGCCATGGCGCCACACATCGTCAGCCTGCTGCAGTCTGGACTTGCACTTGTTTCCGACTTCCAGGCGAACACAGTCGGCCGCCGCGCCTGGTTGCGAGATCTTTTCACGCAAGCAGAAACTGCACTCAGGCTGCATTTCCTCGATTTCACCGATGCGGTTTGCCAAGCGCGGCTTAGGCGCCGAAATGCCAAAGGCGCGCATCCTTTTGACGCGACAGAAGCACAGTTCGACGCACGCGCTCGACACTTTATGCCGGTCTGCCCAAAAGAAGCCTTCGAGATCCTCCGCTACAGCGCACAATCGACCTGGCACGAATTTTTGTGAAAAAGCCAAACTTGCGCGCCTGATTGCGCCTACCACGGGTCCCGGTCTCCCGGACGCGGCGAAACGATTGCCATCAATTAGGCGCTCGCGTATCCATCCGACAATTCGAAACACCAGAAAGGATGCGCCGCTGATGTCCCGCATCACCGATATTGCCCTTGACGACGCAGGCCTGCCGCCTCCCACGCCGGAGGTCGAGCAGGAGCGCAAGGTCGCCATGTTCGATCTTCTGGAGGACAACACTTTCGTCCTGCCTCAGCGCGATGACCGCCCCGCGCCCGAAGGGCCTTACCATCTGGGCCTGTCAATCCGTGACAAACGTCTCGTCTTCGAGGTGAATACGGAAGATGCGGAGAGGGCCGCGGAATTCCACCTCTCCCTTGGTCCCTTCCGTCAGGTGGTTAAGGACTATTTTCAGATCTGTGAAAGCTATTTCGACGCGGTCAAGAAGCTGCCCCCGTCCCAGATTGAGACCATCGACATGGCCCGGCGCGGTATCCACAACGAAGGATCCCGTGTGTTGCAGGAACGGCTGGAGGGCAAGGCAGAGATCGACATCGACACCGCCCGCCGTCTTTTCACCCTGATCTGCGTTCTGCATTTCGGCGGCTAAATGGCGCAGGAATTGCCCCAATCCGTCCTCTTCTGCTGCGATCACAACGCAGTGCGGTCCCCCATGGCCGAAGGGATCATGAAAAAATTCTACGGCACGGATACTTACGTCCAGTCTGTCGGCGTCAAGAACGACCTGGAGATTGACGGCTTTTCCATAGCTGTGTGTGAAGAGTTGGGAGTGGAGCTTTCCCGCCATCGGTCCCGTTCTTTCGATGAGATGGAGCAGTGGGGCGATGATCTCAGTTCCTTTGACCTGGTCATTGCTCTGTCACCGGCAAGCCAACGCCGGGCGCTGGAACTGACGCGGCTCTTTCATCTGGACGTGGAATACTGGCCGATCCTTGACCCGACCGGCCTGGGCGAGGGGCGGGAAGCCAAGCTGGCCCAATTCCGCGCCGCGCGTGATCAGATCGTGGCCCGCCTGATTGATCGCTTTGGCCCCCCGCTGGAGGAAGAGACGTGAGAACGAAGGACCTGATCGCCCGCTACTTCGCCGCCTTCAACGCAGGTGACGTCGAAGGCATGCTGGCCTGCCTCTCTGACGACGTGGCCCACCACGTGAATGAAGGCGACATCCGTATAGGTCGCGCCATGTTCGCCGATTTCTGCGCCCATATGAACCGCTGCTACCGTGAAGAGCTGACGGACATCGTGATTTTCACCAACGATGACGGCACCCGCGCCGCAGCCGAGTATGTCGTCAACGGCACCTACCTTGCCACCGATAAGGGCCTGCCAGAGGCGCGCGGCCAGACCTACCGCCTTCCCGCAGGCTCCTTTTTTGACTTGGCAAATCACCAAATCACCCGTGTGACCACGCGCTACAACCTCTCGGACTGGATCGGACAGGTGCAATGAAGCGCCTCCCGCTGCTCTTAGCCGCAAATACCCCGGCATGACCGCCCGGCCCACGTAATCGCTCCATGTCTCTCACCGTCAGCCCCCTGACAGGCCAGCCGCTTGTCAATGCGCTCTCAGGGGTCGCGGCCCTCCGCATCAGGGTCTTTCGCGACTGGCCCTACCTCTATGATGGGGATCAGGCCTACGAAGAGAGCTATCTCCAGACCTACCGCGACAGTCCCCGCGCGATACTTGTCGGCGCCTTCGACGGCCCGCGCCTTGTCGGGGCCAGCACCGGCACGCCGCTCGCCGATCACGCCGATGACTTCGCCGCCGCCTTCGCTGGCACCGGGCTTGACCTGGCCAAGATCTTCTACTGCGCCGAGAGTGTTCTATTGTCAGACTACCGGGGCAGGGGCACCGGCCACCGCTTCTTCGATCTGCGGGAAGACCACGCGCGCGACCTTGGCTTCACCAAATGCTGCTTTTGCGCCGTCCAGCGTCCCGCGGATCACCCGGACCGGCCTGCGGATTACCGTCCGCTTGACCCCTTCTGGCGGTCACGGGGTTACGCACCGATGCCGGGGGTCGTGGCCCAATTCAGATGGAAGGACGTCGGTGAGGCGGAGGAAAGCGCCAAGCCGCTACAATTCTGGATGAAGGACCTCTGAGGGGTTCGCGTTCCCGGCTCTTGCTCTTGCCGAAGCCCCGGACCTGATCCGGAGCCCCTGCACCACGGTTGAGGTCCCGGGGCGGGTCCGGGACTGCGTTTCACGGATGCAGGCAGGGTTTCTTCAAGTCCCCGAACAAAGCTGCGCGGCCTTCTGCCCGTAAGCCTTCCAGGCTTTCCAGAACCGCTCGTTGGTGGCGCCGTCAGACTGGCGCACCTGCTGCAAGGCGTGCGGGTTCTTGAAATAGCGCGCCCCGCGCCGTTGATCCGTTCCCGAAAGCTCCCGGTCCGCCACTGCCTGAATACAACCGCACCGCGCCCTGCTCGCCGCGCGGCGACCTTCCGCCAGACAGGCCTTCTGAATCGGCCCCGTGGCATAAAGCACCACCGGCGCGCCGCCCCGATCGGCATACCGGCTCCCGCCGCCACAGGCTGCCAGTCCCAGAAGTGCCACCAGCACCACACCCAAACGTATCATGACAACTGCCTTGCCCTATGGACCGATGGGGTTTGCCCCTTGGTAGTCCGTTACCTCTTTTCGGCGGAGTATGGCGGATTTGGGAGAGGGGAGCAAATCACGAAATGCCGCATAGGGTAAAGTGCAAACGACGAACCGACATTGCACCGCAGGGCGAGGGTTCACCCCGTCGTAGCGACCCGACAACCGAAGAAAGCAGCTATGGCACGATCCATAGGTAAACAAAGATCAGGATCTCCTGATACCAGTACATGAACGTGCCAAGACCATGCCCCCAGAGCCACAATCCCCCAAACCACAGAAGGACGATCGGCAGGATAATCCCGGTCGCAAACATCACGCC
>JABDKA010000081.1 GCA_013002405.1 Sulfitobacter sp. | reverse complement strand
GCCCCCGCACGTCCTTCGCGCGTCTGAACTGCGGCCCGTCGAGGGCCGGGATGCCGTCCTTGGGCGGTCCGCCCGACATGATCTCGGCCCAGCTCTCGACCGAAGTCTTCGAGAAATCGGTATCCGGCCATTCGCTGCGCCACCAGTCCGGACTGGCGCTTGCCAGGCTGGCAAAAAGGCAAAGAGTAAGCGCATGGGCGAGGAGTCTGAGCATGCCTTAGCCTGACGCAAAAGGGGCGCGCCTGTCAGCACGCCCCGCGCGATTTTGATCCCGGAGTGATCCTACTCGATCACGGTGACCGTCTTCATGACGTCTGGCTGGCCGATAACGGCACCATTGGCCCCCGCACCGCGCTTGATCGCGTCAATGACCTCCTGGCCCTCGGTCACCCGCCCGACGACGGTATATTGACCGTTCAGGAAATAACCCTGATCGAACATGATGAAGAATTGGCTGTTGGCGCTGTCCGGGTTCTGCGCCCGCGCCATGCCGACAACACCCTTGTCATAAGGCACCTCCGAAAACTCCGCCGGAAGATCCGGCAGGTCGGACCCGCCCGTGCCCGCACGGCGCATGTCACTGCCCATCTTGCCGAACTCCACATCGCCGGTCTGGGCCATGAAGCCGTCGATTACCCGATGAAAGACAACGCCGTCATAGGCGCCCTGTTCGGCCAGGGTGGTGATGCGTTCCACGTGTTGAGGGGCCACATCTTCCAACAGGTCGATCACGACCGTGCCATTGGCCTCCCCCTCGACCTCAATCTCAATTCCCGTCGCCGCGGCGGAAGTTGCGATGAGCGCACTAAAAAGGCCCCCTGCGATGAAAGTCTTAGGCATCGGCGGCCACCTTGACGCTGATCATGCGGTCGGGCTCGGCGGGTGGCTCGCCACGGGTGAGTGCGTCCACGTGTTCCATCCCCGACACCACCTGGCCGTAGACCGTATACTGACCGTTAAGAAAAGCGTTGTCCTTGAAGTTAATGAAGAACTGGCTGTTAGCGCTGTCCGGGTTCGCCGACCGGGCCGCACCGAGCGAGCCGCGTTCGTGCGGCACCTTGGAGAACTCGGCGGGCACATTGCCCAGATCGGAGCCGCCGGTTCCCGCCATGCGCAGATTGAAGCCATCTTCCATATTGCCATGCTCCACGTCACCCGTCTGGGCCATGAAGCCGTCTATGACCCGGTGGAAAGCCACATTGTCGTACTTGCCCGCGCGCGCGAGTTCCTTCATCCGCTCCACGTGCTTCGGCGCCACGTCGGGCAGCAGCTGGATTGTGACGGTGCCGCCCTTCAGCTCCATCAGAATGGTGTTTTCGGGGTCTTTGATGTCGGCCATGCCGCACTCCTTTGACTTGATCTTTGCCCTTACCTAGGGGGCTCTGCGGAAATTGCCAAGCAACCCGATTGACGCGCGGGCCCAGAAAGGCAAAAGAAGCGCCAAGAACGACGTAAAGGGGGTTCGGGATGGGCTGGAAATCGCTGGATGAGATGGATCTTAACGGCAAGCGCGTGCTGGTCCGGGTCGATATCAACGTGCCGGTCGAAAAGGGCCAGGTGACGGACGCCACCCGAATCGAACGGATCGTGCCCACGGTTCAGGACATCATCGCGAAGGGCGGCAAGCCGATGCTGCTGGCCCATTTCGGACGGCCCAAAGGCAAGGTGAGCCTTGACATGAGCCTGGCCCAGGTCGTGCCAATGCTGGAGCAGGCGTTGGGGCTCAAGGTGCGCCTGATCGAGACCCTGGAGGGAGCCGAGAACCTCACAGAAGAGGCTCAGGCCGCCGACGTCCTTCTTTTGGAGAACATCCGCTTTCATCCCGGAGAGGAGGCGAACGATCCCGGTTTCGCCAAGCGGCTCGCGGGTCTGGGAGACATCTATTGCAACGATGCCTTCTCCGCCGCCCACCGGGCCCATGCCTCGACAGAAGGTCTGGCCCACCACCTGCCCGCCTGTGCCGGCCGTCTGATGCAGGCGGAATTGAGCGCGCTGGAAGCCGCCCTTTCCAATCCCGAGCGCCCGGTTGGTGCCGTGGTGGGGGGTGCCAAGGTTTCCACCAAGATCGCGCTTCTGGAGAACCTAGTGAACCGGCTCGATCTGCTGGTCATCGGCGGCGGCATGGCCAACACCTTCATCGGCGCGC
This sequence comes from Sulfitobacter sp., assembly GCA_013002405.1. Classification (GTDB taxonomy): domain Bacteria; phylum Pseudomonadota; class Alphaproteobacteria; order Rhodobacterales; family Rhodobacteraceae; genus Sulfitobacter. The sequence continues at coordinate 5,270 of JABDKA010000081.1, read as the reverse complement.
AGGGCGCCTCCCTTGGCGCATCCCTGCAGGAGCCGGATTTCTATGACACCGCACGGAACATCCTGGCCCAGGCCAAACGGACAGGTTGCCGCGTTCTCTTGCCCGTAGACGGCCTCGCCGCGCGAGAGTTCGCCGAAGGGGCCGCCCACGAGGTGGTTGCTCTGGGTCCGGAGACGGTGCTGGGAGAGGACCAGATGATCCTCGATGCCGGCCCGGAAAGCATCAAGGCCGTGACGGCTACTTTCGACGACCTCAAGACGCTGATCTGGAACGGACCGATGGGCGCCTTTGAAATCAGCCCCTTCGATAGGGCGACCCTTGCCGCGGCCCGCGCAGCCGCAGAGCTGACCCGGGCGGGCAGACTGATTTCTGTCGCCGGTGGCGGCGACACGGTCGCGGCGCTGAACAAGGCGGGCGCGGCGCATGACTTTACCTATATCTCAACCGCCGGTGGTGCTTTTCTCGAATGGATGGAAGGCAAGACCCTGCCGGGCGTCGCGGCCCTGGGCGGCTGATACCGAAACACCCATTTTTCGCAGAAAAACAACGCAATAGCGAAAAAAGGGGATTCACAGCGCGAATCACGTGTGACATACTGAACCCACGTCCGAAAAGAGACGATCTGAGGCAGAGCAACATGACACGCACCGCGCGTCCCGCATTTGGCACATTGCTATTTTTCGCGATCGCTTTCGCCTTGAGCCTCTACTTCACCTTTGCCGCCGTGCAGGGCGACTTCGGCCTTTTCCGCCGGGCGGAGATCGTTGCGGAAAGCCAGGACTTGCGCGACCAGCTTGCCCTGGTCCGGGCCGACGTGGCGCGGATGGAGAACCTAACCAAGCGAATGTCCGACGATTACCTTGATCTGGATTTGCTGGATGAACAGGCCCGTAAGGTTCTTGGCATGATCCGGTCGGACGAAATTGTGATCCGCTAAGTCTCTGCAACCTGCCCCAATTTCCCGTTATTCGCCACCTGCATGGCACCCATGCTTGCCCTTGGGGCAAATGTCACTACTCTTTCCGATAAGAATCCGATAAGGATTTGTTTAATGCTAAACTATCTCGCGCGATCAAACGCGCGGACAGGGGAGATGTCCATGGCGACAAAGAAATCCACCAAAAAACCCAATGTCTCAGCAGATGAGCTGAAGGCTTATTACCGTGACATGCTGCTGATCCGGCGATTCGAAGAAAAGGCAGGCCAGCTTTATGGAATGGGCCTGATCGGTGGCTTCTGCCACCTTTATATCGGGCAAGAAGCGGTTGTCGTTGGGCTGGAGGCTGCCGCCGAGGATGGCGACAAGCGCATCACCTCTTACCGCGATCACGGTCACATGCTGGCCTGCGGGATGGACCCTAACGGTGTGATGGCCGAACTGACGGGGCGCGAGGGAGGGTATTCCAAAGGCAAGGGCGGCTCCATGCACATGTTCTCGAAAGAGAAGCATTTCTACGGCGGCCACGGCATCGTCGCCGCACAGGTGCCGCTGGGTGCTGGCCTCGCCTTTGCTGACAAGTACAAGGAAAATGGCCGCGTCACCTTTACCTACTTCGGGGACGGTGCTGCGAACCAGGGCCAGGTTTACGAGACCTTCAACATGGCCGCCCTGTGGAAACTGCCCTGCATCTTCGTGATCGAAAATAACCAGTATGCCATGGGCACCTCCCAGCAGCGCTCGACCTCCTCGGCGGAGATCTGGGAACGCGGCAAAGCCTTCGGCATTCCCGGTGAGGCAGTCGATGGCATGGACGTGCTGGCCGTGAAGGCCGCCGGTGAAACCGCCGTCGCCCACTGCCGCGCGGGCAAGGGCCCCTATATCCTTGAGATCAAGACCTACCGCTACCGCGGCCACTCCATGTCAGACCCGGCCAAGTACCGGACCCGCGAAGAGGTTCAGAAGATGCGTGACGAGCGTGACCCGATCGAGGCCGTGCGCAACATGCTGCTGCAGGGCAAGCATGCGAGCGAGGAGGACCTCAAGGGGATCGACAAGGAGATCAAGAAGATCGTCAACGACAGCGCAGATTTCGCCAAGGACAGCCCCGAGCCAGCGCTCGACGAGCTTTGGACCGACATCTACGCAACCGAAATTCCGCAGGAGGCTTGATCGATGGCAACAGAAATTCTCATGCCCGCCCTCTCGCCCACCATGGAGGAAGGCACGCTTGCCAAGTGGCTTGTCAAGGAAGGCGACACCGTCAACTCCGGTGACATCATGGCCGAGATCGAGACCGACAAAGCCACCATGGAATTTGAAGCCGTGGATGAAGGTATCGTCGGCAAGATCCTGATCGCGGAAGGCACCGAAGGGGTCAAGGTCAACACCCCCATCGCCGTCCTATTGGAAGAGGGCGAGAGCGCCGACGATATCGAAAGCGCCAAGTCCGAGCCCGCCTCCGCCCCGGTGGCTGCAGACAAAGAACAGTCCTCCGAAACCGCCCCGGCCGCCGCGATGGAACACCCCGAACCACAGGTCGACACCTCCCCCGACTGGCCCGAGGGCACGACGCTGAAGCAGCAGACGGTACGTGAGGCCCTGCGCGACGGCATGGCCGAGGAAATGCGCCGCGATGAAGATGTCTTCGTCATGGGTGAGGAGGTGGCCGAGTACCAGGGCGCCTACAAGATCACCCAAGGCATGCTGGACGAATTCGGCGCCAAGCGCGTCATTGACACACCCATTACCGAGCACGGCTTTGCCGGCATCGGTGTGGGCGCGGCCTTTGGCGGGCTCAAGCCCATCGTTGAATTCATGACCTTCAACTTCGCAATGCAGGCCATTGACCATATCATCAATTCCGCCGCCAAGACGCTCTACATGTCCGGCGGTCAGATGGGCGCACCGATGGTCTTTCGCGGTCCGAACGGCGCCGCCGCACGGGTCGGTGCCCAGCATTCGCAAGACTACGCCGCCTGGTACATGCAGGTCCCCGGTCTCAAGGTTGCGATGCCCTACTCGGCTTCGGACTACAAAGGTCTGATGAAAACCGCGATCCGCGACCCCAATCCGGTTATCTTCCTGGAGAACGAAATCCTCTACGGGCGGTCCTTCGATGTGCCGGACCTGGATGACTATACCGTCCCCTTCGGCAAGGCCCGCACCTGGCGCGAGGGCGATGACGTGACCATCGTCAGCTTCGGCATCGGGATGAGCTACGCGCTCGAAGCTGCAGAAAAGCTGGCAGAAGAAGGGATCAACGCCGAGGTCATCGACCTGCGCACGATCCGCCCCATGGACACGGGCGCCATCATCAAGTCGGTGATGAAGACGAACCGCCTGGTGACGGTGGAGGAAGGCTGGCCGCAAGGCTCCGTCGGCAACTATATCTCTTCTGTTGTGATGCAGGAGGCCTTCGATTATCTCGACGCGCCTGTCATCAACTGCACCGGCAAGGACGTGCCCATGCCCTACGCAGCGAACCTTGAGAAACACGCGCTGGTGACCACGGCAGAGGTCATCGAAGCCGTGAAAAAAGTCACCTACAGGTAAGGAGCGGAGACATGCCAACAGAAATACTCATGCCCGCCCTCTCGCCCACCATGGAAGAAGGCACGCTGGCCAAATGGCTGGTCAAGGAAGGCGATACCGTCAATTCCGGCGATGTCATGTGCGAGATCGAGACCGACAAGGCCACAATGGAGTTTGAAGCCGTTGACGAAGGTACCATCGGTAAAATCCTGATTGCCGAGGGTACCGAAGGGGTGAAGGTCAACTCTCCCATCGCGGTGCTGCTGGAGGAGGGTGAAAGTGCCGACGACATCGGTGAGGTGAGCGCGCCCTCTGCCCCCGCCTCCGCAAACGCCGCCCCCGCCGAGCCCTCCGATCAGACCGCCCCCGCAGGCGGTTACGGTCGCGGTGAAACCGAAGCCACGGCGGCTCCTGCAGCCCCTCAAGGCAAGGACGGCGGCCGCATCTTCGCCTCCCCCCTCGCCCGGCGCATCGCCGCAGACAAGGGGTTGGACCTTGCCCAGATCAAGGGCTCCGGTCCCCATGGCCGCATCGTGAAGGCGGACGTGGAAGGGCTCAGCAAGTCTGACACGCCAGCGAAGACCGCCGAAGCACCCGCAGGCGGGGCACCCAAGGCCGCATCCGCAGCGCCCACTGGCCTCTCCACTGACACTGTCCTCAAGATGTACGAGGGCCGCGACTACGAGGAGATCACGCTCGACGGCATGCGCAAGACCATCGCGGCCCGCCTCACCGAGGCCAAGCAGACCATCCCGCATTTCTACCTGCGCCGTGACATCCATCTTGACGCGCTGATGGCCTTCCGTGCCCAGCTTAACAAGCAACTGGAACCGCGCGGCGTGAAGCTTTCGGTCAATGACTTCATCATCAAGGCCTGCGCACTGGCCCTTCAGCAGGTGCCCGAGGCGAACGCCGTGTGGGCCGGGGACCGGATGCTCAAGCTGACCCCCTCCGACGTGGCCGTCGCCGTCGCCATCGAGGGCGGCCTTTTCACTCCCGTCCTCAAGGATGCCGAGACGAAAAGCCTCTCGGCCCTCTCGGCCGAGATGAAGGATCTCGCCGCCCGCGCGCGAGACCGCAAGCTGGCCCCGCACGAATACCAGGGCGGCTCCTTCGCCATCTCCAACCTGGGCATGTTCGGCATCGATAATTTCGACGCGGTCATCAACCCGCCCCACGGCGCCATTCTGGCCGTCGGTGCGGGCGTGAAGAAACCGGTGGTGAATGCCGAAGGCGAAGTCGGGGTGGCCACCGTCATGTCCGTCACGCTTTCGGTCGACCACCGGGTGATCGACGGGGCGTTGGGTGCGACACTCCTTCAGGCGATCAAGGACAACCTTGAAGCGCCTTTGACGATGCTGGCCTGATCGGGTCTGCGCCTTAACCTTGCGAGGTGACTTCTTTGGGGGGGTTGAGCGGCACGCAACCCCTCATTCTGCCGTCGGCATGGCGGCGATAAATCAAACAAAAGCCGGGGCATGCCCCGGCTTTTTCATCTGATCAGAATAGACTGAACAATCAGCCCTTTTCCTTCTCCCAGGGTCCAAGCATGTGGTTCATTGAGATGGAAGGCTGCTCACAACCAGCCTCTCCTACAATGCGTGCCGGAATTCCTGCGACTGTCTTGCAGGGCGGCACATCTTCCAGCTCCACGGAGCCGGCCGCAATCCGGCTACAATGGCCAATGCTGATGTTGCCCAGCACCTTGGCCCCCGCCCCGATCAAGACACCATCCCCGATCTTGGGATGGCGGTCCTCCTCTTCCTTGCCAGTCCCACCAAGCGTCACGGAATGAAGC